>CALWJQ010000098.1 GCA_944381055.1 uncultured Clostridia bacterium | reverse complement strand
GATTATACCAAGCCCTGAGCCATCATGGCGTCGGCGACCTTCTTGAAGCCGGCGATGTTGGCGCCCGCGACCAGGTTGTAGCCCAGGCCGCACTCTTCGGCCGCTTCGACAGAGGCCTTGTGGATGTTCTTCATGATGGTGACCAGCTTCTGGTCGACCTCTTCGGCGCTCCAGGCCAGACGTTCGGAGTTCTGGCTCATCTCGAGGCCGGAAACAGCGACGCCGCCGGCGTTGACAGCCTTGGACGGAGCGACGACCAGGCCCTTCTCCTGCAGGAAGAACAGAGCTTCGTTGGTGGTGGGCATGTTGGCAACCTCGATGTAGTACTTGGTGCCGTTGGCCAGGATCTGGTTGGCCTCTTCCATGCCGATCTCGTTCTGATAGGCGCAGGGCATGCAGATGTCAGCCTTCTGGCCCCAGGGCTTCTTGCCCGGGAAGAACTCGACGCCGAACTTGTCGGCATAGTCCTTGACCTTGTTGCGGCCGCTGTTGCGCATTTCGAGCATATAGGCGATCTTTTCTTCGGTCACGACGCCGTCGGGATCGTAGATGTAGCCGTCAGGCCCGCCGAGGGTGACGACCTTGGCGCCCAGCTGAGCGGCCTTGGTGCAGACGCCCCACGCGACGTTGCCGAAGCCGGAAATAGCAATGGTCTTGCCCTTGATGGTGTCCTTGAAGTGTTCGAGCACTTCGCAGAGATAGTAAACAGCGCCGAAGCCGGTCGCTTCGGGACGGATCAGGCTGCCGCCGTAGGACAGGCCCTTGCCGGTCAGGACGCCGTTTTCATAAGCGCCGCGGATGCGCTTGTACTGGCCGAACAGATAGCCGATTTCACGGCCGCCGACACCGATGTCGCCGGCAGGGACGTCGACGTTCGGGCCGATGTGGCGCTGCAGCTCGGTCATAAAGGCCTGGCAGAAACGCATGATCTCGGCGTCAGACTTGCCGTTGGGGTCAAAGTCCGAACCGCCCTTGCCGCCGCCCATGGGCAGGCTGGTCAGGCTGTTCTTGAAGGTCTGCTCAAAGCCGAGGAACTTCATAACAGACAGGTTGACGTGGGAAGCAAAGCGCAGGCCGCCCTTGTAGGGGCCGATGGCGCTGTTGAACTGGACACGGTAGCCGCGGTTGACGTGAACCTTGCCGGCGTCGTCCGTCCAGGTGACGCGGAACTCGATGACGCGCTCAGGCTCGGTCAGGCGCTCGAGCAGGCCGGCCTTCTGATATTCCGGGTGCTGATCAATGACGGTCTCGAGGGATTTCAGAACCTCTTCGACGGTCTGCAGGAACTCAGGCTCGTGAGCGTCGCGCTGCTTGACTTTGGCAAGTACTTCTTCAATGTAAGCATTCATGACTCTGCTACCTCCACTATTGTTGTTGGGTTGCATTTTTCCGCCCTTTTGGCGGGAATGGGCCCTTTTTCCGGAGTCCATAATTATCATAAATCGCAAACAGACAAAAGTCAAGCCTTTTCAGGGGGGGAAGCACACAAAATCGGTGCGAAAAACTCAAAAAATTTGGCGGCTGCGCAGAAAAACCGAAAAAGCGTGCCAAGGCCCGTGCCGCGGCCGCTGATTTTCGCCCGGGCGGAAGGGTCGGATCAGTGCCGCAGCAGCCAAAGGGCGGCTTCCCAGGCCATGGGGGCGGCGACGCCCAGCGAATAAGGCAGGTTGACGCGCTCGGTGCTGCGGTGCAGGTCCTTGCCCCGGCAGCCGATGTTGACGGCAGGCAGGGCAAGGTCGGCGATCAGGCCGACGGGGATCTGGTAGCGGCTGCCCCACAGGGGGAAGCTGGACGCCAGGTCTCCCGTGCGCACAGCAGGGTCGATGTTCATATAGCTCATGTCCGAAATGCCGTCAAAGGTGGGATCGACGACAAAATGTTCACCGTAGCGCCGTTCGCCGATGTCAGCCAGGTGGGCGCACAGCCGCGCGACAGTGCCGCCTTCGGGAAGCTGCGGGGAGTTGGGGTAATAGGGGGGCGCAAAGCAGACAATGATCATGGGGTCGCGGTCGGGACAGAATTTGTGGGCTTCGGCCACAGCCTGTACCGTCAGCTCGCGGAAATCGCGCTCGGGGTTGGCAGCGGTGAACGCTGCCATGTGGCGGGTAAAGGCGTCGCCGTGCGCCGAAACGCACAGCGCACACAGCTCGCCCCATGTCAGGACTTTGGGCGCAAAGGCCGGCTTATCCGCCATGCTGCGCCCGGACAGGGCCTCAAAATCACGCCGGCGGCGCGCAAGGCCGTCGAGCACCTCGGAAAAGCTTTCGCGGGCGATATCCAGCATTTCGCGCAGCACCGTGTCAGGATTGCGGCGGTAGGTCATCAGGTTAAAGTAGGCATAGGCCGCGACGGGGGTCTGCACGGTGTAAACGTCTTTGGTGTCGGTCTGCTTCAGGCACAGCGGCGCCGGCGAATAGGTTCCGCCCGCGCAGTCGCAGAACGCGGGGTTCTGTTCAAGCTTTTCGACGATTTTCGAGGTCAGCAGGTTGGGGGACAGGCAGCCGTACGGGTCGAGCGTATGGCCCGGGCGGCCGACGCAGTAAAAAAGCGGCAGCAGTTTGCCGACCGACCCGACGTGCAGGCGGCGCAGGTTTTCCGGGTCGCTTTCGCGGGGCAGATAAGGCTCGGTGACCAAAATGCCCTGGTAAACCAGACCCTCTTGGTCGCGCAGCTGTTTGAGCCACGGCAGGCTGCCCAGCATACCGGTCGAGTTGCCCTCTTCGTCGCAGACGGCGAGCAGCAGCAGGTTGCCTTCCAGGCTGTCAATCTGCTCCTGCGCCTGGTACAGCACTTCCATGCAGGTCGCCAGGCCGAATTTCATGTCGCATGTGCCGCGGCCGAACAGCCAGTCGCCGCTGTCCAGGTCGCGCTGTGCGTCGGGATCGAGCGTTATGCGCCCTTCGCGCAGCAGCGCGGTGTAGCGCACGGGGTCAAACGCCGCGTCCTGCAAAGCGCCGAACTCGCTTACCCCGACCACGTCGAAGTGCGCATATAAAATAACGGTCTTTTTGCTGGCGACGCCGCCCCGCATCAGGGCCGTCGTAAACCGCCGCCCGCGCGGATCGCCCGCAATGTCATGCACAATGACGTCCCCGGGGTGCGCCTTGAAATAATCCATGCGCAGAAGCATGTCGGCGATGCCCTGCGCCGCCTCAACCTCGCCGGGGCTTTCCGTTACGCTGGGCATGGCGCACAGCTCGTACAGCATGGATAAAATACGTTCGGAATTCATGGGAGATCACCTTATAGTATATAGAGTAGTAGTGATTATAGCCCCTCTCCAAGGGCTGCGGCACAAAAGCCCGCAGGAACCGGGCCGGCGCGGCTGCCTGCCGCATGGGGACGGATCAAGCCAAAGGCCGCCGCTAAAGCAGACGCACTAAAAGTGTGCCGGATCGGACAGTCCAATCCCAAAACGCCATGTCAAAGCGGCGCATCCCTGCTTTGGTGCATGGAAAAAAGAGGCAAAAAAGTACTTTGCAGCAGCTTTGCCTCTATCTTGACACAAGCGAGAGACAAAAGCAAGAGAAAATCAAGTGGGCAAAATAAACTAATATTGCATCAAATAATTGTATAAAACAACGAAAATGAAGTGAAAAGACCTGTTTTTGACATAAAATTGAAATAAATGCTTTAATGTGCATTGACTAATAGATGAAAAGTGGTAAGCTGGTTCATACAAAAATAAAACTTTAACAAACGCTTTTGCATCGGCGGTGCTGAGCGGAGGAGGATGAGCAGAAAACTGGAAGCGCTTAAAAGGCGGGGCGCCCGCGCTTCCGAAAATTTACGAATCATTGACTTTGAGATTGAGGAGGAGGTGCTCGCGCGCCGGCGCGAAGACACATGACAAAATACGTAATTAAACGACTGTTTTCAGGACTGATCACGATCTTTCTTGTCTTCGTCATCAACTTTATCCTGATCCACATTGCCCCGGGCGACCCGGTCAGCGTCATGATGGGCAAGGATAACAACGATCCCGAGCTGCGTGCGGCTCTGATGGCGAAGTACGGGCTGGATCAGCCGCTTTACGTGCAGTTTTACCGCCAGCTGACCACGACGATCCGCGGCGATCTGGGCGACTCGTATATTTACAGCCGTCCTGTCGTCGACATGATTGCCGAAAAGATCGGGCCCACGCTGCTGCTGGTTTTCCCCTCGGCGCTCATCGCGCTGATTATAGGGGCGGCGATGGGAATCCTGTCGGCACGGCATGAGGGGTCGGTCATCGACGTTATTTTTTCAGGCCTGACTTATATTTTGAACGCCATGCCGTCGTTCTGGCTGGGCCTGATGCTGATTATCCTGTTCGCCACGCGCCTTAACCTGCTGCCGTCGAGCGGCATGATCGATGTGCGCGCGGGGTACACGGGTTTCCGGTATATCCTTGACGTGCTCCGCCACCTGGCGCTGCCTCTCGGCACACTGGTGCTTATCAACATCCCGTACTACTACCGAATTGCAAAATCGTCGGTTCTTCAGGTAACGAACGAAGAGTTTATCACCACCTTCCGTGCGACCGGAATGAGCGAACGCAAGATTTTCAACAAATACGTCTTCAAAAACGCCATCCTGCCTGTCGTTACGGTGTTCGGCATCACCATGGCCTTTTTGATTTCGGGCGTGACGCTTATCGAGACCGTCTTTGCCTGGCCCGGCACCGGCCGCCTGACGCTGACGGCCATCAACCAGCGCGACTATACCGTGCTGATGGGCATGTACCTGGTTGTTTCGGTCATGGTCGCGCTGACGATGATTGTCGTCGACATCGTTTACGCGCTGCTCGATCCGCGTATCCGTTATTGAGGAGGTGCAGCATGAAGCTGATCAAGAAGATCCTGAGGACTATCAAAAGCGACAGGCTGCTGCTGGCCGGCTGCATCGGTATTTGCATCCTGCTGTTTATTGTTGTGGCCGCGCCGCTCATCACAGAATATGACGCCAAGCTGTTCGGGCCCGACGCCCTCGTCGCGCCCGGCGACCCCGCCCATCCGCTGGGCACCAACCACCTGGGGCAGGACATCTGGTCGATGCTGATCTACGGCACGCGCACCTCGCTGATGGTCGCCGTTGTCGCGTCCTTTATCTCGGCGCTGCTGGGCATTATCATCGGCGGCATCGCCGGTTTCTTCGGCGGCTGGGCCGACCGCATCATCTCAGAGCTCATCAACGTGTTCCTGATGATCCCGACGCTGTTCCTGGTCCTGCTCATCGTCGCCATGTTCGGTTCGTCCATTCTCAATATCATGATTGTCATCGGCCTGACGTCCTGGCCGAGCAACGCCAAGCTGATGCGCGCACAGGCGCTGTCGCTGCGCGAGCGCACCTTTGTCAAGAGCGCGCAGGCCATGGGTGAAAACCGCCGCCAGATCCTGATGAAGTATATCATCCCCAACGGCGTCTTCCCCGTCGTCGCCAACACCACGGTCGGCATGGCCAACGCCATCCTGCTCGAAGCCAGCCTGAGCTTCCTCGGCCTGGGCGACCCCACCGTCATCAGCTGGGGGCAGATGGTCTATGACGGCAAGCAGTACCTGACGAGCGCCTGGTGGATCGCCGCTTTCGGCGGCGTGGCCATCTGCCTGACCCTGCTCATTTTCTACATGACAGGCGACGGCCTGAACCATGTCCTTAACCCCAAACACGGAAAGGCGGGTGAGTAGAATGTCGGAAACCGTACTGTCCATCGACAATCTCTGCGTCACCTATAAAAACCGGCAGAAAAAAGTTTACGCTGTCAAAAACGCGTCCTTCTCGATTGAGAAAGGCGACGCCGTCGGCATTGTCGGCGAATCGGGCAGCGGCAAGTCGACGCTGGCCATGGCCCTTTTGCGGCTGCTGCCCGCGCGCACGGCCGAAGTCACCGGCAAGGCCGACTTCCTGGGCCGCGATTTGCTGACGGTCGATGACAAGGCGCTGGCCGATCTGCGCTGGAAAGAGCTGTCCGTCGTCTTTCAGAAGGCCATGAGCTCGTTTTCCCCGGTGCACCGCATCGGCGAACAGATCGAAGACATTTACCGTGTGCATACGCCCAACGCCCAGAAAGGCGAAGCCAAGGAGCGCGCCGTCGAGCTGCTCAAGCTGGTCAACCTGGGCGACCGCGTGTGGCGGCTTTATCCGCACGAGCTGTCGGGCGGCATGCTGCAGCGCGTCGCCATCGCCATGTCGCTTTTGTTTAACCCCCGCCTTTTGATCATGGACGAGGCGACGACGGCGCTCGACGTCGTCACGCAGGGCCAGCTGCTCAACGAGATCAAGCACATGGAAGAGACCCTGGACATGACCCGTATCATGATCACCCATGACATGTCGGTCGTCGCTGCCTCGTGCAACAAGGTCGTTGTCATGTACGCCGGCGACATTGTCGAAGTCGGGCCGGTCAAAAAAGTGCTGAAAACGCCGGCGCATCCCTATACGCAGGGCCTTTTGGGGTCGTTCCCCTCGCTGAAGGGCGAAACCCATGCGCTGCGCGCAATTCCCGGATCGATCCCCGATCTGTCGCAGCAGTATAACGAGTGCATTTTCGCGCCCCGCTGCCCGCATGCCACCGAGGCCTGCCGCAAGGCGCGCCCCGAACCTGTCCAGGTCGGCGAGGGCTGGAGCTCCAGATGCGTTCTTTGCGGAGGTGGAAAGGCATGAGCGAACAGAAGAAAAAGGCTTATATTGACATCCAGGACGTTTCGGTCTTTTACCCCGTCAAGGGCGGCAAACTGTTTGCGCAGGGCGAAAAGCCCATTGTCAAGGCCGTCAACGGCATTTCGCTGCAAATGGAAAAGGGCGAGGTGCTGGGCCTTATCGGCGAATCGGGCTGCGGCAAATCGACGCTGGGCCGTATTCTGGTCCGGCTCGAAGAGCCGACCCGCGGCGACGTTTTAATCGACGGCGTGTCGACGCACGAGCTGATCCGCAAGGATCCGAAGAAATTCCGCCGCATGGTGCAGATCGTGTTCCAGAACCCGTTCGACACCTTTACACCGCGCGACACCATCGAAAAGATCATGATGCGCCCGCTGAAGATCCACAATATCGGCAAAGATGATCAGGAACGCCACAAAATGTGCGTCGAATCGCTTGAAGCGGGCGGCCTGCGCCCGGCCGAAGACATTCTGCGCCGTTACCCGCACGAACTGTCGGGCGGCCAGCTGCAGCGCATTTCCATTCTGCGCTCTATGCTGCTCAACCCCACTTTTATCATTGCTGACGAACCGGTGTCCATGCTTGACGTGTCGGTCCGCGCCGACATCATCAACATGCTGCTGGAACTGAGCCGCGAAAAGAACGCGTCGGTCGTCTTTATCAGCCATGACATTGCCTTGACCCGATATATCTCTGACCGCATCGCCGTCATGTACCTCGGCCGCATTGTCGAGTACGGCACGGCCGATCAGGTCGTCAAAAACCCGCAGCACCCCTATACCCAGGCGCTCATTTCCAACTGCGCTTCCATTGACCCGGATGAGGAGTCGGCCGCCATTGACATTCAGGGCGAACCGCCGACGCCCATTAACCCCGGTCCCGGGTGCTTCTTCGCCGAGCGCTGTCCGCACGCTACCCAAGAGTGCCTGAAAAAGTACCCCGAGTACCGCGACCTCGGCGACGGGCATATTGCCGCATGTATGCACATCGGCAAATAACACGTCTGCCATGAACCGGCCTTGAGCTGGTTCAAATAAAAGGAGGAAAAGAAAACCCATGCAAAAGAAACTCATCGCGCTGCTCCTGGCGTCGCTGATGATTTTCGCCCTGGCCGCAGGCTGCAGCAACGACACAGCCACGACCGGCGACGAAGGTCAGACCAACAGCGAAAACACCGCAAACCAGGGGCAGGAAGGCACCACCAACGAAGGCTCGACGAGCGAGGGCGGCAACAAGACGCTGATCGTCCGCGCCGGCGGCGATCCGCAGAGCTTCAACCCCGACATGACGGGCGACGACAACCTGTATCCCATCGCGCAGAACATTTACAACCGTCTGTGCAAGCTGGATATCAACAAGGGTACGCCGATTCCCGATCTGGCCGAAAGCTGGGAGTTCTCTGAGGACGGCCTGACGCTGACCTTCCATCTGCGCGAGGGTGTCAAATGGCACGACGGCGAAGACTTTACCGCCGAAGACGTCGTGTACACCTTTGAGACCATCAAGAACAACGCGTCCTACCACCTGAGCGCCAACCTGCAGGGCGTGGAGTCCTTTGAGGCGCCCGACGACTACACCGTCGTCTTCAACCTGAGCCAGCCCGATGTGTCCATCGTCGGCTATGTCGGCTGGTACGCTTCGTTCATCATGCCCGAGCACATTTACAACAACGGCCAGCCCTGGGAAGAGAACGAGCACAACATGAACCCCATCGGCACCGGCCCGTTCAAGTTTGACAGCTACGAACCCGGCGTCGCCACCACCCTGGTCAAAAACGCCGAATACTGGGAGACCGAGCCCCAGGTCGACCGCCTGATTTACCAGATCATCCCGGACGCTACGACGGCTGTCCAGGCCCTGGTCAACGGCGAGATCGACTACCTTGAGAACATCCCCGACGCTGAGTATGCGACGCTGAGCACTTATGACACGCTGCGCCTGATGCCCAACGTCTATCCGTCCCCGTATTATATCGCCTTTAACTTCAACGAGCCCGTCGTGCAGGACGTTGCCGTCCGCCAGGCCGTCGCCATGTGCATCGACCGCGAGTCGATCTGCGAAAAGGTCTATGCCGGCAACCGCGAGCCTGAATACGCGTTCTATCCCAGCATTTCGTGGGCTTCCAACCAGGAAGACGTTGCGCCCAGCTTTGATCCGGCTGCCGCCGAGCAGGTCCTGATCGACGCCGGCTACACCAAAGACGCCGACGGCTTCTACGTCACCCTGCCGTTTGACTGCTTCGAGGGCAGCGGCCTGCCCGACGTCGCCAAGCTGCTCCAGTCAGACTGCGCCAAGGCCGGCATTAACCTCGAAATCAACGTCATGGAGTACAACGCCTGGAACGACAAGGTCGCCATTCAGAAGAACTTTGTCGTCGAAATGCAGGGCGGCTTCCAGGGCCCCGATCCGGCGGCTCTGGCCTCGCGCGTCGGCACCAACGGCTCGATGAACCAGTCGAGCTATTCCAACGCCGAAGTCGACGAACTGTTTGCGCAGGCCGTCCAGATCAGCGATCAGGATCAGCGCGCCGAGCTCTATCGGCAGGTTCAGGCTATCCTGGCCGACGAACTGCCCATCGTGCCCATTGTTCAGTTTATCAGCTATGACGCCTGCGGCGCCAACATCACCAACACCCCGAACGACGGCGCCGGCAAGTGGGGCTGGGCCGAATGGACCTTTGCTGACATCAACTGATTTTTTACAGCTTCAGACCGATTTTTGATCTTCGCACCAGCACAAGCCGGGGGCGGGCATACAGCCCGTTCCCGGCCTGCTTTTTTACACACTGCATAGCTGAATCCAAGGTACTTTTTCCCTTTCCCGGTATGTTCTATTTCGCGCTGCACGGGGGACGGGCGCACGCCCGGTTCCCTTTGCATAAAAATCAGACATCGCAAGCAAAAGGAGGAAAGAACCATGAAGAAAAAGCTACTCGCACTGTTCCTCGCCGCGCTGATGATCTTCGCGCTGGCCGCCGGCTGCAACAATGACACAGCCACAAACGGCGATGAAGGCCAAGGCAGCGAGGGCGAAAACGGAAGCTCGGGCGGCGACAAGACCATCGTTGTCCGCGCCACCGGCGACCCGCAGACCTTTAACCCCGACCTGACGGGCGACGACAACCTGTACGCCATTGCCCAAAACATTTACAACCGCCTGTGCAAGCTCGACTGCACCAAGGGCACGCCGATTCCCGACCTGGCCGAAAGCTGGGACATTTCGGAAGACGGCATGACCATCACCTTCCATCTGCGCGAGGGCGTCAAGTGGCATGACGGCGAAGATTTCAATGCCGAAGACGTCATCTATACGATGGAAAACATCAAAAATGAGCCTTCGTACTTCCTGAGCCCCAACCTGCAGGACGTCGAATCCTTCGAGGCGCCCGACGACTATACCGTCGTTTTCAACATGGCCCAGCCCAACGTAGCCATTATCGGTTACCTGGCATGGTATGGTTCGTTCATTCTGCCTGAACACATCTTCAACAACGGCGAGCCCTGGGAAGAGAATGCCGCCAGCACCACCTCGCCCATCGGCACCGGCCCGTTCAAGTTTGACAGCTACCAGTCGGGCGTTGCGACCACGATTGTCAAGAACC
>CALWJQ010000097.1 GCA_944381055.1 uncultured Clostridia bacterium | reverse complement strand
CCCTTTACGGTTATAAGAAAGACCCAAACCAAAAAGGACATTTGATTATTGACGAGGAAGCCGCCGCCGTTGTCCGAGAGGTTTTTACCTTGTTTGCACAGGGTTACGGAAAAACTGCAATCGCCCGTATGCTTAACGACAGGGGCATACCAAATCCAACAGAATATAAGCGTCTGCATGGCTTGCGCTACCAGCAGCCGAAAACGAAAAACAGTACCCTTTGGAAATACTTTGCTATTTCCGATATGCTGATAAATGAAATCTATATCGGCAATATGGTACAAGGAAAATACGGTAGTGTTTCCTATAAGACAAAGCAAAACAAACCCCGCCCTAAAAGCGAGTGGTATATTGTCGAGGGGACGCACGAACCGATTATTGATCGGGAGTTATGGGATAGAGTGCAAGCGTTAGTTGCAGAAAGGGCAAAGCCCTTTGACGTTGGCACAATCGGTTTATTCGCAAGAAAAGCCCGTTGCGCAAATTGCGGCTATGTTATGCGTTCTTCCAAATCATCGCCCCAGCGCGGCGGTAAGCATTATTTACAATGTTCCAACCGCCATGTTGCGAAAGACGCTTGTATCGGTTCTTTTATTTCGGTTGACAAATTGGAACGTCTTGTCATTGACGAATTAAACCGATTATCGGCTGAATACCTTGACAAGGACGAATTAGAGCAGAACATAGAGTTTTGCGGAAACTTGCAGGGGCAAAAAGACCGTTTGAGTGCCGACCTTGCTACCTATCGAAAAAAGGCCCAGGAATACTCCAAAGGTATTCGGGACTTATACATGGATAAGGTAAAAGGGTTGATTTCTGAAAATGACTTTGCCGATATGTCAAAGGGATTTTCTACCGAGCGCGACCGTTTAGAGCGTATCATTGCAGACGGTGAAAAGCAGTTAGCCGAACTCGATGAAAAAATTGCGGCGGGTGATAATCGCCGCGAACTGATTGAGAAATATACCAACTTGGAACACTTGACCCGAGAAATCGTGGAAACGCTGATTGATTATATATCCGTCGGCAAGCGTATTCCGGGAACAAGGGACGTTCCCATTGAAATTCATTGGAACTTTTAATGAAAAGTTGTTCTTGTATGATTGCAGCAGAGCAGAAGGCGCGCACAACTTACGACAATATCCTGCGTCTGGTCGACGACCCGGACGTGCGTGATCCAATCAAGTTTTTGCGCGAGCGTGAAATCGTGCATTTCCAGCGCTTTGGCGAAGCAATGCGCATTGTGACCGACAAGCTGGACAGCAAAAACGTCTACGCGTTCAACCCCGAATTTGACCGGATGAAGATGTCGAACTGAGCAGCGGCTGAAAACAGGCGCCGGCTTTTCCGCAGATTGGGCCCGGAAGCCGGTAAAAGGCAGGGGCGCCGCCCGCCGACGGCGCCCCTGCCTGACGAATTTGACGGGTGAAACCGCTTTTGCCAATCTTTTTCAAAAAACTGAAAAAAACGCTTGACAAACCCCGCCTTGTTCGCGTATAATATTACTTGCTCGCTGGACAAAAAGAGCGCTCTGGCAAGCAGACGGCGGCATAGCTCAGTTGGCTAGAGCATCCGGTTCATACCCGGCAGGTCGTTGGTTCAAGTCCAACTGCCGCTACCACATGGCCCGTTGGTCAAGAGGTTAAGACACCGCCCTTTCACGGCGGAATCATGGGTTCGATTCCCGTACGGGTCACCAAATCAGGAGGCATAGCTCAGCTGGCTAGAGCGCTCGCCTCACACGCGAGAGGTCACTGGTTCGAGCCCAGTTGTCTCCACCAGAAATGAACAAATCCGAACCGGTTGGTTCGGATTTGTTTTTTTGCCGCAGGCAGTATACCGTCCAAAAAGGCGCGCCCCGGCGCGCCTTTTTGGACGGGAAAAATCAGATGAAGTGCACGCCGGCTTACAGATCGAGTTCGAGCAGGACGGGGCAGTGGTCGCTGCCGTAGACGTCGCTGAGGATAGAAGCGGTTTTGATGCTGTTTTGCAGGCGGTCAGACACCAGGAAATAGTCGATGCGCCACCCGGCGTTGTTCCGGCGCGCATTGTAACGGTAACTCCACCACGAATAGGCGCCCGTCGCGTCGGGGTGCAGGAAGCGGAAGGTGTCGGTGAAGCCGGCGGCAAGCAGCTCGGTCATCTTGGCGCGCTCTTCGTCGGAAAAACCGGCATTGCCGCGGTTGGGCTTGGGATTTTTCAGGTCGATTTCCTGATGAGCGACGTTGAGGTCGCCGCAGACCACGACCGGTTTTTGACGGTCGAGCGCGGTCAGCCATGCGCGGAAGGCGTCTTCCCATTCCATACGGTAGGGCAGCCGGGCCAGACCTTCCTGCGCATTGGGGCTGTATGCCGTGACCAGATAAAAATCCGGGTATTCGGCGGTGATGACACGCCCTTCGCCGACATGGCGGACGTCGTCCATTTCCAAAACAACCGACAGCGGCTCGCGCCGCGTAAAGATGGCCGTGCCCGAATACCCCTTGCGCTCGGCTGAGTTCCAGTACTGAAGGTAGCCTGGGGTCTGGATGTCGGCCTGGCCGGGCTGCATTTTGGTTTCCTGCAGACAGAGGCAGTCGGGGGCGGCGTTTTCCAGGAACTCGTAAAAGCCTTTTTGGATACAGGCGCGCAGGCCGTTGACGTTCCACGAAATCAGCTTCATGACAGATCCTCCTGTTCCAGGGCGTCCAGTTCCTTCAGCCACAGATCGGCGCACGCGTCGCTCGGCATACGCCAGTCGCCGCGCGGCGACAGGGTGACCGAACCGATCCGGGGGCCGTCGGGCAGGCATGAGCGCTTGAACTGCTGGGCGAAGAAGCGGCGGTAAAAGCTGCGCAGCCAGTACAGCAGGGTTTTGCGGGAATAGTCGCCGCCAAAGGCGGCCTGGGCCAGATAGAGCACCTTGGCCGGCGAAAAGCCCCAGCGGACGATGTAGTACAGGAAAAAGTCGTGCAGCTCGTACGGGCCGACCAGATCCTCGGTCTTCTGCGCGATTCCGTCCCCGCCCGGCGGCAGGAGTTCGGGGCTGACGGGAGTGTCCAGGATGTCGAGCAGCACCCGGCGCAGGGCGTCGTCGCTTTGAGCGGCGACAGATGCGACAATATGGCGCACCAGCGTCTTGGGGACGCCGGCGTTGACGCCGTACATGGACATGTGGTCGCCGTTATAAGTGGCCCAGCCCAGCGCCAGTTCGGACAAGTCGCCGGTGCCGACGACCAGGCCGCCCGTCTGGTTGGCAATGTCCATGAGCACCAGCGTGCGCTGGCGGGCCTGGGCGTTTTCATAGGTGACGCTGTGGTCGTTTTCGTTGTGGCCGATGTCGCGGAAATGCTGGTGCACGGAATCGGAAATGTCGATGCAGCGCAGCGAGACGCCCAGCTGGCGGCACAGCTCTTCGGCGTTGCTGCGGGTACGGGCCGTCGTGCCAAAGCAGGGCATGGTGACGGCGACAACGTCGCGGCGCGGCAGGGCCAAAAGGTCGATGGCGCGTACCGCGACCAGCAGGGCCAGGCAGGAATCGAGCCCGCCGGAAATGCCGATGACGGCTGTTTTGGCGTGCGAGTGCATCAGTCGCTTTTTCAGCCCGCGTGCCTGCAGGTTCAAAATGGCTTCGCAGCGTTCGGCGCGTGCGCCGTCGTCTGAGGGCACAAAGGGCAGGCGAGGGACGGCGCGGGTCAGCGGGACGTCGTACAGCCCGGTCTCAAAGAAAATTTCGCGGTGCGTGCCGGCAGGCGCGGCGTCAAAGGTATTCATGCGCCGGCGCTCAAAGGTGAGACGCTGCACATCGATTTCCGAGACGGCCATACTGCCGGAAAAAGGCGCGGCTTCAGCCAGGACGGCACCGTTTTCGGCGATCAGGTGGTGGCCGGAAAAGACGAGATCCGTCGTGCTTTCATCCGGGCCCGCGCTCGCGTAGACATAGCCGCAGACGCAGCGGGCCGACTGCCCGGGGATCAGGCTGCGGCGGTAGTCGGTTTTGCCGATCGCCTCGTCGCTGGCCGAACAGTTGGCGATAACAGTTGCCCCGGCTGCGGCGTGGCGCGCCGACGGCGGGCAGGGGACCCACAAATCTTCGCAGATTTCAACGGCCAGCCGGAAATCAGGGAGATCCCGGCTGCAAAACAGCAGATCCGTACCAAACGGAACGCGGGCGCCGCCCAGTTCGATGTCAGACAGTCCGTCCGGCGCGGGAGAGAAATGGCGCAGCTCGTAAAACTCGCCATAATTGGGAATATGAGTTTTGGGCACGACGCCGAGCACCCGGCCGCCGCACAAAACGGCGGCGCAGTTGTACAGCTTGCCGCAATGGCGCAGCGGAACACCGATGACAACGGCCATTTTCTGGCCGCGGGTGGCGGACGCGACGCGCAGCAGCGAACGTTCGGCAGCTCGCAGCAGGGGCTGCTGCAAGAACAGGTCGCCGCAGGTGTAGCCGGTGATGCACAGCTCGGGCAAAACCAGCAGCGTGACGCCTCGCCCGGCCGCCTCGCCGATGGCGTCAACCGCAGCCGACGCGTTGAAATCGCAGTCGGCGACGCGCAGCTCCGGCGCATAGGCCGCAACGCGGACAAATCCGTATTTCATAAGCAGAATCCTTTCTGTGTCAGTCTTCCCTTATTATACCCTTGTCCGGATTTTTTGGCAATTCCCCTTTGGCCGGGAAAACTTCAGGAGCAGCGGGCGGCATCGCCGGCCCATGATCAAAAGCTGCGCCTTAAAGACGGTTTCCGGCTTGCCGGCTAACCGGTATTCGGGTATAATGACGATAAGTTGTGCACGGCTTACAGCTGAACACCGGGGAGGATGGCCATGCGGAAGACCGGCGATGAACCAATCCAATTTAAAGGCAAGGACACGGGGCTGCACCTCTGTGACTTTTGGAGCTGGGGCTTTTCCGACTTGCTCGACAACACTTTGCGCGGCAGCTATGCTGAGTTCATCGTCGCGGCGGCGCTGGGCATCGACTTTGCTGAAGCCCGGGTGAACTGGGAGCCGTGGGATCTGACCTTCCTGGGCGGCATCCGCGTCGAAGTGAAGAGCTGCTCTTACCTGCAAGCGTGGGAGCAGAAGCGCCCGTCGGCCATCCAATTCAGCATCCGTCCGACAATTCGATGGACGGCGGCCGACGGCTGGGACGGCGAACAGCGCCGGCAGTCCGATGTGTACGTCTTCTGCCTGTTCACGGAGAAGGATCCGGCAAAGGCAGACCCCATGCGGCTGGACAGCTGGGCGTTCTACATTCTTCCCACCAAAGTGCTGGACGAGCAGTGCGGGGGGCAGAAGACCCTCAGCCTGAGCTCGCTGCTCCGGCTCAGCCCGGTGAGAGCCGATTTTGGCGAGCTGCGGGCCGCGGTGCTGCGATGCGCCCCCCGCCATGAATGACGAAACACATATTCTTTGGAACGGCGCGGCAGGACAGGGAGGATCGGCTGCGTCAATCGCCGCGCTTTGAAACGAGGGAAAAGTGTGCTATACTGGACAGCATACGGCGGGAGAGAAGACGCATGATTACAGTCCAATTGTATGACAGCGCGGAAGACGCGCAAATCGGCATTGTCGTGACGGCGGCGCGGTACCGGGGGAAATGGGTGCTGTGCAGGCATCGGGGAAGGGAAACCTATGAGTGCCCGGGCGGGCACCGTGAAGCGGGCGAAACGGTTTTGCAGGCGGCGGGGCGCGAGCTGTGGGAAGAGACAGGCGCACAGGATTTTGACCTGACGCCGGTCTGCCTGTATTCGGTGTGCCGCGATGGGATGACCACCTACGGGATGCTGTACGCCGCAGACATCCGGACGCTGGGGCCGTTGCCGCCGATGGAAATCGAGAGTATCGAGCTGTTTGACAGGCTGCCGGATAAAGAGCGCTGGACATACCCCGAGATTCAGCCGCTGCTTGTCCGGGAAGCCGCAGGAATGGAGGCACGGCGCGGCCGTTCGGCGGAAGGGACAGAAAACGTATCTGAAAACCGCGCGCCGGAACGATAAAAAACGTGCATTTTTACCCTGGATATGGTATACTGTCGATGATGGAAAACTGGATGGAAGAGATGAACCGCTGCACGCTTTGCCCGCGGCAGTGCAAGGCGGATCGGACGGCGGGCACGGGCTTTTGCGGTGTGGGCGCGCACGCGCGCGTTGCGCGGGCCGCGCTGCACATGTGGGAAGAGCCCTGTATCAGCGGGCAGCGCGGAACCGGGGCGGTCTTTTTTTCGGGTTGTACGCTGCGCTGTTGTTTTTGCCAGAATGCCGAGCTGAGCGCCGGTGCGTTCGGGCGGGATATTACCGTGCGGCGGCTGGGGGAAATTTTCCTGGAATTGCAGGAACAGGGGGCGCAGAGCCTGTCGCTGATCAGCCCGACCCCCTTTGCCGCGCATATCGCGCAGGCGCTGGCCGATGTCCGCGGCCGCCTGCGGATCCCTGTGGTCTGGAACACCGGCGGGTACGAACGGCCCGAAACGATTGCGAAGCTCGAGGGCCTGATCGACGTTTACCTTCCGGATCTCAAGTACCGGAGCGCCGAGCTGTCGGCGCGGTATTCGGCGGCCCCGGACTATTTTGAGCGCGCCGGCAGGGCCCTGCACGAAATGGCGCGGCAGACGGGCGCGCCGCGGTTTTCGCCCGAAGGCATCCTGCTCGGCGGGACGCTGATCCGGCACCTGGTCCTGCCCGGCGCGTACCGCGACAGCGAGGCGCTTTTGCGGTGGCTGGCGCAGGATTTTCCGCAGGGGCAGGTGCTCGTCAGCGTGATGAGCCAGTACACCCCGTCGTTTGTGCGGGGCGATTTTCCCGAACTGAAGCGAAGGGTGACGACCTACGAGTACCGCCGGGTGCTCGATCTGGCGCGCGGGCTGGGGCTCGAAGGTTACTGCCAGGATCGCGCGTCTGCAAGCGCAGACTACACCCCGGCTTTTGACTTGACCGGCGTTGAGCCGCCGGCGCCATGCCCGGCCATGAACGCCAACTGACCGAATAAGAAAATCCGCGAGAAAAGGAGTATGATTGTCATGCAGAGAAAGATCGATCAGTGGTTTGAAGCGCACCGTGACGAGATGGTGCAGGATATTATGCGTCTGTGCCGCATCCGCAGCGTGCGGGGCGAAAGCAGCGAAGGGATGCCGTACGGCGAAGGTCCGGCAAAAGCGCTGGCCGAAAGCCTGAATATGGCGCGTAACATGGGCTTTGTGACGCGCAATTATGACAATTATGTCGGGACGATCGATTATAATGACAAAGAGACCGAGCTTTTGATTCTGGCCCATCTGGATGTCGTGCCTGAGGGAACCGGCTGGACGGTGACCGGGCCGTATGAACCCCGGATTGTCGACGGAAAGCTGTATGCCCGCGGATCGGCCGACGACAAGGGGCCGGCGGTCGCCGCGCTGTACGCGATGCGCGTCCTGCGCGAGCTGGGGGTCGATCTCGGCCGCAACGTGCGCCTGCTGCTCGGCACCGATGAAGAGTGCGGTTCGTCGGATTTGAAATATTATTTCGCACGCGAAAAAGCGCCGAAGCACAGCTTCTCTCCTGACGCCTCTTACCCGGTGTGCAATGTGGAAAAGGGCAGCTTCGGCGGGGCGTTTACCGCCGAATGGGCCGAAAGCGCCGCGCTGCCGCGTATTGTGTACGCCCGCGGCGGCCACACGTCCAACGTCGTCCCGCGCGACGCCGAGGCGCTGGTCGAGGGGCTGCCGGCCGCCGAGGTTGAAAAGGCCGCCCGCGAGTACGCCGAAAAAACCAAAGCACAGTTTACGGTGGCCGAAGAAGAAAAGGGCGTCAAGATCGCCGTCCTGGGCGAGGGCGCGCACGCGTCGACGCCGGAAAAGGGCAATAACGCCGCGCTGGCGCTCATCGAAATGCTGTGCGCGCTGCCGCTCGCCCCGTGCGAAGGCCTTGACCGCCTGCGCGCGGTTGCGGAGATCTTCCCCCACGGCGACGGGGCCGGCCAGGCGGCCGGCGTCGCCCAGAGCGACGAAATTTCGGGCGCGCTGACGCTTAATATCGGCATTTTTGAATACACCCTGAGCGGCCTGCGCGGCGTCATTGACAGCCGCGTGCCCGTCTGTGCCAACGAAGACAATATGTCCCGCGTGCTTGAAAAGCGCCTGTCCGAGCGCGGCCTGGCTCTTTCGACGACCAGGATGCGCCCGCCGCACCACACCCCGGCCGATTCGCCGCTGATCCGCACGCTGCTGCATGTGTATGAAGAGGTCACCGGTGAAAAAGGCTACTGCTATTCGATGGGGGGCGGCACCTATGTGCACAACATCGAAGGCGGCGTCGCCTTTGGCTGCGCCAAGGGAGAGGTTGACAACCATATGCATGGCCCCGACGAGTTCGCCGTGGTCGAGGATTTGGTCGAAAGCGCCCGCATGTTCGCCCGCGTCATTGTGGGCATGTGCGGCTGAGAAAAAAGAGCAGGCGCCCGGTTTTCCGGACGCCTGCTTTGGCTGTTAGAGCTGGGATTCGTCGTAGTGGGCGCGTACGCCGCCGATGAATTTAGGCCGTGTGCGGGCGCAGACGACATGGGCTTCGCCAATCCGGCAGACCGGCGTGCGAACCGGTACGGCGACGTGGCGCAGATGCATGCCGATCAGCGTGTCGCCAATGTCGATGCCCGCGTGCCCTGCGATGTGTTCGACGGCGACGGGATGCTCGAACGCGGCGTAGGCCGCTGTGGCGAACGATCCGCCCGCTTTGGGCTGCGGCACGACGTTGACCGGCTCCAGGCCGTATTTTTCGGCGGCGGCCGCTTCGACAATAACGGCGCGGTTGAGGTGCTCACAGCACTGCGCGGCTAGGTACAGGCCGTGCTGCCGGGCGGCGGCGTACAGCTCGTCAAAAATGGCGTTCGCCACTTCGGGCGAGGAATTGGAACCGATTTTCCGGCCCAGGACTTCGCTCGACGAGCAGCCGACGACCAAAATGTCGCCTTCGCGCAGGCGGGCAACTTCGAGCAGCGCCTGCACGACGTCGCGGGTCTGTGAACGGATGGTATCCAACATAAACAAGACCTCCTATGCGGTGTATCCGGCGTAATAGACGGATATGAGATAATAAAGCAGAAGCGTGGTTGCCAGCAGCGTGACGGCCGCGGCAAAAAACGTGACAACATAGACGCGCGGATCGGTGCCCCCGTGCAGAGGGCGTTTGTAGCGCGCTTTCATTTTGCGGAATGTGAAAACGCCGGCCAGAACGGCGGGCAGATAATTGATAATATAAATCAGAGCCGTTTGCCAGGGGGCCATGCTCCACTTCCTTTCCGGCGGCCGGAAACCGCCTTTTTTAGTATAAACCATCTGTGCGGCTCTGTCAAAGGAGAATGCGATGGAACGGGAAAGCTGGATGCGCCTGGCGCTGGAATTGGCGCGCCGGGCCGGCGAAGAGGGGGAAGTGCCGGTCGGGTGCGTCGTGGTGTGCGGTGAAAAGACTGTCGGCCGGGGCTGGAACCGCCGGGAGCAGATGCAGAACGCACTGGGGCACGCCGAGATGATGGCGCTGGACGAGGCGTGCCGCACGCTGGGGCGCTGGCGGCTCGGCGACTGCCGGCTGTTCGTCACGCTGGAACCCTGCCCCATGTGCGCGGGCGCCATTTTAAACGCCCGCGTGGGCGAGGTGTGCTACGGAGCGTCTGACCTTGAATACGGCGCCTGCGGCGGCGTCATCAATTTGTTTGAAGAAGCGTTCCGGCACCGCCCACGCCTGTATGGCGGCGTCCTGAAGCAGGAATGCTCCGCCCTGCTCAGCACTTTTTTTGCCGGCTTACGCGGACAGCACGAAGAAAAATAAAGATTTAATATTTGTGTAATACGCCGGGGCGGATTTTTTAATATCTCTCGGCTATACTGTAATTGAGAGCAAGGCAAGAACAGTTTTTTCTTTTTCTCCCTCTAATTCTTCACATGAAAGGGCCGGCAGGCATCTGCCGGCCCTTTCATGCTGTCCGCAGCAAACGGGCAGGTATTTCGGGTGCAGGGACGGGGAAAAATACTGGTGGAAAATTGCCTAGAGCGTTCGGAAAATGTTTACATATTTTCTTGCCCCGGCCTCTTGACATCCCAACGAATTGTGGTAAACTGATATTAGCACTCGGGGGAGTTGAGTGCTAACCGTCGTAAAGGAGGCGGAACCATGGAGCTCCCGGAGAGAAAGCGCCAAATACTCAAGGCTATCGTGGAAAGCTACATTGAAACAGCGGAACCGGTCGGTTCCAAAATGATCGCGGGCGTTTTTTCACAGCCTATCTCGTCGGCGACCATCCGCAATGAGATGAGCGAGCTCGAGGAACTGGGTTTTCTCGAAAAGCCGCATGTGTCGGCCGGGCGTGTGCCGTCGTATGCCGCATACCGGTTGTATGTCGACGAACTGATGGAAAGTTATCGCGTTACGACGGGTGAAATCGAGCGGCTGCAGGCTGCCATGCGCAGCCGGCTGCGCGAACTGGACAATATCATGGTCAACGCGTCGCGCATCGTTTCGCATTTTACCGACCATACGTCGGTGTCCATTGTTGATCGTGCGGGCGGCGCCAGCGTTCGTAAAGTACAGCTTGTTTCGGTAGACGATATGACCTATGCCGCTGTGTTCGTCACGGAAAATGACGCGCGCAGCAAGGTGCTGCGTCTGCCGTCCCCGCTGCCGGGCAACGAAGCCTCGTTGCTGGAGCGGGCGCTCAACCTTGCCATCGGCCAGAGGCGGCTGCCCGAACTGGTGTCCGGGCTGCGCATGATGGCGGCGCCGGGCAACGGCGCGCTGTTCCTGGCCGAAAAGGTGCTGGAGCAGGTTCGCGAGCTGGAAGGCGAAAACCACAGCGCCGACGTCTATGTCGACGGTGCTGCGCGGCTGCTGAACAACCGTGAATACCAGGATCCGGAAAAGGCGCGCGATTTGCTCGATTACCTGTCCGACCGCAAAAAAGTGGGCGAGCTGGCCCGCGACGAAATTCCGTATGTCGTCAATATCCGTATTGGGCCGGAAAACACCGACCCGCGCCTGCGTGACGTCAGCTTTGTCTTTACCGCTTATGATCTGGATGAACGGACGCGCGGCATTGTCGGCGTCATTGGCCCGACGCGGATGGATTATGCACGCACCATTGCGCGGCTGTCCGCTATCGCGCGGCAGCTTTCCCGCCTGGCGTCGGGTGAAAACGCCAAATATAAGCTGAAAGAATCAGGTGAAGCGCATGGAGGAAAATAAAATGGAAACCGCGGCCGCCCAGCCGCAGGAAGAGCAGCAGGCGGGGGATACCGCACAGGCCGAAGCGCAGCAGCCTGCTGACCGCGAGGCGGAACTGCTCACGCAGCTGAGCGAGCTTGACGACCGTTACAAGCGGATGCTGGCCGAATATGATAATTTCCGCAAGCGCAGCGGAAAGGAACGCGAAGGCGTTTTTTCCGAGGCTTTTTCGGCGGCGGTTGCGCTGTTTTTGCCGGTGCTCGACAATCTTGAGCGCGCGGCGCAGCAGGCCTGCAAAGACGCCGAGTATCAGAAAGGCGTCGAGATGATGGTCAAGCAGTTTTACGAGATTCTGGAAAAATCCGGCGTCCGGCCGATCGGCGAAGTGGGCGAGGAATTTGATCCGGCTGTCCACAACGCCATTATGCATGTCGAAGACGAAAACCTGGGCGAAAACAAGGTATGCGAAGTGCTGCTGCGCGGTTTCGCGCGGGGGGATCGCATTATCCGCCACGCAATGGTTAAGGTCGCAAACTGACCGGCATGTTTGAAATCTGTTAAAAATAATATTACGATAGAAGATCTGGAGGAAATACGATTATGGCTAAGATTATCGGTATTGACCTTGGTACGACGAATTCCTGCGTCGCCGTCATGGAGGGCGGCGAGGCGGTTGTTATCCCCAACGCCGAAGGCGCGCGCACCACGCCGTCGGTCGTCGCATTTGCCAAAAACGGCGAGCGCATGGTCGGTCAGGTTGCAAAGCGCCAGGCCGTCACCAATCCCGACCGTACCATTTCGTCCATCAAGCGCGAAATGGGCACCAATTATACCGTCGCGATTGACAGCAAAAAGTATTCGCCGCAGGAAATCTCGGCGATGATCCTGCAAAAACTCAAACGCGATGCGGAAGCCTATCTGGGCGAGACCGTGACGCAGGCGGTGATTACTGTCCCGGCATACTTCACGGACGCGCAGCGCCAGGCGACCAAGGACGCCGGCAAGATCGCCGGCCTGGAAGTCCTGCGTATCATCAACGAGCCGACAGCGGCGGCGCTGGCCTACGGCGTTGACAAAGAGCACGAACAGAAAGTCATGGTATACGACCTGGGCGGCGGCACGTTTGACGTGTCCATCCTGTCCATCGGCGACGGCACCATTGAAGTCATGGCGACGGCGGGCAACAACCGCCTGGGCGGCGACGACTTTGACGAGCGCATCGTCAACTGGATGATTTCCGAGTTCAAGCGCGACCAGGGCGTCGACCTGTCCAACGACCGCATGGCCATGCAGCGCCTGAAAGAGGCGGCCGAAAAGGCCAAAATCGAGCTGTCCGGCGTTACAAGCACCAATATCAACCAGCCGTATATCACGGCGGACGCCAATGGCCCGAAGCATCTGGATATGACGCTGACCCGCGCAAAATTCAACGAGCTGACCGCCGATCTGGTCGACGCGACTGTGGGGCCGGTGCGCCAGGCAATGTCTGACGCGGGCCTTTCGAACAGCGACTTGAGCAAGGTTCTGCTTGTCGGCGGTTCGACCCGTATCCCTGCCGTGCAGGAAGCCGTCAAAAAGCTGACCGGCAAAGACCCGTTCAAGGGCATCAACCCCGACGAATGCGTCGCGCTGGGCGCCGCCATCCAGGCCGGCGTGCTGGGCGGCGAAGTCAAGGACATCCTGCTGCTCGACGTCACCCCGCTGTCGCTGGGTATTGAGACGCTGGGCGGCGTATGCACCAAGATCATCGAGCGCAACACCACCATCCCGACCAAAAAATCGCAGATCTTTTCGACGGCGGCCGACAATCAGCCCTCGGTTGAAATCCACGTCCTGCAAGGCGAGCGCGACATGGCGGCCGACAACAAGACGCTGGGCCGCTTCCATCTTGACGGCATTCCGGCCGCCCCGCGCGGCGTGCCGCAGATCGAAGTCACCTTTGACATCGACGCCAACGGTATTGTCAACGTCTCGGCCAAGGACATGGGCACCGGAAAAGAGCAGAAGATCACCATCACTGCGTCGAGCAACCTGTCTAAGGAAGATATTGACAAGGCAGTTAAGGAAGCCGAGCAGTTTGCCGAAGAGGATCATAAGCGCCGCGAAGCCATCGACACCCGCAACAACGCCGAGAATCTGGTTTACCAGACCGAAAAGTCGCTGGCAGATCTGGGCGACAAGGTGACGGCTGAAGAAAAGGCGCCCATCAACGAGCAGCTTGAAAAGCTGAAAGAGGCGCTCAAGGGCGATAATGTCGACACCATCAAAGCCGAGTCGGAAGAGCTGACCAAACGTTTTTACACCATTGCCGAAAAGCTGTATCAGAATGCCAAGCCGGAAGAAGGGGCGGGCGCCGCGCCTTCGACTGACGAAAACGGCAACCCCGTGTATGACGCCGACTATAAAGTCGTCGACGACGAAAACGACAAGAAGAACTGAACCGACGCGCGGCGGAGAGGGGCGTCTGCCCCTCTCCGCCCTTGGCGTGAAAAGGTTTAATTTGAAATCCGTGCGAAAGGAAGACTAGCCATATGCCGGAACAAAAGCGCGACCTTTACGAGGTCCTGGAGATCTCCAAGGGCGCATCCGACGACGAGATCAAAAAAGCCTATCGTAAGCTGGCCAAAAAGTACCATCCCGACCTCAATCCGGGCGATAAAGAGGCCGAGCAGAAAATGAAAGAAGTCAACGCCGCTTATGAAATCCTGTCCGATAAGGAAAAAAAGGCGCGTTACGACCAGTTTGGCTTCGCGGGTATCGACCCCAACTACGCAGCAGGAGGCGGCGCGGGCGGCAGTTACGGCGGCTATGGCGGGTTTGAAGATTTTGACCTGGGCAATATTTTTGATTCCTTCTTCGGCGGCGCCTTTTCGGGGCAGAGCGCACGGCGTCCGTCCGGACCCCAGCGGGGGGAGAACATACGGGTCAATTTGACGCTGAGCTTTGAAGAAGCGGTATTCGGCTGCGAAAAAAGCGTCAGCGTAACACGTTCGGAAAAATGCCCTGACTGCGGCGGCAGCGGCGCGCAGGCCGGGACGTCGGCCGAAACCTGCCCGGTCTGTCATGGCACCGGCCAGGTCAAGACAACGCAGCGCACGCCCTTTGGCGTCTTTTCGTCCGCGTCGCCGTGCAGCAACTGCCGGGGCACGGGTAAAGTGATCAAAAACCCCTGTCATACCTGCGGCGGCACCGGCCGCGTGCGCAAGACGCGGACCATTCGGGTCAAAGTGCCGGCCGGCATCGACGAAGGGCAGACCATCTCGCTGCGCGGCGAAGGCCATGGCGGCCTGAACGGCGGCCCGAACGGCGATATGTATGTGACGGTCAGTATCCGGCCGCACAAGCTGTTCAAACGCAACGGGCAGGATATTCTGCTTGAAATGCCCATTTCGTTTGTGCAGGCCGCGCTGGGCGCGACGCTGACCGTGCCGACCATCGACGGCAAGGTGCAGTACGATTTGCCCGAGGGTACGCAGACGGGCACGGTGTTCCGCCTGAAGGGGAGCGGCGTTCCCAACCCCAACGGCCGCGGGCGCGGCGACCAGTACGTCAAAGTCAATATAGAAATACCCCGGAATCTTTCGAGCGAGCAGAAAGAAATCCTGCGCAATTTTGAAAACGCCGTAGGCGAGGGCCAGTATCAGGAGCAAAAAGGTTTTTTTGCAAAACTCAAAGAGCTGTTTAATAAATAAAAAAAGCCGCCCCGCGGGGGCGGCCTTTTTCTGTTTGCTTTTCGATCAGGGGATCAACCCTTCGCCGCTGATGCTGACGGTGATGTCGCCTGACTTCAGAAGCGCATAAACTTCCTGCACGGCGGCGAGCGTAGCGGCGCTTAAATTGCCATCCGGCTCTTCGCCTTCGTCCGGCTCTTCGGGAATGGGGATGCCGACAGAGTCGGTCGATATGTCATAAACCAGGGTCTGACCGCCGGGGAAGGCGTCGTCGGCAATCTGGCCGATAACGTTTTCGACGGCGCCGGCGATGTCCTTGACAGACGAGGTGAGAACGGCCGAGTCTGCGCCCACATAAACGCCGAGCATCAGCTGATCGGTGTCATCGCCGACGCACCACAGGGTTTCGCCGGCTGCGGTACGCGCCCGCGCTTCGGTGATGACGCCCGAGCCGGTGCGGCCGGCAGACGCATAGATGCAGGTGACGCCGCGGTCATACATTTCGGCTGCCAGCTGCTGCCCCAACTGGTCGTCGGCATAGGTGCCGGCGTAGACAAAGTTTTGCGCGTCAAGGGTGACGGCGGTGCCATAGTGTTCATTGGCGTACAGAACGCCCTGCTGGAAGCCCCAGCTGCTGTGCTGGGTCGAGGGCAGTTCCATGCCGAAAATGCCGCCGAACGAGCCTTCTTTTAATTCAACCGCAGCGGCGAAGCCGGCAAGAAAGGCGGCCTGCTCGTCTGCAAAGGTCAGGCTGACCGTGTTGGGCTCTACGACAGACGGCGTGAAATCCACAGCGATGAACAGACAGTCGGGATACTGCCCCTGCGCCGTTTCAAGCGCTTCGGTGAACAAAATGCCGGGCAGTACAAACACGCGGTACCCTTCGCCGTACAGGCTTTCAATATGGCTCAAAAAGTCGGCCGTCGAGCTGCTGCGCGCGCCCAGGCTTTTGGGGGTAAAGCCGTATTCCGCGCTGGCGGCGGTAATCCCTTCCCATGCGCTTTGGTTGACGGTGCGGTCGGTAATCGATCCGCCGTTGGTCACCAGGCAAATCATCAGGTCGCCGCCGTGTGAACATCCGGACAACGGCAAAAGAAGCAATAGCGCCGCGCACAAGGCAAAAGCGGCCAGCCGTGTGGTTTTCATCATTCAATTCCTCCGAGAAATGGGCTGTGTAACATTTTTTGCGGGCAGTCTTGCCGCAGGGGTGCGGGTTGGGCTTCTTTATCATATAATAAAGCGGACAAAATAGCAAGCCGCAAATGCCCGGAAAGTTTTAAGGCCGGGGCAGGGCGGATGAAAAACGCTGTCTTCCTTGACTTGCGGGAGAAAAATAGAGTATAATAAAATCGATTTAGTATATTGAAACGAGGGATCACACGGTGGGAAAGGCCAAACAAAGACGTCTATTTATAAAAAACGGCCTGATGCTGATCGCAGGCAGCCTGATTTACGCTGCGGCCATCGCGCTGTTTCTGGATCCGAACCAGCTGGCGCCCGGCGGCGTAACAGGCATGGCGATTATCATCAACTTTTTGACCGATCTGCCCACCGGTATGGTGGTGCTGTGCATCAATATCCCGCTGATGCTGCTGGGACTGTGGAAACTGGGCGTCAGGGTCATGCTGTCGACCGTGTTTACAACGGTTTTTTCGTCTTTGGCCATTGACATCATCGGGCAGTGGGGGGCGCTGACCGTCGACCCGCTGCTGGCGGCGGCGTCCGGCGGCGCTTTGCTGGGCGTCGGTATGGGTATTGTCTTTCATGCCGGCGGCACGACGGGCGGTACCGACGTCATCGTCCGCGTCATCAAATTGTATTATCCGCACGTCAAAACGGGCAAGCTGTTTTTGCTGACCGACTCGGTCATCGTTATTCTGTCGGCCGTTATCTTCCACAACATTGATCGCGCGCTGTATGCGACAATCGCCATGATCGTCTTTACCATTGTCTTTGACACGGTGCTGTACGGCGCGGACGGCGCCAAGCTGCTGTATATCATCACCGAAGCGGATCGGCCGATCGCCGCGCGTCTTATGGAGCTCGACGTCGGCGTCACGTACCTGGAAGGCATTGGGGCGTATACCGAGACGGCGAAAAAAGTGATTTTGTGCGCCATGCACAAGCAGGTCTTTCCGCAGGCGCGCCAAATCGTGCGCGAAGAGGATCCCAAAGCGTTTATGATTGTCACATCCGCCACCGAAATTTTCGGCGAAGGATTCAAGGATCATCACCAACAGCAGCTGTGAGAAAGGAAATGCGGAATGGATATTGAAAAAACATTGAAAAACCTGCATGCACGCCATATCGAAGCGGAGTACTATGAGACTGCGGCCCAGGCGCTCGAGGCGCTGTGCGCCGAAGTGCAGGGTAAACGGGTGGTGTTCGGCGGTTCGGTCACGCTGCGTGACATGGGTGCCTTTGATGCATTGCGGGAACGCAACGACGTTTACTGGCACTGGGTGGAGCGCAGCGACAACCAGCGGCAGATTGAGTGCGACGCACAGGTTTATATGGCGTCGGCCAACGCCCTGGCCGAGACCGGTGAAATCGTCAACATCGACGGAACGGGCAACCGCGTTGCAGGCGCCATGTACGGCTGCGAAAGCGTTTACTATGTCGTCGGCGTCAACAAGCTGGCGCCCGATTTGAACGCTGCGATCGAGCGGGCGCGGCAGGTGGCGGCGCCGCGCAACGCGCAGCGGCTGAAGGCCCAAACCCCCTGTGCAGTTGATGGAAAATGTCACGATTGCCGCAGCAGCGGCCGCATCTGCAATATTTTGAGCGTTATCATGGGAAAGCCCAACGGCGTTGGGCGCTGTAAAGTCTTGCTGGTCGGCGAGACGCTGGGGTACTGAAAACAGGAAAGCCCGTTCGGGAGGAGCAGTGCTGTGGCTGGTCAAAATCGATGGATCTGCCTGCTGCTCGCCATGCTGCTTATCCTGGGCGGCTGCGCGAGCGCAAGCGGCGAGTATTATCAGGAAAAAGAACATGTCGCACAGCTGGGGGACAGCGGTGAAACGCCGGCCAATGCGATCAGCAATTATTATATGTTGCAGACCGCGCTGCAAAACATGATTCGTTCGGGACGGGAAAGCGACAACATCCGCATCAGCGATTATCGCGGCGATCTGGACGAGGATCTCGAGGCGGTTCGCGAATATTTTATGACTGTGTATCCGCTCGGCGTTTACGCCGTTCAGGGTATTGGTTTTGACAAAACCCGTATACTGTCTGAAATGGATGTCAGCGTAACCATCCAGTACCGCCGTACGGGGGCGGAGATCCGCGATGTCGTTGAGATTTTGGAAGACGGCGAGTTCGAACGGCAGATGACGGCCCTTTTCAGCGCGTTTGGGGACAGACAGGCCTTTTCTTTTTCCTGGGTCACTGATTCAGATGCGCAGTTCATGGACCGGATCATGAAGAGCTGGGCCGCGGCGGGTGAGTACGCCGTCGGACTGGACAGCGTTACGCTCACTTCTTACCCTGAAGGCGCTTATCACCGCATCGTCGAAATCAATGTGCAGTATCTGGATGATCCCGCGGCACTGAAAGCGCAGGCGGAACAGGTCCGCGAGGCGGCCGGCCAAATCGCAGCGGAGCTGACGCCGGGTGAGACGGAGCGGGAAACGTTGGGACGGGTGGCTGAATGGCTGCTCGGCAACGTACAGGTCGATGAAGAGGCAACCCGTGTGGTCAGCGAGACGGGCGGTTTGCAGAAAAAGACGTCGGTGTATACCGCTTATGGCGCGCTGGTCGAACGCACGGCGGCGCAGTCCGGGCTGGTGCTGGCGGCGCAGGAGCTGGCGTCCCGCCTGGGGCTGGACTGTACGGTCGTCATCGGAAGTCGTGAAGGGGAGGTCTACTGGTGGCTTGCCGTTCAAACAGACGATGGGTGGCTGCACCTTGATCTGTTGTCGCAGGAAGCCGTCCCGCCTGCGGAAGAGGGCGGCGAGGCTGCGGTGCAGTATGTGTTCAATACGGAAGAAGCGGCGCAGCGCTTTGAGTGGAGCCCGACACTGTACACATTTGCTTCCTGAACCGAATAAGCCAGCAAAGGGCCTGAAGCTGCGGTTTCAGGCCCTTTACACGCCCGGACGAAGGAAAATAAAAAAGAGGCTTGACAAACACCGCAGTTTTCAGTATACTAATAGAGCACTTGCGGATGTAGCTCATCTGGTAGAGCGCCACCTTGCCAAGGTGGAGGTAGCGAGTTCGAGCCTCGTCATCCGCTCCAGAAAGACAGGGCAGCAGCTGAAAAGCGGCTGCCTTTTGCATTGCAAAGCGCAGCCGAACTTGCTGCCTCCACCGCCGCCGAAGGCGTATAAAATTAATGGGGGTCCCCGTCAAAACCGCGGTTTTGGCGGGGTGTCACAGGTAGCGGGTTCGAGCCTCGTCATCCGCTCCAGAAAAACAGGGCAGCAGCTGAAAGGCGGCTGCCTTTTGCATTGCAAAGCACAGCCGAACTTGCTGCCGCTTTCAAACGAAGGCCGCTGTGCGGCGGCAGGCAGCCCGGTTGTACCGTAACAATAGCGCAAGCGGATGGAATCAAAACCTTGAATATGGTATAATACGATAAGTCGGACGGAAAATCGATGCTGATAGAGGTGCTTTATGAGCGTATGTACATTCATAGCTTCGGATTCCCCGCTGGAAGAAGTATCCCCCGCGCAGGAATATCCGTTGAAAATCAACCTTGATGACGGTACGATAGATGACGGCGGCGCAGATGACAACTATTTTCTGCATGTTTTTGCCGATGTACAAACGTATACGGAAAAGAAAAACGGCGTTTGGCTGGAGTGGCCGCGGTTCACAGAAGGCAGGGCGCAGCGGCTGGCGGAATATCTGAAAAATGCCCTGCGCTACACATCGTCAGTAGAACTTTGGCATGTATGGCTGACAGATTACTGGGAATTTGAGGACAGGCCGGTTATTCACAGGCGGACGATTTCCATGGACGAGCTCACCACTGCGCACATCCGGGAAATGGACGATGCGGAAATTTGGAACATTCCAGATAAAACATACCCGGACAGGCCGTCGTTTTACTGCCTGGAAATCAAACAGCAGCGTTCCGCTTGCGGGAACGCCGGCCGGCAATAGAAAAAGCAGCCGTCTTTTCAGGCGAAAGGGGGACGACATGATCATCCAGACCGGGCTGCGGACCGACATCCCCGCTTTTTACGCCGAATGGTTTTTGAACCGGCTGGAGGCTGGCTTTGTCTGCGTTCGGAACCCGTATCATTTGCGTGCGGTGACCCGGTACAGACTGTCGCCCGATGTGGTCGACGCGATTGGGTTCTGTACCAAAAACCCTGCGCCCCTGCTGCCGTATCTCGGCAGGCTGTCGCCTTACGGGCAGTTCTGGTATGTGACCATCACCCCCTACGGCCCGGACATCGAACCCCATGTGCCGGATAAAATGCAGGTCATGCGGGATTTCCGGCGCCTGTCCGAAGCGGTGGGGAGCCGTGCCGTGGGGTGGCGGTACGACCCGATTTTTTTGTCCGGGACATATACTCCCGAACGCCACCTGCGAGATTTTGAGAACATGGCTGCGTACCTGGCCGGCAGTACGCAGCGGTGCGTCATCAGTTTTATCGACCTGTATCAAAAGGTTCGGCGCAACTTTCCCGAGGCGCGCGAGGTGCCGGCGCGGCAGCGCCTGTTTCTGGGGCGGGAAATGGCCCGTATTGCGCAGGCATACGGCATGACGCTGATGTCCTGCGCCGAAGGAGATGAGCTGGCCCCGTTTGGCGTCGACTGCGGCGGGTGTATGACCCCGCGCGTCTATGAAGCGGCTCTGGGGAAAAAACTGCGCGTCCCGCACCGTCAGCCGCCGCGCGGACGGTGCGGCTGCCTGCTGACCGGCGATATCGGCCAGTATGACACTTGCGGACATCTGTGCCGGTACTGCTATGCCAATTCCAGCGCGGAAGCGGTGCGCCGGAACCGGGCCATGCACGATCCGCATTCTCCCTTTCTGGTGGGAGGCGCGCGCCCGGACGACCTGGTGCACGAAGCCCGGCAGGAAAAGTGGTCGGACGAGCAAATCTGCCTGTTTTAAGACAGGGAAAAGGCGTCCCTCGGGACGCCTTTTGCGTGAATCGGGCTGTTATTCGACAGTGACCGGAATGTTGACCGGGGTGTCGCTGGCAAAAATCATGTAACCCGCCTCAAGCGTTTCGGGCAGGGGAAGCCCCTTGTCGCTCACCCAGACCGTTTCAAGGTCGTCGTTGGTGATGACAACGCGCGCGCCGGCAGGCGTGCAGAAACGCACCCTGCTGCCGGCGGCGACGCGGAACGGGGCGCTGAACTGTTCGCCCGCAACGCAGACGTCGCCGCTTTCGAGCACCGGAACGGCGTCGGCTTCGATATAGCGGAAGCCCGTAATTTGCAGGTACTCGACGCCGGCTTTGCGGGTGATAAAGGGGGCGTACAGGTCGCGGGCGCCCATGCCGGGGGCGCTTAGGAACATATCGGTGTCGTCGTCGCCGCACGACGCGGCGAATACCAGCCCGCGGGGCGTTCCGGGCGCTCCGGGCTGTGCGAAGCACAGCACGCCCGGGGTCGAGGACTGCTCGATGATGACGGCGTGCCCGTTGTTTTCGAACAGGTCGCGGCTGGGCAGGTTGCAGGCCAGGTATTTTTTGCCCAGACGGGCCTGCCAGCCTGCGCTGATCGGGGGAAGGGCAGGGACGGTCTGGCAGAACGGGCAGGCGTCGCCCAGCAGCGTGGGAATAAAGTATGTAACGCCGTCATGTTCTTCAAAAACGCCGCTGCCGCCGCTGTGGAAAAACTGTTCGCCGTCGTACTGCATGGCGGGAACCAGGGGATGTTCCTGCCATTTGTCGCCGCCGGCAAACATCTTCAGGCGCAGGGTTTCGTCTTCAAAGAACACCTTAAACAGCCCGAAGGCGGCATAGAAGGTCATGCCGGAAAGGCGTTCTTTGAGCTCGGAGGGAACGGGGACGGCTTTTTTGGGTTCGGGGACAGCCGGCACGGCGTCCGGATAGCCCAGTTCTTTGAGCGCAATGGCGCACAGTTCGGCCAGAATCTCGGACGAGCGCTTTGCAAAGCCCGAGGTTTCGGAAATGGCCGCCGACATCTTATACGCCGGGCTGACAATCAGCTCGCTGCTGAACTGCGTTGTTGTGCCGCCTTTGGCCAGGGTATTGGGGCCAAAGTTGACAGCGGGGGACGTATAGGCGACGCTGTCCCAGCCAAGCCCGTAATTGGCGCTGAAATGATCGTGGTTCAGAAAGGTTGCGCCCTGCTTTTTGTACATCTCATCAATGCTTTGACGGCTGAGCACGCCGTTGGGCTCGATAAACATATACCCAAAGCGCGCGCAGTCCGCCATATCGGTGCGGATGGCGCCCGCGCCGACGACGCCGACAAACTCGGGCTTTTGCCCGCGCACCGACATCATGCGGCGATCGCCGATGGCGTGCAGGCCGAAGCCGCAGGATGTGATGCCCAGCGGGTCGAGAATGTATTTTTTGAGGAAATCATAATACTTCATGCCGCTCATGTGCTCAATCAGCGCGGCCGCCAGTTCAAAGCCTTCGTTGCAGTAGACGGAAAACGCGCCGGGATCGGCCTTGAGCTTGCAGTCCTGCCAGTACTCAAAGCTTTCGTCCAGGCTGTTTTCAAAAATGGGCTCCGGGCCGAAGCATTTGCGGTAGTTGGAGCCGGGCAGGCCGGACGAATGGCACAGCGTCATGCGCACGGTGATCTTTTTGTACCGTTCGTCGCGCGTTTTAAACCGCGGCAGATAGCGGTAAACCGGCTGGTCGAGTTCGACAAGGCCCAGCTCGGCCAGCTTCATGACGGCGGCCGCACAGTAGACCTTGGACACCGAACCGACGTTGTACAAGTCGCCGATGTCGGCCGGGGTCTGGTCGGTCCCGCGCGTGCCGGCGCAGCAGGCTGCAACGACCTCGCCGCCGATGATGATGGCTGCGCTGATACCGGCCGTCTTGTCTGTGCAGTAGCTCTCAAGATGCTCCCGCAGCTTTTTGGCCAGTTCGGGGTACTTTCCTCCGATGTTCACATATAACACTCCCTTTTTCAGTTTTGGACTTCTGTATTTTCTATCATACCAAATCGCAGCAGTGAAGTAAAGGGAAACTGTATTTTTATTCTGCGTTCAGCGCGACAGCAGTTCGTCGGCCAGGGCGTTTGCGAACAGCCGCGCCGACGACAGCGCTTCGGGCAGGCTGTTGCCTGACGTCCCGACTTCGAGCAGCATGCTGCCCGGCGTGACGTGCTGGTTAAAGCGCTCGTCGCGGATGTTGATGGGGCGCATCAGGCCGGGGTAAGCCGTGTTCAGCCTGTCCTGAAGCTTCATTTGGAACGACAGGTTTTGGCGCCAGTTGTCATGTACCAGCCCGCCGCCGTCAGTGCCGCAGACAAACATGAGCTGTGCGGTCGTCTCGCCGCCGACTTCGGCGACGGTTTTGTACTTGGTGCCGTTCTGGGTGACCATGGCATCGCGGTGGACGTCGATGACCACCTTGATAGACGGGTATTCTTTGACGTAAGCCGTAATGTCGTCGAGCGCACGGTTGTAAGAGCCGTTATAAGCCGGACTGTCATGCAGCGTGCGGGAGTGGACAGTTTTGATGCCGCGGTCTTCCAGGATAGCGGCGATTTCGTCGCCGACGCGCACGACGTTGTAATTGGTGTCGGTCGTGCGGTCGGTATCGGTCGGGGTGTAGTTGTTGAACGGATCGGGGGTATACGCCTCGCTTCCGTGGGTGTGCATGATGAGCACCTGTACGTCGTCGCCTGACAGCCGGACACCGTCGTCGGCCTTGAGCAGGGCGGGGATGTCGATGTCGTACTGGGATCGGTTTTGAATGTAAATGGAGCCGCTGCCCGGATAGCCGTCGTCCTTGCCGTCTATGGTGACGCTGGCCACATCGGCAGGCGGCAGATCGGCGATGATTTCGGGCGGCGGGCTGTCGGCACGCTCGATTTGATCCGGCGGGGCGTCCGTTCCCGGGACGGGTTCGGCACCGTCAGGCCCCGCGGCAGGCTCGTCCACCGCCGGCGGATCGCCCGCGTCCTGCAGCGGGCCGTCCTCGGAACCGGCAGTCCCGCCGGGCAGCGCCATGGCGAGGAGCGCGCCGTTTAAACCTTCGTTTTGCGACCATTGGCCGACGAGCGATTCAAGTTTGTCAGCTGCGCCGGTTCGTGTCAAAATGACGGCGGCGGCAAAAATACTGAATGCGGCGCGCGGCAGAGCGCGCCAGCGGTTGACGGATCCGCGCCGCCGCGCGCGGGAGTGCCTGTGGCGATACATGCGATCCCTCCGTTTCGGGAAAAGCGATCAAAATCAGAAGGGCCCTGAAGGGCCGGTACCACAAGCATATGTCCGCCGTGCGCGGGTTATGATAAAAACTGTTCCATCTCGGCTGCCGTCAGGTCGCCCTGCAGGGCCAGGTTGACGGCGTAGCCGATGACTTTGGCGCTTTTTTGAACCAGCGCGTCGATGTCTTTGGGGGTGACCATCAGGTTTTCGCGTTCGCGCAGCCGGGGATTTTCGGGCAGCGCCTGTCCGGCCAGTTCCAGCGTGTCGGCCGTCAGCGTCAGCGCGTCGACGACAGTGGGCACGCCGATGGCAACGACGGGCACGCCGAGGCTTTTGCTGTCCAGCGTGGCGCGCGCGTTGAAAACCCCGCTGCCCGGCGTGACGCCGGTGTCGCTCATTTGAAAAGCGCGGCACAGGCGCGATGCGCTGCGCGATGCGAGCGCGTCGACGGCGATGACGGCCGACGGATGGACGCGCTGCACAACCCCGCGGACGATTTCGGCCGTTTCAATGCCGGTCAGCCCCAAAACGCCGGCCGTCAGGGCGCAGACCGGCCGCAGCCCGCCGAACTCGTCGGGCATCTGTTCAAGCAGATGGCGGGTGACAATGACGTGCTCGGTGCACAGCGGCCCGACAGCGTCGGGTGTGATAAAACGGTTGCCCAGCCCGACGACGAGCACAGCGCCGTTTTCCGGCAGCAGGGGCCGAAGCTCGCGCGCCAGTGTCTGCGCCGTGGTGAACACGCTGTCGCTGTCGCGCATCCACAGTTCAGGAAGGGAAACGGTGACGTACGTCCCGCACGCCTTTCCCAGCGCGCGTGCGCCTTCTTCGCTGCAAACGTCGATGCATGTGACGTCGGCCATGCCCTGCCGGTATTCGCGCGAACGGATGCCGCCGGGCAGAGAAGCGCCGCTTTCTTCAAACAGTTCGCGCGCTTCAAGCGCAAGATCGGTTCGCTTGATAAACAAAAAATTCACTTCCCACAGCAGAATAAAAATATTGTCCGCCCGGGCAGCGGTTTTATGCAAAATATTACTTGCATTTTACAGCAGGAAATGATACAATATCCATTGCTGAAAATATGTCTGTAAGGAGGTTGTGATTTTGCCGAACATCAAGTCTGCCAAAAAGCGTGTTTTGGTCAGCCGTCTGCGCAACGAAAAAAATCGTGCGACCAAGTCGGCCCTGAAGACCAAGATGAAAAAGTTCGACGCCGCTCTGGCCGAGAACGGGGCCAAGGGCGCGCAGGCTGCTTACAGAGAAGCGGTCGCCGGCGCGGACAAGGCCGCGGCCAAGGGCGTCTGGCACAAGAATAAGGCTGCCCGCAAAAAGAGCCAGCTGGCCAAAAAGCTCAACGCCGCCCAGTAATTTTTTGCGCTGCAACAACGAATAAAAGGACAGGAGTTTTGCTCCTGTCCTTTCGTTTTATTCCTTTGGCGGCACGCGTTCCGGCCGTGCATGCTCGATGGGTTCGCCGTCTTCGCCGATGAGCAGATCGATGAGCGCCGCTTCGTATTCCTGACCGTAGCTGTCGGTGATGTACAGGGTCAGGGCAATGCGGTCGCCCGGCGAATAGGGGCACTCGCAGTCGATGGGCTCGCCCTCGGCGGCGTATTGCAGAATGTCCCCGCTGGCAACGGCTGCCGCCTGTTCGTCCGCCGTACCGGCGCCGTCCGGCTGCCCGGCGGAAAAGGTCAGCTCGCTGCGCGCCAGCACTTCGCCGTTGTGCGTCAGATCGGCATGCCCGCTGACCGGCTCGGGCGGACGGATGTCCGGCGCCCAGATTTCTGGTGACAAAAAGAACTCTTCCCCGCGGACGGACAGCGCGGCGCGCGGCGTCACACGGAAATGGAAGCGTCTTTCCAGATTGAATCGGGTGTAGCTGCCGTCAAAATCCGGCCAGACAACCAGCTGTGTGACAGAGTCGAGGTTGTACAGCGTGTCGACGGGCTCGACGCGTTCGGTGCCGTCAGAGGCCGTAAAGGCAAAGGAAATCTCGATTTTTTCCAGCAGCGGGACTTCGATATCGGCAGAAAAATCATTGCCCGCGCCGCGTACGGCTTCAGCCGACTGCGACCAGCTTTCGCCGGACAGTACAAAATCCGGCGGGGCGCCGCCCTCGGCGCTGAACGCGCGCGGCGTTGCCGTCAGGTGCAGGACGGCCGTCCCGCCGGCGGGATCGAGCTGTGTGACCCGGATGCCGGAAGAAAGGAAAAAGTCTTCTGACTCCTCTGCGGCGGCGTTCAGCGCCCCGATTTGCCCCTGTAAAGAAGATACAGAGCCCTGAAGCCGGGACAATTCGTTTTGAAAGCGATCTTCCCACCGGTTCATGCAGGCGGCGAACAGCAGCGTGATGCCGAGCAGCATGGCGGCCATGGCCGTTCCCGCGGCGGCCAGCAGCTTTTTATAGTGCGACGCCGTCTGTGCGCGCGAGGCGGCGAGAAGATCCCGCAGGCGTTTGTCCGGGTTTTCGCCGCCGCCTGCCGCGCCGGACGGCCCAGCGCTGCCGGGCGGCGGGCCGCCTTCCGGTTCCGGCAGGCCGAGCAGCTGGTCGAGCCGCACCTGAAAAATCCGCGCCAGCTCGGCCAGCTTTTCCAGCTCGGGCACGGCGGCGCCGGACTCCCATTTGCTGACCGCCTGGCGGGACACGCCAAGTTTTTCGGCCAGCGCTTCCTGGCTCAGGCCGGCCTGACGGCGCAGGCGCTGCAAGTTTTCACAAAGGTTCATTTGCATCACTCCTATGCCTTCATGCTAGCAAAATACAGGGTCCAGAGCTACCATCCGGGGGTTGTTTTTTGTCAACCAGCGGTTGCATAGGTCTTATTATACACGGCAATCGACTGTAAAACACCTGTTTTTATCAAAATCACGATGAAAAGGGGTAAAAAAGAGGGATCGCGCCGCGGCGGCGTTGATCCCTCTTTTGCCCGTTTTAAACGGTCTGCTGCCCGCGGGACAGATCCTGCGGCAGCCAGTGCGCCTTTTTGTAGTAAACAACGAGGATGGCCGAACTTAAAATCCAGGTGATGGGATAGGCCCAGAAGACCACTTCGATGCGGGGAAGGATTTGGACGGCAATGGTGATGTAGCTGACGCGGATGACGCACCAACAGACCAGCATGACGACCATGGGAACCATCGAGTGCCCAGAGCCGCGGAGCACGCCGGAAATGCAGTGCGTGACAGCGAGAAGAAAGAAAAACAGGGCGCAGATCCGCGCGCGCTGCACGCCCGAAGCGATGACGCCGGGATCGCTGTTGAACGCCGCCATGAGCGGGGATGCGAAGACAAAGAAAATGAGGCCGACGATTTCTGCCATGGCCATCGAGCAGAACAGGCCGAAGCGCGCCCCTTTGCGCGCGCGTTCAAGTTCGTTGGCGCCGATATTCTGGCTGACAAACGTGGTAAGAGCCATGGAAAAGCAGGTGACGGGCAGGAAGGCAAAGCCTTCGAGCTTGCTGTACGCGCCGGAACCGGCCATGGCGATGGCGCCGAACGCGTTGATATTGCTCTGCACAATGACGTTGGCCAGCGCGGTCACCGAATTCTGCACGCCGGCGGGAAGGCCGGTGCGCAGCGTTTCACGCAGGATGCGCGGTTCGATGCGCAGGCTGCGGAAGCTGAGATGGTAAAGGGGATTGGGCTGGCACAGGCGGATAAAAGCGAGCACGGCGCTGAGCATCTGACTGATGACGGTGGCGAAAGCCGCGCCGAACACACCCCAGTGAAAAACGGCGATAAAGACGATGTCGAGCACGACGTTGGTGATCGAGGCGGCGATCAGGTAATAAAGCGGATGCCGGCTGTCGCCCATGGCCTGGAGAATGCCTGCCAGCATATTGTACATGACCATGGACACAGCGCCGGCAAAATAAGTGCGGCAATAGGACAGCGAAGAGGGCATGACTTCCGCAGGCGTGCCCATCCATGTCAGAATCTGCGGGGTGAGGATCAGCCCTATTGCGGTGACAAGCACGCTTGCCATCAGGCCGAGCAGCAGGGTGTTGTGGATGGATTTGTTGAGCTGTTCACGTTCCTGCGCGCCGAAGTGGCGGGCGATGACGACGCCGGCGCCCAGCGACAGGCCGTTGAAAAAGCCGACAATCAAAAAGGTCAGGTTGCCCGACGATCCGACGGCCGCCAGGGCGTCGCTGCCGATCAGCCGCCCGACAATCAGGGTATCGGCGGTGTTGTACAGCTGCTGAAACAGGTTGCCGAGAAAAATGGGAATGGCAAACGCGATGAGCTTTTTGCCGATCGGCCCTTCGGTCAAAAGCCCGGCTGAGAATCGTGACATGAGAAGCCTCCAGTTCTTTTGCAGGATTGATAAGCCTTTTCATTATACACCCTGAAGCGGGCTGCAAGTCAAGAGGGGGAAGTCCCTGGCGCACAAAGACGGCGGCCTTTTGGGGCCGCCGTCTTCCGGACGGAAAATCAAAGGGCGGAAATGGCGTCGAGCAACGCTTCAACCTGCGATGCGGGCAGCGTGCAGATGTCGCCGCCTTCGAGCTGGGCATAATAGTCGCCGTTTTCGTCCTGTTCGCCGATCAAAAGGGTGCTGACGGCCCCTTCCTGATAGGTGACGGTGACAGACAGCGCGGGCTCGTCAAGCCCGCAGGCGGCCAGATCTTCGGAGGCGGGCTGATAGGTCACCAGCGAAGAAAAAGCCAGGGCGCTCCACGCCGTGTGCAGGGCCTGCGCTTCTTCAGATTCGTCTTCCGCCAGGCCGGTCAGGGTGCGGGCCGTACCTGCCAGTTCGCCGGACAGATCGGCGCTGTCGACTGTACAGCCGGAATAGGGAATGGTATAGGGCTTGTACAGATCGGGCAGGTCTTTTAAAAGCTGCGGCAGCGAGTTTGAAATGGTGTAAACAGCGTCGTCGCCGTCGCGCATAGCGTAAAAATCGCCGTTGCTGGCCTCGCTGCCGAGCAGGATGACCAGTTCGCCGCCGTCAGCGTCAGCCGCCGTGACGGTGTTGGACGGAGCGTCCAGGCCGTAAGCGGCCAGGTCTTCGCCCTCTTCCAGCCGGCGGGTCGCGGACAGCGACTTCAGGGTCGAAGCCAGCAGGTTGACGTCGCTCTGTTCGAGCGGGAAATCGGGTTCTGCGTCATAGACCCACACGTCGCCGTCTTTGGTAAAGGTCAGCAGCCCGTCCGAGTCCTGGTAGCTGAGCGACACGGCGTCGCCCAGATCGCTGAGCGACATGGCTTCGGCCTGCGCGTCTTCTTCCTTTTCCGCCTGCTGGGCGCTGCGGCTGTTGAGCGCAAGCATGAGGCCGTACAGGGCGCAGCACAGAATCAGCGCGCCGAGCAGGATGAGGAGCAGCCGGGAATTCTTTTTCATTTACAGTTTCCTCCGCTTGAGCCAGAACGCCAGGCCGAAGACCAGGCAGACCAACGGAATGACGGCGATGAAGACAATGCTCCACGTCGAAGCCGAAGGAATGGTGTTGTAGACCGTTTCCAGGCTCTTGGCCGGCACGGAAATGGTCGAAATGTCTTCAAAGTTGTTGGTAACGGCGTTCATGAAAATGTTCAGGTTGACGGTGGCGAAATTGGTGAGCAGGTACTCGTCAATCAGCGTTGGGCAGGCAATGACGGTCAGGCAGCCGCCGCCGTTTTCGTCCGACTCGGTGCTCGTGGCGGCCAGCAGGTAGCGATCTTCGGTCATCCCGCCGTCTTCCAGCACCGCAAGGGCGTTGTCAGACGTGTACATAAAATACTGGACCGTAAGGCTGTCGCGGCGATCGTCCAGCGAGCGCAGTCCGCGGGAATTGGCAACCAGGGCCAGCGAATCGGCAGGCAGGGTTTCGATGATCGGATGGCCGGTGGCCAGCATGGGGAAGATGGTATACAGGTTGTTCTGGTAATAGCGGCTGGGGTCGGCAATGTAGCCGTCCACATAGGCAAGGCCGTATTCGGCCAGCAGGGCATTGACGTTTTCCAGGTCTGTCTGGTCGCACAGGATCATGACCTTGCCGCCGCCGGCGATATAGTCTTCCAGCATTTCGCGTTCCTGCGTATCGAAATCCATAATGGGCATATAGCTGATGATCAGGCTGCAATCGTCGGGAACGGCGCCTTCCATCAGCAGGCTGACCGAGTTAAGGGCCAGGTTCTGCTTGGCGATGGCGTCGGTGACGACGGCGGGCAGCTCGCTTTCGCCGTGCCCCGTCAGGGTGTACAGGGTGTACAGCGTCTCGCTTGTCACCAGGTCGACAGCGCTGGTGATCAGCCCTTCGCCGTCAAAGCTGGTCTCGTAAATCTGACCGTACTGGTAAAAGTAGTTGAGGTCGATTTCGATCATTTCACTGATGCGGACAATGCTTTGCTTGTCGGTTTCTTCACACAAAACGACGATGTCGTTTTCTTCAGCCTCGTAAGTTTCGAGCGCTGACGGGTAGAGCACCGGGTCGATGTATTCCAGGGAAACGCGATCCGACGCGGCGTCGTAATTGCTCAAAAAGCGCGTGATGCGCCCGTCGATGTTGTCCGGGGAAGCAAGCACGACCAGCCGGACGTCGAGGTCGAGCGTGGCGAGAAAGTCTTTGGATGTGTCGGTCAGGCTGTACAGCCGGTTGTCCGAAATGTCAAACTCCCGCGCCGATTCGGGCAGCTGCGCCACCGCGAGGTTGAGCACGACGACGATGGCGACGACGAGGACCGAGAGCCCGACGGCGTACGTCCCCAGCCGGGACGAGAGGCTTTGTTTTTTCTTGTCCATCAGGGTTCCCTCCTCTCAGCTCCAGCGACGCTTTTGCAGCGTCTGCACGGTCAGAAAAACAAAGACAAAAATGAAGGACAGGTACAAAACAATACCGCTCAGGTCGAACACCCGGTAGGCAGCAAAGTTGGTAAAGGTATCGCGCAGCGAGAAGACGCTGAGCATGGCGGGGAAGGTGCCGGCCAGGGCCTGATCCTGGAACAGGTACAGCGCGAATACCGTGGCCGCGCCGATGACGCCGACGCCGGCGGTCAGCAGCGCATGATGCGTCATGTTCCACAAGACGGCGCACACAATGACGAGAAGGGCGAGGAAGCCGACCAGCGAACCGAAAGCCGACGTCGGCAGGTAGTTGACCAGGCTGGGCCACAGGTAAATGGCAAACAGAACGCCAAAGGTACACACGCTGGCGATGATCTGGCTTTCGGTCAGCGACGAGATAAACATGCCGATGGCGATGAACACGCAGCCGCAGAGGAAGAAAGCAAAAATCGAAGCGTAGTCGGAAACAGGATAGCCCGTGCCGTTCATCATGATGATGACGGGGCAGAAACAGAACAGAAGGGTGGGAATGGCCAGCACGGTGACCATCGCCAGGTATTTGCCCAGCACAATACGCGTCAGCGAGACCGGGGCGGTCAGCAGCAGCTGGTCTGTGCGGCTGCGGCGCTCGTCAGCCAGCGAACGCATGGTCAGGACGGGAATGGCGAACATGAAGACCGACAAAGAGCTCATCAGGGCTTCGGAAAAATACGGGTAGCCGCCGAACAGGTTGGCGGCCATAAAATAGACGCCGGTAAAGGCGACGACGACGGCGATGAAAATATACCCCGTCATCGAGTTGAAATAAGAGCGCACTTCACGCTTGTAAATGGCTTTCACTGCACATCACCTTCGCTTTCGTCAGCCGGCTGCCCGGGTTCGCCGGGGGCCTGGCCTTCGGCTTCCGCGCCGGCCGGCGCGGCGTCCGCCTGCTGGGTCAGTTCGAGGAAGATCTCTTCGAGCGAGAAATTGGCCGGCTTGAGCATCAGAATGGGGGTTTTGGCTTCGGCGCAGGCATAGAACAGCGCCTCGCGCACATCGGCGCCCTCTTCGGCTTCGACGGTCAGGGAAACGCAGCCCTCCTGGCGTTCGGCCGGGGCAATGTCGTAATGGACGATGCCCTGGACAGACGAAACGGCCTGCTCGACCGCGGGCATCGTGCCGCGCAGCAGCATTTCAAGGGAACCGGCATGGCGCATGCGTTTTTCCAGGTTTTCGGGCGAATCGCTGACCAGCAGCTTCCCGTGATGGATAATGAGCACCTGATCGCAGACTTCCTGGACTTCAGACAGGATATGCGAGCTCAAAATAATGGTGTGCTCGTCTGCAAGCTCGCGGATCAGGTCGCGGATCTCAATGATCTGCTGGGGATCCAGGCCCACGGTCGGCTCGTCAAGAATGAGAATCTCGGGAAAACCGAGCACTGCCTGCGCCAGGCCGACGCGCTGCCGGTAGCCTTTGGACAGGTTTTTGATCAGCCGGCCGGTTACGTCTTCCAGGTGGGTCATGGACACGGCGCGCTCAATTTGCTGCGCGCGCTCGGCTTTGGCAATGCCCTTGAGCTCCGCCGCGAACTGCAGGTACTCGCTGACCGTCATGTCAAGGTACAGCGGGGGCTGCTCGGGAAGATAGCCGATGCACTTTTTGGCGGCTTCAGGCTCTTCGAGAATGTTGTGGCCGTTGATGATGACCTCGCCCTCGGTCGCGCCCAGGTACCCGGTCATAATGTTCATGGTCGTCGATTTCCCGGCGCCGTTGGGGCCCAGAAAGCCATAGACCTGGCCCTTTTCCACCGTGAAGCTCAGGTGATCGACAGCGCTTCGGCTGCCGTAGCGCTTGACAAGATCGCGCACTTCAATCAAAGAATTCGCCCTCCCTGTGTTGTTCGGTTTTCCGGACGCGGGCGCTCGCGACAGAAAAAGCGCCCGGCGTTCTTCCGCTACCTTATAGTATAATTTTTACATGGTTATTGAATGGTTGTAAATAATCTATGAACACACGGGCTTTCGCAGGGATTGCCGCTGTTTTGAAGCGGTTTTCGCCCGTACGGCGCAGGAAAATGCGCACGAATAGCGGCAAATCACCGTCCGCCGCGTCCCCGCATAGAATGCACGGGAGGGATGGCGGTATGAAAGCCAGCAGACTGACAGCCGTGTTTTTGGCAGCTGTTTTGATTTTGACGCCTTGTGCAGCGCTGGGTCCGGCAGAAAGCGCGGTGTATTCCGGTATCGACGTCAGCGTTTACCAGGGGGAAATCGACTTTCAGCGCGCGGCGGCCAGCGGCGTGCAGGTCGTGTATATCCGCGCGGGATACGGCACGACGGCGGACAGGAACTTTGAAAGGAATTGGAAAGCGGCGCGGGAGGCCGGGCTGCATGTCGGGTTTTACCTGTATGTCACGGCGCGCACGGCAGAACAGGCGCGCGGGCAGGCGCGCTTTTTCAGCAGCCTGATCGCGGGGACGGGGTACGACTGCCGCCCCGCCATGGATTTTGAGAATTTTTCCGGGCTGTCGCGGGCCGAAGTCAACGCCGTCGGCCTGGCGTTTTTGCAGGAGCTGGAAGAACAGACCGGACAGAGGCCGCTGGTGTATACCGACGCTTATGCGGCCGATACCGTGTGGCAGGGCGGCGTCGGGAAGTATCCGCTGTGGGCGGCCGATTACGGCCCCGGTGAACCCGATATTACAAGCGGGATCTGGAGCGGCTGGACCGGTTTTCAGTACAGCGACGCGGGAAAGATCCCCGGCATTGCAGGAAACGTCGACCTCGACCGCTTCACCGCCGGGGTCTTCCTGAACGCAGAATCCGCGCCCGGCGGGGAGACCGTCCGGTACGCCGTACAGCCGGGGGATACGCTGTGGGGCATCGCACAGCGGTACGGGACGACCGTCGCGGCGCTGGCAAGCCTCAACCACATTGAAAACCCCAATCTCATCTACCCCGGCCAGGTGCTGGACGTTCCGGCGGTACAGGCGCGGTACGCCGTACAACCGGGGGATACGCTGTGGGGCATCGCGCAGCGGTACGGGACGACCGTCGCGGCGCTGGCAAACCTTAACCACATTGAAAACCCAAACCTCATCTACCCCGGCCAGACGCTGATCATCCCGGCGGCATGACCGGACCCCGCCGCGTCAGCTGCCGCGGCGGGCGATTTGGCCGGCCAGGGTCTGGTAAAGGGACGGAAAGTCAATGGGCTTGGAAATGTGGGCGTCCATGCCGGCCTCGGTGGTGGCGGCAATGTCTTCGGCAAAGGCGTTGGCCGTCACGGCCAGAATGGGGACCGTCCCCGCGTCGGCACGATCCATTGCGCGGATGGCGCGGGCTGCGTCGCAGCCGTTCATTTCGGGCATCTGCATGTCCATCAAAATGGCGTCGAAATAGCCCGGCGGCGACGCCGAAAACCGCTCCACGGCCTCGCGGCCGTTCCATGCCTGCGTGACTTCCATGCCCTGCATGGAAAGCAGCTCGGTGGCGATTTCCATGTTGACTTCGTTGTCTTCAGCGATCAGGATACGCCGCCCCGCGAGCGCCGCTGAAGCGGGCGCGGCCGAAGGTTCGGCAGGTGTTTCGGGCGGGCGGCTTCCCGCTGTTTCGAGCGGCAGGGTCACGGTAAAGGTGCTGCCTTTGCCCAGTTCGCTTTCGACGGTGATTTGCCCGTCCATCTGGGCGACAATGCTTTTGACGATGGGCATCCCCAGGCCGGTGCCCGAAACGTTGCGCGCGCCGAACCGGACTTCGCGTTCGTAGGGCTCGAAGAGTTTGTGCAGGAACTCCGGCGACATGCCGCGCCCCGTGTCCGAGACGACGAACTGGTATTTTGCGTACTTCTGCGGTTCCATCTGCCGCACGCGTACGGAAACCGAGCTGCCCGGGTCGCTGTATTTGACGGCGTTGGAAAGCAGGTTGTTCATGATCTGCGCAATGCGGAAGGAATCGCCCAGCACCTGTGCGTCCTGGATGTCAAAGGACAGGGTCAGCGTTTTGTTTTCACGCTGCGCCTGCGGCAGGAAAACGCCGACGCATTCGCTGAGGCACTCGGTCAGGTCAAAGGGTTCGCGGTTTAAATCGAGCTTGCCATGCTCCAGCCGCGACAGTTCAAGGATATCATTGATAAGCCCCAGGAGCTGGCGGCTGGAGTGGCTGATTTTGCCCAGGTACTCACGCACCCGCCCGGGATCGCCGGCGTTTTCCGCCGCCAGCTCAGACAGGCCGATGATGGCGTTGAGCGGCGTGCGCATATCGTGGGACATGGACGAGAAAAAACGCCCCTGCGACTCTTCGGTTTTGCGCGCCGTGTCCAGCGCGTTTTCCAGCAGGCGCATCTGCTGCAGCTGCGCCTGCTTTTCCATGTCGATTTCGCGGAAACAGATGACGACTTCGCCCGGGTTGAGGGACTCGTCGAACAGCATCCGCACGTTGACCCAGCGGTACGCTTCACCGAACCGGCGCAGAAAATCGCCGCCGTAATCGCGGACGCGCTTTTGAACCAGCTGGCGGATGTTGTCAAGCGAAAAGCTCTGGATAAACTCCTGGCAGGCTTTTTCCTCAATGACCTGGGCGGCGACGGTCAGAAAGTCGTGGTATGCGCCCTGTTGGGGCAGGCGCTGGCGCAGGTAGTCCGAGCCCTTGATCATATCGTAGGTTCCCTGCTCAAAGTCCACCCGGTAAACGGCGTAATACGAATTGCCCAGCACGCGGACCGTTTCATTGGTGCGTTCGACACGCCGGCTGAGCCGGTAGCTGCGCACGCTGATGACAACGGTGAACAGCAGAAAGAGCAGGAACACGGCGGAAAACACCAGCGTGGCAGCGCGCAGGTCGCTCAAAATGGTGCGGTACGGCACTGTTACGATGGAAAGCCAGCCGTTGTCGGCCAGGTGGAAGTAAACGCCCCGCTGCCGGCCTTCCATGTCGTACACATAGGAATCCGGCCGGCTGAGCCCGCCGCTTTTGAGCGCTTCGATCACGCGATCCAGATAGGCCTGCAATTCATCGCGGCCGGCCGCCATCCCGGTCTGCGCGTACAGCAGGGTCCCGCGGCGATCGCAGAGGAAGTACGAGCTGCCCTCGGGCAGCGACACAGAGTTTTCGGCAAAGTGAAAGTACTCAGGGAAAATGTCAAAGGCGAGCACGTCGCCCCGGCTGCCGCTCTGGATGGCCAGCGTGATGACGGTCCTATTGTGCACGGCGTCGATGTAGGCGTCGGTGTAAACGACGTCGCCGCCGGCGTCCAGCGCCATGCGGTACCAGGGGGCGGAAGCGTAGTCATAGTCCGCGTCGCCGCCCCACGCGTTGGCCGCAATGATCTGTCCGTCCACGACGGCGTAAGGGTCGACGATGCTGTCGCCTGTCATGGCGCGGATGTCTTCAAAAAAACCGATGAGCCAGCTGCGGATCTCCGCATGGCCGGCCCCTTCGCCGGACATGCGCTCCAGGCTGGCCGCGCCCGTCCGCAGCAGCGCTTCATAGGCGGCGGTGCTGCGCTCGTCTTCGAGCGCGTAGCTGCGCGCCAGCGTACTGCCGGTCTGCTGGGCGTTTTTCAGCAGTTCGGATTGCAAAATGTGCAGGCAGGTGACCGAAGCGGCCAGGAAGACCAGCAGGATGAGCGCATAAAACCGCATCCCCCGGGCGACCTGCCGCCACCCGGTTTTGCGCAGGCTCATGACGGGTCCTCCGCGCCCGGCGAGCCGGGGCATTCATACAGCGAGCGCAGCCGGCTTTCGACGCGCAGGAAGCACCGCAGCAGCCGGGGGCTGAACACGCCGCACTGCCCGCCGGAAATCATGGCCACGGCTTCGTCAAAGCCGAAAGCGCTTTTGTAAACGCGGGGGCTGACCAGGGCGTCGTAAACGTCGGCGATCGAGACAATTTGCGCCCAAATGCTGATTTCATCGCCTTTGAGCCCCTCGGGGTACCCGCGCCCGTCCCAGCGCTCGTGATGGTGCAGGGCGATGTCGCGCGCATAGCCGTAAATGGGGTGGGCGCGCATCTGCGGGATTTTGGACAACAGGACGCTGCCCTGGACGGTGTGAGTCTTCATGATCTCGAATTCTTCGGGCGTCAGGCGTCCGGGCTTGTTCAAAATGGCGTCCGGGATGGCGATTTTGCCCACATCGTGCATGACGGCCGCCAGCGCGATCTGGTCAATCTGCTCGCCGGACAGGCCGTCCCCCAGTTCGGTTTCACGCAGCAGAAACGCCGTGATGTCACGGATGCGCCGGACATGGCTGCCCGATTCGCCACTGCGGAATTCAATGGCTGTGGAAAGTGCCTCAATCATGCCGATGCTCAGGTCGACGATCTGCCGCGCCTGTTCGAGCAGGCGGGACTGCTGCTGCTCGACCACGCCGCCCAGGCGGCGCCGGGCCTGGTACAGCTCAACGACCGAGCTGACCCGCCGGCGGACGATATAGGGGATGACCGGCTTGCTGATCACATCGACCACGCCCAGGTCGTAAGCCAGGCGGGTGACTTCGCTGCTGGCTTCGGCCGTGACGAGAAAAACCGGGATCTGCGGCAAAAGGCCCTGTTTGTCAAGCTGCCTGAGCAGTTCGACGCCGTCCATAACCGGCATGACGACGTCGAGCAGCACCGCGCAGACGTCGTCTTTGCCGCGCTGGAGCAGTTCAAGCCCTTCACGGCCGTCAGAGGCATGTTCGATGGCGTAAACGTCGGAAAAAATACTTTCCAGCACGGCGCGGTTGATGTCGGAATCGTCGATAATCACAAGTGTGTTGGGGACTTCGGCCCCGTTGACCCAAAGGCTGGATGGCTGCATAAATATTCCCCGCTGTTTTCTGTGTGTTTTGTTCCGATTTATTATATTATTTTTTGTGTCAAAATGCAATGTACAGCGCGCCGCCGCCGACGCAAAATTGCGGTTTTTGCGCCAGATACTTGACATTGTATACGATTCGAGCTAAAATTAAACAAGATAATATGGAGTTTTGTGCGGTTTTGCCCGTTTTGTTCGACGTAGCCGCACTGCTGCTATTCATCGACATTTACATTTTATAAGGAGGGTACAGCTTGCCACCACAGGGATGGTTGTTTTGTGTTGTCGCTCTGCTGGTCGGCGCTGCCGCAGGTCTTTTTGTCGGGTATACCTATCGCAAAAAAATCGCAGAAAAAGAAATCGGCAGTGCCGAAGATGAGGCGACGCGCATCATCAACGAGGCAATCAAAGGCGCCGAGGCGAAAAAGCGTGAAGCCGTTGTGGAAGCACGCGAGGAGATCTACCGCGCCCGCGCTGAGTTTGACAAGGAAACCAAGGAACGCCGTGCCGAACAGCAGAAGCAGGAGCGGCGTTTGCAGCAAAAAGAAGAGTCCATTGACCGCAAGTACGAAAGCGTAGAGCAGAAAGAGGAAAAGCTCGCCCAGAAGCTTAAGCAGACCGAAGATTTGCAGCAGGAAGTGAACGCTTTGAAGAAAAGCCAGCTCGAGGTGCTCGAGCGCATTTCCGGCCTGACGGCAGAGGAAGCCAAAAACTATCTGGTCGAGCAGGTGGAAAATGAAGCGCGCCATGACGCGGCGCTCAAGCTCAAGGAAATCGAGCGCCAGCTCAAGGAAGACAGCGACCAGAAAGCGCGTGAGATCCTGTCTGTCGCCATCCAGCGCTGTGCGGCCGATCATGTCAGCGAAGCGACCGTTTCGGTTGTGCCGCTGCCCAATGACGAAATGAAGGGACGCATTATCGGCCGCGAAGGACGTAATATCCGGACGCTGGAGACGCTGACCGGCGTCGACCTGATTATTGACGATACGCCCGAGGCCATCACGCTGTCGAGCTTTGATCCGGTACGCCGCGAAGTCGCCCGTTTGGCGCTTGAAAAGCTCATCCTGGACGGCCGTATCCACCCCGCCCGCATCGAGGAAACCGTTGAAAAGTCGCGCCGCGAGGTTGAAAACGTCATCCGGCAGGAAGGCGAGCGCGCGCTGTTCGAAACAGGGCTGCACGGGATTCATCCCGAACTGCTCAAGCTGCTCGGGCGGATGCATTACCGCACAAGCTACGGGCAGAACGTCCTCAACCACTCCATCGAGGTCGCCCATATCGCCGGCCTGCTGGCGGGCGAGCTGGGGGCTGACGTCATGCTGGCCAAGCGCGCCGGGTTGCTGCACGACATCGGCAAGGCCGTCACGCACGAGGTCGAGGGCAGCCACGTCAACATCGGCGTGGATCTGGCCAAAAAGTACCGTGAAAACGCCGAGGTTGTCCATGCCATTCACGCGCACCACGGCGACGTGGAAGCGCAGACGGTCGTGGCCTGCATTGTGCAGGCGGCCGACGCCATTTCGGCGGCGCGCCCCGGCGCGCGCCGCGAGAACCTGGAAGCTTACATCAAGCGCCTGGAAAAACTGGAAGAGCTTGCTGACAGCATGAAGGGCGTAGAGAAGAGTTTCGCCTTCCAGGCGGGGCGGGAGATCCGCATTGTTGTCAAGCCCGACGAGGTTAAAGACGACGAGATGGTTCTGCTGGCCCGCGAACTGGCCAAGAAGATCGAGAGCGAACTCAATTATCCCGGACAGATCAAGGTCAACGTCGTGCGCGAGACCCGCGCTGTAGAATACGCGAAATAATCAAAGCGGCAGCCTGCAAGCGGGCTGCCGCTTTCTGTTTTACAGCGCGAGCCGGCGCACGCCTTCGATGTGGATAAAGCGGATTTTTCGGATGTCGTAGCTGCTTAGCGGCCGGTTGTCAGCGTCATAGGAATGGGCGGCAACCAGGATGTTTTGCAGCCGCGGCTGCGCGCCCGCTGCGACGATGACCGGCGTGTGGTGGTACTGGTCGCGGTGGGTCGCCAGCTGGACAAAATCCCCGGGTTCGACGGCGTCGATCGACACTTCACGGCCGAAAGGGGCCACGCCGCGGTTCCCGATCAGAAAATTATAGAAATACTGAACCCCGGTCCACGACGCGGAACGCCGGTCAGGGGTGATGTAGTACCAGCCGTACACGGGCGTGTAGTTTTGTACGCCGCTGCCCGCATACAGGCACTGGCTGGCAAAGTTGGTGCAGTCGCCGCCGATATTTTCAAAATCCAGATATTTCGGGTTGCGCCTGTACGCCCATTTGTGGGCATAGGCGACGGCGGCTTCACGGTCGTACGGATGAATTTCAAACGCCATAAGCGTCAGCCCCTTTCCGGCAGGATTCCTTGCTATCCTATGCCGGAACGCGGCGGGATGTGAGCGCTGGGATTGACTTTTTTGCCCGCGGCGGGTATGCTGATAACAGCCAGAGTGAAAGGAGAATGCCGATGAGAACCATTCCCATTCCGTACCATACCGGCTCCCTGCTGCTCCACGTCGAAGAAGAGCGGCTGGCGGCCGTCATTACCGCACGGACACATGATTTTCAGCCCGGGCGGAGCGAGCCGGACATTATCGAACAGGCTTTGCAAAATCCCATTGCTTCGCGGCCGCTGCGCGAACTGGCGGCCGGAAAGCGCGACGTCGTGCTGGTGACGAGCGATCACACGCGGGCAATGCCCAGCCGGCTGACGCTGCCGGCGCTGCTGCGCGAAATCCGCCTCGGCAGTCCCGGCGCCCGCATCACCATCCTGATAGCGACCGGCCTGCACCGGAAAACGACGGAAGCAGAGCAGCGCCGCATGTTTGGGGACGATATTGTCGATCATGAACGCATCGTTGTCAGCGACGCCTTTTGCCCAGATGATTTTACCGATATGGGAACGCTGCCGTCCGGCGCTTCGTTTTTTGTTCACCGCCTGGCGGCGCAGTGCGACCTGCTGGTGGCCGAAGGGTTTATCGAGCCGCATTTTTTTGCCGGATTTTCCGGCGGCCGCAAGAGCATTTTGCCCGGCATCTGTTCAGCGGAAACGGTCAACGAAAACCATTCGTTCCGCGCCGTTGCCAGTCCCTTTGCGCAAGCCGGGGTGCTGGATGAAAACCCCATTCACCAGGACATGATCGAGGCGGCGCGCCGCGTCAACCTGCAATTTATCTTCAATGTGGCCCTGGGCGGCGGCAAAGAAATCATCGCCGCCTTTGCCGGGCACTTTGAACGCGCCCATGAAGCAGGTGTGGAATTTGTCCGCTCGCTGGCGCAGTGCCCGCGGACAGAGGGCGACATTGTCGTCACCTCGAACGGCGGGTATCCGCTGGATCAGAACCTGTATCAGTCGGTCAAGGCGGTGTCGACGGCCGCCGCCTGCTGCCGCGACGGCGGTGTCATCGTCATGTGCTGCGGCTGTGCCGACGGCATGGGTGGGGTTCATTTTGAAAGACTGATGACCATGGGCACGCCGCTGGAAATCGAGCGGTACCTGTCGGGAATCCCGCCCAGAGAGAGTATTCCCGAACAGTGGAACGTACAGGTGTATGCCCGCGCGCTCAAAAACCATCAGGTCATCCTGGTCAGCGACCGCCTGCCGCCTGAAAAGATCCGGGCAGCCAATATGATTCCGGCGCGCACACCCGACGAGGCGCTGGCCGCGGCCCGCAGGCTGGTGGGTGAGAAAGCGCGTGTCGTCGTCATTCCCGACGGCGTGGCCGTCGTTGTCGCGCAGTAGGGAAAAACAATGCAGGAAACCGTTTCGCTGCACGACCGGATAGTCCGTGAATTGTTTGACAAAAAAGCGCTTTCCGCGCTTATCTGGCTGATCGATCATGGCCGTGAACTGGAATTTGATTGGCAGGGCAGGCCGGGGTTTATATCCCGATCCGGGTCTGCAAAAACCGTTTCATTGTGGCTGGACGAGCAGGAACAGGCGTTTGACAGCACAGAATCCCTTGTCCGGCACGCGCTGCTCGAAGGGAAAGCGTTTTACCAGGCGTGGCAGGACATTGCACTGGGATGCCTGCTGTAACAAGGCCCGGCACGGAATGCCGGGCCTTTTGCCTGCTCAGGCGAAAAAACGCATGAAAAGCGGTGCTGCAAAAACCGTGACCAGACCGCAGACCGCAACGGCGGCCGAGCTCATCGCACCCTCGACCTCGCCCATTTCCAGCGCTTTGGCCGTCCCGATGGCGTGGCTTGACGCTCCGATGGTCAGGCCGCGCGCCACCGGATCGGTGATTTTCAGCAGGCGGCACAGCGGCCGCGCCATCAGGTTCCCGCACAACCCGGTCAAAATGATAGCGGCTACCGTCAGGGCCGGGATGCCGCCCAGCTCTTCGGAAATCCCGACGCCGATGGCCGTGGTCACCGACTTGGGAAGCAGTGTCGCGGTTTCGCGTGCGTTCAGCCCCAAAACCAGCGCGAGCAGTGCGATAAAAACAGCGCTTGACAACACTCCCATCAGCACGCCGGTGATGGCGGCGGCCGCATTGCGGCGCAGCACGCTGATCTGGCGGTACAGGGGCAGGGCCAGGCAGACGGTCGCCGGCGTCAGAAGCCAGCTGACGAACTGCGCGCCGGCCTGATAGGTTTCAATATCGACGCCGAGCGCGAGCAGAACAGCGATGACAATGAGCACCGCAATGAGCAGGGGGTTGGCGATGTCGAGCCCGGTGCGGCGGCGGACCGCCTGTCCGGCATAGAAGGCGCCGATGGTCAGCAAAACGGCAAAATATGACGAGTTTATCAGAAGATCCATCATTTGTTTTTCCTCTGGCGCCGCCGAACCGCCTGTACGCTCAGCCCGGTCACGGCCATAACGCCTGCTGTGACCGGCAGGACGGCGATCATGAGCGGCAGCAGCAGCCGGCTGGCTTCATCGCGCACGGCCAGAATCCCCGCCGCAGCGGGAACGAACAAAAGAGCCATGATGTCCAGCAAAAAGCCAGAGGCGCGGGCGATTTGCCGTTCTTTGACAACGCCGGTCAGCAGCAGGAGCAGAAGAAGGCAAAGGCCGTAAATGCTGGCGGGAACGGGCAGCGGAAGCAGGGCGTGCAGCAGCTCGCCGGCCAGGCAGACGGCCAGGATCACGCCGAATTCAAAGATAAGGCTCATGAAATTCCCCCTTGTCAGACTGCCTTTATTGTAGCACAGGGGGCAGGCGCGGACAAGAACAAAAAAAGACGGCTTGCGCCGTCTTGCGGTCAGGCAGACTGACCGGTGATCATCAGGGCCAGCTTGTCGTTGGCCTTTTGAATGGAATAAATCATGCCGTCCTTGATCCATTGGGGGCGGTCGTCAACGGTTTCGGGGTCGCCGAAAGCGTCGGTCAGCGCCTTGTTCCAGCGGTCTTCGTCGCTGTCGGGCAGTTCGGCGTTGGCCGAAACCACTTTGCCGTCCTTGTCCAGCGCAACGTGGACCGGCATGTCTTCGCCCAAAAGGTTCATGGTGTAGCGGCGGCCGGTGGTCAGCGCGTCTTCGACGACGGCCTCGCCCTCGCCAAAGGCTTTGATAAGTTCGTCGTCCGCTTTGCCGATCAGTCCGCGCAGCGTCGACATGTTGTCTTTGGCGGTTTCGCTGCCTTCGCCGGGCTGCGCAGCGTCGGAATCGCTGCCGGTGTTTTCGTCTGTGCTGTCCGACGGGGCGTTTGGGGCGGCGTCGTTGTTCGTGCCGGTCGTTTTATCGTCGTCACGGCTGCAGCCGGCGGCAAAAAGCAGCAGGGCCAGCGAAAGCGCCAGGCACAGCGTTGCCTTTTTTTTCATAAAAATCCCTCCGCAATGTGAAATTGGGTGCTTACGCAGTTATTTTTCGCCGGATGCCGCGTTTTATCCGTGACAAAATAAAAGAGCTGCCGAAGACAGACAAGCGCTTCGGCAGCCGGAAATTTTTATTTTTTTGCGTCGATCATGCCCTGCGCCGCCGTCAGGATGCCCAGCTTGCCCGATTCATAAGTCAGGCCGCCCTGTAAATAGGCGATATAGGGCGGACGCATAGGTGCGTCGCAGGAAAGTTCGATGGAAGCCCCCTGGACAAAAGCGCCGGCCGCCATGACGACCGGGCAGTCATAACCCGGCATGTCCCACGGCTCGGGCGTGACATAGGCGTCGACCGGCGCGCCGGCCTGGATGCCGCGGCAGAACGCCAAAAGGGGATCGGGCGAGCCGAAGCGGATGGTCTGGATGATGTCGCAGCGATCCTCGTCCCAGCGGGGGGACAGGTCGCAGCCCAGATCTTCAAGCAGCGCGGCACAGAAAACGGCTGTCTTTAACGCCTGCGCCACCGTGTGCGGGGCCATGAAAAAGCCCTGGAAGAGCGCGCGGTTGAGTCCAAGCGTCGGCCCGCATTCGCCGCCGATTCCGGGCACAGTCAGGCGGAAAGCCGCCTTTTCGACCAGGTCGGCGCGCCCGGCGACGTATCCGCCCGAAGGCGCCAGGCCGCCGCCGGGATTTTTGATGAGCGAACCGCAAATGAGATCGGCGCCGTGGTGCGTCGGTTCAGCCGTCTCGCAGAACTCGCCGTAGCAGTTGTCCACGATGACGGCGGCGCCGGGGTTGACCGACCGGACAAGGGCGCAGAGCTCACCGATTTCGGCGCTTGTCAGGCTTTTGCGGTCGCCGTACCCGCGCGAACGCTGGATGAAAACGGCCCGGACGTCTTTTGCGGCCGCCGCTTCGCGGATGGCGGGGAAGTCGGGCGCGCCGCCTTTAAGAGGCACTTCGCGGTAGCCGATGCCGTAGTCGGCAAAGGTGCCGCCCAGCGCGCCGTGCGCGCCGGCGACGGTGCGCAGGGTGTCGTATACGCCGCCCGTGACGGACAGAAGCGTGTCGCCCGTCTTGACAGCGGAAAACATGGCGCAGGCGATGGCATGCGTCCCGTTGACAAAGCTGTGGCGCACCAGCGCCTTTTCGCAGCCGAATACATCGGCATAAACGGCCTCTAAGCGCTCGCGGCCGACATCGTCATAGCCGTAGCCCGTCGTGCCGCCAAAGCATGCGTCCGAGACCCGGTGGCGTGCAAAGGCCGCCAGAACCCGCGCCGTACACTGCTGCGAAACGGCGTCGATGGCCGCAAAGCGCCGCCGGGCCTTGTCTTCTGCCCTGTCGGCCAGCGCGAGCAGCTCGGGCGAAAATGAAAAATCCTGCATACATGCAGCTCCTTTATGGTTTGTTCCGAAGTAAAAGCAGCAAGAATCAGGGGGGACGGTTTGTCCCCCCTGGTGGATGAAGAACGGAAAATTACAGTTCGTTGAGCGCACACTGCGCCAGAAGGCGTCCCGCATCTTCGACATCTTTTTTGTTGAAGATTTCAGAGGGGGAGTGGATGTGGCGGGTGGGGATGCTGATGCAGCCCGAATACACGCCGCCGCGGGTGCGCTGCATGGCGCCGCTGTCGGTGCCGCCGGACAGCAGGATTTCGTCCTGGTATTTGACGCCGATCTCGTCGGCAGCCTTGCGCATGTGGGCGACGGCCTGCGGGTTGCAGATGAGCGAACCGTCCTTGATTTTGATGGTCGGGCCTTCGCCGACCTTGACGGCCATTTTGATAGTCGACGTCGGGGTGTCGCCCGTTCCGCACACATCGACGGCGATGCCCATGTACGGGTCGATGTGGTAAGCCGCCGTCATCGCGCCGCGCAGGCCGACTTCTTCCTGGACGGAGAAGACGAAATACAGGTCGTTTTTAACCTTTTTGTCCTTGAGGTGCTCCATGGCGAGCAGCAGAACAACACAGCTGATCAGGTCGTCGGCATAGGGGGTCATGACGTTGTTGCCGGCCAGTTCGACGGTCGGGCTGTTGAAGACGGCGACGTCGCCGATTTTGATCAGTTTTTCGGCCTCTTCCTTGTCTTTGGCGCCGATGTCGATGTACAGGTCGGTCAGCTTGAACGAGTTGGCCGGTTTGGTGATCAGCTCATTCTGGCCGGCCGCGCGGATGCAGCCGCACACGCCGTTCTCAAAACGGACGGGGACGCCGACAAGCAGGACGGGGGTGTGGCCGCCGATGCCTTCGAAGCGAATAAAGCCGCCGTCTTCGATATAGGTGGCCATAAAGCCGATGGTATCCATATGGGCGGGCATCATCAGGCGCTTGCCGTCGCCCTTTTTGTGGCAGATGACGTTTCCCATGACGTCGGTGTAGACTTCGTCGACCAAAGGACGGGCCAGATCGGCCAGGACTTCGCCCACGTTCTTTTCAAAGCCGGACGGCAGAGCCGCGGCGACAAGCTTTTTCTGGATTTCGACGATGTTAAACATTGTTTTCCCCCGTTTCTTTGATGAAAATGCGCGCCATTTTGACGACTTCGTCGACGTCGGGCAGGTGGACGACGTTGCAGGCGCAGTGGATGTAGCGGGTCGGCGCGGCCAGGCCAAAGGCGCGCGCGCCGGCATTGGCTTTGTGCATGCTGCCGGCGTCAGTGCCGCCGTTGGCGCTCTTGCGGTACTGCCAGCGCACGCCCTGGCGGTCGGCCTCGGCCGTGATCTGGCGGTACAGTTCACGGTCGTAAACGGTGCCTTTGTCCATGATGGACACGACGGCGCCCGCGCGGTGCGCGGTCGACTGGCCGTGCTTGGGGACATCGGGAATGTCAGCGGCCGAAGTGCCTTCGACGGCGCAGACCGTGCCGGCGTTCAGGCGCTGTGCGGCGACGACGCTGCCGCGGCCGACTTCTTCGCCGACCGAAAAGACGAAATAGGTGTCATAGGGCAGATCTTCCTGCAGCAGGGTGACGAGCACGGCGCAGCCGACGCGGTCGTCGATGGCCTTGCTCTTGACGCAGCGGTCGCCCATTTCGTAAAAAGCGCTGTCAAAAAAGACGGGATCGCCGATTTGCGTCAGCTTTTCCACCTCGGCACGGCTCTGGGCGCCGATGTCGACATACAGCTGGTCAATACCGGGGGCTGTTTTGCGATCTTCGGCCGTTGTCAGGTGGATGGCCTTGATCGAGATGACGCCGGGGACTTTTTTGGGCCCGACCTTCATACGGCGGCCGACAAGTACGCGCGGGTCGATGCCGCCGACCGTGGCCAGACGGATCATGCCGTCTGGCGTGATGTCGCGAACCAGAAAACCGACCTCGTCCATATGCGCGCACAGCACGACGGGGCGCTTGCGCGGCTGCGCGCCCTTTTTGAACACAATCAGGTTGCCCAGCGGATCAACGGTCATTTCAGCGGCATAGGGGGCCGCCTTTTCCATAATGGCCTCGCGGACCTCGTCTTCGTAACCGGCGACGCCGTCCAGCGAGCACAGCTCTTTTAAAAGCTCTTTCATAACTGCCCCTCCTTTAAATCCTCGACAAAGGCGGCCAGCAGTGCGCCGACATGCTCGACGTCGCGCATGCACAGCATTTCGACCGGCGAGTGCATGTATTTGAGCGGAAGCGAAACGACCAGGGTGGTGATGCCCTCGGCAATGACCTGGATGCCCCAGGCGTTGGTGCCGGTGTGCGACGGCGCGGCATCGACCTGGTAGGGGATTTTTTTGGCGCGCGCCACTTCCATCATTCGGCGGGCAAAATGCGGGTTGGAATTGATGCCCACGGTGACGACTGCGCCGCCGCCAAACTCGTGGACGCGGTCGCCCGGGCCGGCGTCGGGGGTCTTGGCGTGGCAGACGTCGATCGCGATGGCAAGGTCAGGCCGCTCGTGCCAGGCGCGGGTCATCGCGCCGTGGCCGCCGACCTCTTCTTTGGCGGTGCCGGTGACGATGACGTCGACGGCCAGCGGCTTGCCGCGGAGCAGCTCCAGCGCGTGCAGGATGCAGACAAAGCAGGCGCGGTCGTCCATGGATTTGCCGCAGACAACGTCGCCCAGAAGATCCATGGCGTCGCCGGCAAAGGCCATGTAATCGCCGATGCGGACTTCTTTTTTGGCCTGCTCGCCCGTCATGCCGATGTCGACGACCATTTTATCGATAGGCACGGACTTTTTGTTGTCCCCGGGGTTTTGCAGGTGGGGCGGCATGGCGGCGACGACGCCGGGCAGGCGCTTGCCTGTCTGGGTGAGAACCGTCAGCTCGCTGCCCAGCAGCATCCGCTGGTCAACGCCCATGCCCATGAAACGCAGAAAGCCCTCGTCGGTGATCTCGGTGACGAGAAAACCGATCTGGTCCAAGTGCGCGTCGAGCATGACTTTTTTCGCGCCCGGAATGCCGCAGCGGCGGATACCGGTGACATTGCCGAACCCGTCGACGTCGACTTCATCGACGTAGGGGCGCAGCAGCTCGGCAGCAATGGCGCTTACGTCGTACTCATTGCCGGAAACGCCATAGGCATTGACGAGCTTTTTCAGTTTGTCCCGAAGTTCCAATGACAACACCTCTCATTCATATTTTCTCTATAAGCAGGGGGAGGTCGCCCCCGTCTTACCGCAAACTGCCGTCCCGGCCGGGTTCGGGCAGGGCACGTACCAGATCTTTGAAGCGCTCGCCGCGCTTCATGAAATTGGGGAACTGATCAAAGGACGCGCACGCCGGCGAAAAGAGCACGGTGTCGCCCGGCTGCGCCAGCTCCCAGGCCTTATGCACAGTCTCTTCCAGGCTGTCCAGCCGGAAAATACGGGGTTTTTGCCCGCCTTCGGCCGCAAGGACGGCAGCCTCGATTTTGTCGGCCGTGGCGCCGCATAACAACAGCGTGCCGACGCGGGCGCAAATTTCACGGCCCAGCCCGTCAAAGGGAATGTGCTTGTCGTATCCGCCCGCAATGAGGATGATGGGGCCGTCAAAGCATTTAAGGCCGGCAATGGCGCGGGTCGGGCTGGATGCGATGGAATCATTATACCACATCGCGCCGCCGATTGCACGCACCAGTTCCAGCCGGTGTTCGACGCCCGGGAATTCGCGGGCGACCTGCCGCATGACAGCAGGGGGAACCAGCCCGGCGACGGCGGCGCAGGCGGCCATGTAGTTTTCGACGTTGTGATCGCCGGGGATACGGATGTCGCTGCGATTCATCAGTTCCTGCCCGTCGCAGACGATGCGGGTGCCGTCGAGCCAGACGCCGTGCACCGGCCGGTCCAGACGCGAAAAGAAGCGCACTTCGGCCCGGCTTTCAGCGGCGAACGAACGGGTGACGGCGTTGTCCAGGTTGAGCACCAGGACGTCGTCCGGAGCCTGGAAACGGAAAATATTGCGCTTAGCGTCGACGTATTCTTCCATGCCGCGGTGTACGTCCAGGTGGTTGGGCGCAAGATTGGTAACGACGGCGATGTGCGGGCTCTGGCGCATACTCATGAGCTGGAAGGATGAAAGCTCGAGTACGCACAGATCGTCCGCCGACATTTCGCCGGTGCGGTCGAGCAGCGGCGTGCCGATATTGCCGCCCAGGAAGACCCGCCGTCCGGCGGCGCGCAGCATTTCAGCGATGACCGTTGTGGTCGTCGTTTTGCCGTCTGAACCGGTGACGGCGATGATGGGGCAGGGGCAGACGGCAAAAAAGACTTCCATTTCACTGGTGATCTCGGCGCCGCGCGCACGGGCGCGCATCAGGGCGGGCAGGTCGGGCCGCATGCCGGGCGTGCGGAAAACCAGTTCGGCGCCCGACGCTTCGACGCCGTCGAGGTAGTCGGGACCGGTATAGAGCTGGACGCCCAGGGCGCGCAGTTCGGCGGCGCGCTCGCCCAGCTCGTCTTCACTTTTTTTGTCGCAGGCGGTGACGCGGGCGCCCGCGCGGACCAGAAGCCGCAGCAGGGGCGTGTTGGAAACGCCGATGCCCAGCACAGCGACTTTTTTGCCGCGCACGGCGTGCAGGTATTCTTCAAAAGCTGTCATTGCAAAGCTCCCTTGGTAGGATTTTCACCTCTTATTGTACCGCAATTTGCGCGCTTGTCAAAGGGTTTTGCGGCGAAAAGGCAGGGCTCTGTTGACAGACCTGCGGGTTTGCGGGTATAATCATAGGGCAAGTAAGCGGAACAGCCGCCTGCGCAGCGTAAGGCTGCGTGGGAGGAAAGTCCGGGCTTCACAGAGCAGGATAGCGGATAACGTCCGCCAAAGGCGACTTTAGGACAAGTGCAACAGAAATATACCGCCTCGGCCCTGTGCCGGGGTAAGGGTGGAAAAGCGAGGTAAGAGCTCACTGAACCCATTGGTGACAATGGGCACCTGTAAACTCTATCCGAAGCAACATCAAGCGGGAACAGCGCATGGCGCAGGGCTTGCTCGGCCCGTTCCCCAAAAGGGTGGCTTGAGGCGCGCGGCGACGCGCGACCCAGACAGATGGCTGTTTTTAACAGAACCCGGCTTACAGGCTTGCTTGCGTTCAGGCGAAAATCCTCGGATTTTCGCCTGTTTTACAGTCGGAAAAGGGGAGTCGGTTGTTTTGAAGCGGGGATGGGGCGCCGCCGTGCGCCTTTTCAAAAAAGACGTTGTTCTGAGCGTTTCGCTGGTGCTGGCGGCGCTGTCCTGCCTGGCGGTGCCGCCCGACGGGGAATATTTGGGGTACATCGATTTTGAAACGCTGGCTTTGCTTTTGTGCCTCATGCTCATTGTCGAGGGGCTGCGGGGACAGGGCCTGTTTCAAATCGCAGGCGGGCAGCTGCTGCAGCGGGTTAAAAGCGGCAGGGGCATTGCCTTTGTGCTGGTGTTCCTGTGCTTTTTCAGCAGCATGTTGATCACAAACGACGTGGCGCTTATCACCTTTGTCCCCTTTGGCATTATGATTCTGGAAATGGCCGGGCTGAGCGGCGGGGTGTGCTATATCGTCGTGCTGATGACCATTGCCGCCAACCTGGGCAGTATGCTGACGCCCATCGGCAACCCGCAGAACCTCTACCTGTTTTCGCTGTCCGGCATGGGGCTTGTGCAGTTTCTGGCCCTGATGCTGCCTTATACAGCGGTTTCGGCCGCGCTGCTGGCCGTTTGTATTCTGGCGGGGTGCCGGCAGCCGGCGCATGGAGTGTCGCTGGGGCGGCCGCGTCCCCCGGAAAAGGCGAAGGTCGCCCTGTACGCCGCGCTGTTTGCGCTGTGCCTGCTGACCGTCGCCGGCGTGCTGCCGCACGCCGTGCTGCTCGCCGCCGTGGCGGCCGGCGTGCTCTTGTCGGACAGACGCCTGTTTCTGCGGGCAGACTACGCGCTGCTTCTGACCTTTGTGTTTTTCTTTGTGTTCACCGGCAACTTAAACCGCATTGAAAGCGTGCGCGGGCTGATGATTTCGCTGCTCGACGGCCATGAAAAAACGGCGGCCATCCTCAGCAGCCAGGTCATCAGCAATGTGCCGGCCGCCATGCTTCTGTCGGGGTACACCGATAACATCCCGCAGCTCATCGTCGGAACCAATGTCGGCGGCCTGGGGACGCTCATCGCATCGATGGCCAGCCTGATTTCCTATAAGCAGATCGCGGGGCAGTATCCGCAGCGCAGGCAGCGTTATTTGCTGGTTTTTACCCTTTTTAACCTGTTGTTCCTCATCCCGCTCTGGCTGCTTTAATCGGCGGAAAGAGGGAAAAAGATGAAAAACGCCTCCGGCCGCATGGCCGGAGGCGTTTGCCGCTTAATTGGCAGAGTCTTTCAGTCCGTATTTGTCGATCAGTTCCTGCGTCTGATCGGGCGAGGGGATAAAGATTTCGTCGTCGATCACCAGTGTGGGCAGGCCAATGGTGTGCTTTTCACGGGCGGCGGCATGTGTATCTGACGTATCGCGGATTTTCAGAAACGACCGCAGCGGCGTGATGCCGGACGTGATGTCGACAATGGCGTATTTGACGTTATTCTGGCAAAGAACCTCTTTGACCGGTCCGCAGCCCCCTCAGTGCGGGTTGCTGTACAAGACTACTTTATGCATAAGCGCCTCCTGATATCCGGATTCATAATAACTGTTTCTATAATTATAGTTTATTTAGATGAATCTGTCAAGCGCGCTCCCCGAGGCCCCTTGTGCAGGATGGCAGTGATGGCCCAAACTCCGTCGGTTTGACCAATCAGGGAAAGCCGGCAATGATGCAGAATGAAAAATTTTTGGATTTGATGTAGTATTCGCCGCGAAAACCGTAGTATATAGGTGAAGCCGGAAAGGAGGCGGTGGGATGACAGCCGATGAAAAAATCATAGAAATGTTCTTTGAGCGTGACCAGCAAGCCATCCGGGAACTGGACATGAAATACGGAAAAATCTGCCACAACCTCTCGTACAACATCGTAGGAAGCAGGCAGGACGCAGAGGAATGTGTCAACGACGCTTACTTAGGCGCATGGAACGCCATTCCCCCGGTACACCCTGACCCGCTGCTCAGCTACATTGTGAAAATCGTTCGGAATATTTCACTCAAAACCTATTGGAGAAAGGAAGCAGCCAAACGAAGAAGTGCCTATACGATTGCTATGGAGGAAATTGAAGCCTGCATAGCAGACCCCAAGACAGTAGAGGCCGAAATGGAAGCCAGAGAGTTAGCCCGTATCATTGGGGAGTTTTTGGACACGCTGACCGTCGAAAACCGTGTTATCTTCATGCGCCGCTATTGGTTTGCCGACAGCTACAAGGACATAGCCGAATTTATGGGGCTTTCGGAGAAAAACATCTCCGTCCGGCTGACCCGTATCCGCGAAAAGATGAAACAATACTTGATTGAAAGAGAGGTATTTGTATGAACGCAAAGAAGTTTTCCGACGCTATGAGCGAGCTGGACAGCAAGTACATTGACGAAGCTCTCAATTATAAAAAGAAATCCAAGAAGCCCGTCTGGGTAAAATGGGGGGCAGCCGCGGCGTGCCTGATGCTGATTGTTGGCGTCGTCTTTTGGAACCCAACAACTTACGATGGCAGACGTGTAATCAGCGAATATCATACGAATTCGTCTGGCAGTTATGCTGTCCCCTACCCAGGCGAGGTAAACTTTGCAAGTGAAGTAAGAGCAGCCCGGGAGAAATATAATGGGAAAAATGTAATATTTCTGCTGTCTTTTGATATATTCAAAGAGACTGGCGAACTAACAGATGAGGAACGAACTGTGGAATATCAACGGCTCATTTCACTGGGCTATAAACTTTATACAGCCGAATGTTGGGCATATCAAGGAAAAGGCGAAAAACTATACTACACTGTTGTTGTCGGCTATTTTACAGAAAGCGAACTGTCGCTTTTTGCAGGAAACCCGGAATATGGGTATATGTTTAATTTTGTTACCAATGGAGATGGTTCCGGTATTTCGGTTGATGAATCAGATATTATTTCGAGCTTTCCGACCAATTATTCATAAGAATAAATAACGCCTGCCAGGGCAGCCGAGAAAATCGGCTGCCCTTTTCTTTTGCCCGCAGGTGGAAAGAAGCTAACCAGTCACGACGAAACCAAGAGAGAAAACCCGTGAAAGCTTTGGCACGGCAGTCAGGTTTCTGCCAAAACTGAAATCGCAGATCAGCCTGAAAGGAAATCAGGGAGTCCCGGCGCGCGAAAGCAGAAACAGCCCGGCTCCCAGGGACGCGGTGATCAGCGCGCCGACAACGGAAAAAAAGTCGGCGCCGAGCAGCAGCGGGCACAGAGACAAAACGATCGCAGCGCAGAGCAGGGCCTTTGCAGCAGGCAGGATTTTCCGCTTTCCAGTCAGGCAGCAGGCGACGGTCAGAACCAGAATGACGCAGGTGAGGATCGCCGTGAGAAAAGGGCCGAAATTGGCGTACCCGAAAGGCACAAGATCAAAATAGGAATACAACACCCGAAAGCGGCCGATGGTCCCGTCTTCGGCAGGACGGGCGAAGTTGCAGACCGCGCCATAGGGCAGGATTTCCAGAATCAGCGCGGCCGCAAGGGGAACCAGGGCGGAAAAACCTTTCTTTTCCACGGCGAAACCTCCTTTTTTTATGAAAAACCACGGAAAGCGCGCCTGCGCGGGATTATTTGGCGAAATAGTCAAGCAGTGCGGTAAGGGCCCGGATGCCGGTTTCCATCAGCTCTTCGTCAAAATCAAAGCGGTTGTTGTGCAGCGACGGCACGTCGCCCAGGCCTAAAAAGGCGAACACGCCGGGCACGCGTTTCTGGTATTCCGAAAAATCTTCACTGATGACCGTTTTGTCAGCGGTAAGCAGTTCAATGCCGGCTCTGCGCATGGCTTCCTGATATTCTGCATACAGCGAGGGGTCGTTGTTGACCGGCGGATAGGCAGGGCTGAAGAAAACTTCCGTTGTGGTGCCGTAGCGGGCATCAGCGGCGGCCGCCGCCTGCCGTACCTTGCCGCACAGCTCGTCAAACACCGCGGTGTCAAAGGCGCGGACGCTGCCCTTGGCCTGGGCGGTTTCACAGACAATATTGCCGGCGTCGCCGCCGCTGATGGTGCCGATGTGCAGCAGGTATTCGGTGCCGGCGGGAATGTCTTCGCGCTTGATGCGGTTGAGCTCGGCTATCAAATCGGCGATGGCCGCCAGCGCATCGATCCCCAGGTCGGGGCGGGCGCAGTGCGCGCTTTTGCCGTGGACGGTCAGGCGCATTTCGGCCGCCTGCGCCATAAGCGGGCCGGGGCGCGATGCGAGCGCGCCGGCCTTGACTTTGGGCCAGACGTGCAGGCCGAAGATTTTGCTGACATGGTAGCGGTCGAGCACCCCGGATTCACAGATGGGCCTTGCGCCGCCAATGGTCTCTTCCGAAGGCTGGAAGATCAACAGGATGTTTTTCTTGTATTCCGAGTGATGTTCGTTTAAATAGTCGGCCAGCGAAAGGAGCATGGCCATGTGGGCGTCGTGGCCGCAGGCGTGCATACAGCCGTTGGAAGAAGCAAAGGCGAGCCCCGTTTCTTCGGCGATGGGCAGCGCGTCGATGTCGGCGCGGAAGGCGACCGTGTCGCCGGCGCCGTTGTCAAAAAAAGCGGCGCTGCCCGTCTCGACGACGCGTTCAAGCCGGCAGTTGAGCCGGGACAGATGATTGGCAATATATTGGCCGGTTCTGCGTTCCTGGCGGCCGACTTCGGGGATGGCGTGCAGATCCCGGCGGTACTGAATATAGTTTTTCATAAGGGTGTCCTCCGATCATTTTTCATAAAGAACCTGATCCGATTATACACGTTTCATGGCAACTTGCAAGATTTGATTGTAATTTTGGCCGCAGATGTTTACAATTTGTCCCGGGCATGATATGATAAGGCCGTTGATAGAGGCGCGGAGACGATGAGTACCCACCGGAGCCGGCAGGCTGAGAGGGCGGGGAAAGGCACATCCGCCGAACTGCCCGGGCAGGCGTGCGCGGGCGGTGGGCCTGCGGTGAACAGCCGCAGGACTGTCTGCAATGTATTTGCAGTTGTGCTATCTTACTTTGCTGTATTTCTGTTTGGCCGGTAAGAGCATTTCTGCTGCTCTTCCGGCCTTTTTCGTCGGGAGAAGCTTGACGGGCTTTGACCCGGGGAGGCAGAACGGACATGAGAATGGTTCATAAGTACGGAGGCAGTTCGGTGGCGACGCTCGATAAGATCGAAGCCATCGCCCGGCACATCGCCGGACTGCACAGGGACGGGCACGAGCTGGTCGTCGTGTGCTCGGCCATGGGCAAGACGACCAACGGCCTGATCGCCATGGCCGAACAGATTTCGGACGCGCCGAACAAGCGTGAACTGGACGCTTTGCTGTCGACGGGCGAGATTCAGACGGTGACGCTGATGGCGATGGCTCTGCAAAAACTGGGCTGCGCCGCCGTGTCGATGACCGGCTTTCAGTCGGGGTTTATCACCAACGACGTCCACTCGCGGGCTTTTATCAAAGAGGTGCGGACCGACCGCATCGAGCGGTGCCTGAACGAAGGCAAGGTCGTTGTCGCGGCCGGGTTCCAGGGCATTACCGAAGACGGCGACATCACGACGCTGGGCCGCGGCGGTTCGGACACGACGGCGGTGGCGCTGGCCGCGGCGCTCGGCTGCCGGTGTGAAATTTACACCGATGTCGACGCCGTTTACACCGTCGACCCGCGGCTCTATCCGGACGCGCGCGCGCTGCCGCGCATTTCATACGAAGAGATGATGGAAATGTCGGCCTGCGGCGCCGGCGTCCTGGAAACCCGATGCGTGGAACTGGCCAAAAAATACGGCGTTGAGCTTTATCTCGGGCGCACGCTGGAAGCGGAAAGAAAGGGGACTGTGGTCATGGCACAGGAAAAAATCATGTTTGAGGATATGCCTGTCACCGGCATCAGCATCAAGGACGGCTGCACCATTGTGTCCTTTCCGCCCATGGAAACGGCGTCGGGCAGCGTGGCCGCCGTTTTCAGTCTGATCGCCCGCAGCCATATCAACCTGGATATTATCAATCAGAACCTCGTCGGCGAAAAAATCGCGTTTTCGTTCAGCTGTCCGGACGGCCAGGCGGGCGAACTGTGCGCCGCGCTCAAAGGGGACGCTGCGCTGTCGGCGCTGAGGCCGGACATCCGCAGCGGTTACACCCAGATCAGCGTGGTCGGCGTCGGAATGGCGACGCACACCGGCGTCGCGGCCAAAGTGTTTGGCGTTCTGGCGGAAGAGGGCATATCGTATTATCAGATCACCACGTCGGAAATTTCCATTTCCTTTACCATTGACCCGTGCAACAAAAGCAAAGCGGTCGGGGCGCTCAGCCGCGCCTTTGGACTGTAAAGCAACCGGACTGGCAAACAGTACCTGCAATTAGAAGAGGAGGAACCTTTATGCAAAAGCCTGTCAGAACCTTCAGCGGATCGCTTGTCGCGCTCGTCACCCCCTTTACGGCAGCCGGCGGCGTCGACTTTGACATGCTCGACCGTCTGGTCGATTTTCATCTGCAAAACGGCACCGACGGCATTGTCGCGCTGGGCACGACTGCGGAGACGCCGACCATGACCGACGAGGAAAAAACCGCCGTCGCACAGCGCGTGATCGGCCGCGCCGGCGGGAAGATCCCCGTCATTGTCGGCGCGGGATCCAACAATACACGCCACGCCGCCGAACTGGCGCGCCATTACGAAGGGCTGGGCGCCGACGGATTGCTCGTCGTCACCCCCTATTACAACAAGGCCAACAAAAGCGGGATGCGCGCCCATTTTGAAACGATCGCCGCGGCGACGTCGCTGCCCATTATTTTGTACAACGTGCCCGGGCGCACCGGCTGTTCCATTTCGATCGACGTGCTGGCTGAACTTGCCAAAGTCCCCAATATCGTCGGGATTAAAGAGGCCAGCGGCGATATTTCCTATGTCGCGCAGTGCGCCCGCCTGGTCGGCGACAGCTTCTGCCTGCTGTCGGGCAACGACGACAGCGTGGTGCCGCTTTTGTCGCTTGGCGGGTCGGGCGTTATTTCGGTGCTGGCCAACGTCGCGCCGCGGCAGACGCACGATATGGTGCGCTCTTATCTGGACGGCGATACGGCGCGCGCCCGCGATTTGCAGCTGTCCCTGCTGCCCCTTATTAACGCCCTGTTCATCGAAACCAACCCGGTCCCCGTCAAACGCGCCATGGAAATGATCGGGTTTGACTGCGGCGCGTGCCGCCTGCCCCTGGGCCCCATGGATGAGAAAAACGCCGAAACGCTGCGCCGCAGCCTGGAAGTGCTGAAGTAAGCCCGCTGAAAGGAAAGAGGAAAGCCAATGAAAAAGATACGCGTTGTGCTGGTTGGCTACGGCGCGATGGGCAAAAACGTGGAAGAGCTTCTGCGCGGCAGTATGGATCTCGAGCTGTGCGCTGTGGTCGACCGCCTGGCCGGGCCGCCCTGCCTGCCGTCGCTCGGCGCGGTGGCGGAGCCGTTTGACGTGATCATTGATTTTTCCCACCCGCAAAACCTGCCCATGCTGGCAGACTACATTGCAGAGCACGGCACGCCGGCCGTTTTGTGTACGACCGGCTATTCGCCGCGCGACGACGAACAGGTGGCGGCGCTGGCCGGCCGCGCGCCCATTCTGCGGTCGCGCAACATGTCGCTCGGCGTCTGTGTCATGGAACGGGTGGTTCGCATGGTGACGCCCATTCTGGCGGGATTTGACATCGAAATCATCGAACGGCACCACAACCGTAAAATCGACGCGCCGTCAGGTACGGCGCTGGCGCTGGCGCAGGCCGCCGAAAGCTGCGGCGATTTTGTTGAAGTCCACGGGCGCGACGGCGTCGCTCCGCGAAAAAAGGGCGAAATCGGGATTCATGCCGTGCGCGGCGGCACCATCGTCGGTGAGCACGAGGTCATGTTCGCCGGCGAGGACGAGGTTTTAAGCATCCGTCATTCGGCACAGTCGCGGCGGCTGTTTGCGGCGGGCGCTTTGCGCGCCGCGCAGTTTGTCGCCGGGGCGCCCAACGGCCTGTACACCATGGACGACGCATTGTTTGGAGGAAAATAAAACATGAATGCACAAGAAATTATCGAATATATCCGCACGGCGGATAAAAAGACGCCGGTGCGCGTCACTTTGAGCGAGAAAACCCCCATTGACTTTCCCGGCTGCACGGTGTTCGGATCAGGGGCGCTCAAAATCGTCTGCGGCGAGTGGCGGGACATCGAGCCGGTGCTGACGTCCCGCGCCGCCGACATTGAAAAAATGGTCATTGACAATGACCGGCGCAACAGCGCCATCCCCCTGCTGGACATTAAAAACATCAACGCCCGCATCGAGCCGGGCTGCATCATCCGCGAACAGGTCGAAATCGGCGACAACGCCGTCATCATGATGGGCGCTGTCATCAACATCGGCGCCGTTATTGGCGCGGGCACCATGATTGACATGGGCGTTGTGCTCGGCGGCCGGGCGACGGTGGGGAAAAACTGCCACATCGGGGCGGGCACCGTCCTGGCCGGCGTCATTGAACCGGCCAGCGCCGTCCCTGTCGTTGTGGAAGACAACGTTGTGATCGGCGCCAACGCCGTCGTGCTCGAAGGCTGCCGCGTCGGCGAGGGAGCCGTCGTCGCGGCCGGGGCCGTCGTCGTCAGCGACGTGCCGCCCGGCGTCGTGGTCGCCGGCGTGCCTGCCCGCGTTATCAAGCAAAAAGACGAGCGCACCATGCAGAAAACCGAAATCGTCGACGCACTGCGCGCGCTGTAAAAGAAAAACGCACATTCACCGGAATGTGCGTTTTTTATGGAACCTTTTTGTTTTTTGCGCGTCTTATGCAGCGTGGCACCAAAACAACACAAAGGAGAAATGATATGAATCGCATTGCACGCAAGCTGACGGCGGCGCTTCTGGCCCTGTGCCTGTGCGCGTCGCTGACGCTGCCCGCCGCGGCGGCGGACGCCGCGGACCCGGACGTCCTCAAGGCGGAGGCGCTGGGCGTCATGGGCCTTTTTCAAGGGTCGGACCAGGGATACGAGCTCGATCGCGCGCCGACGCGCATTGAAGCGGTCATCATGCTGATCCGCCTGCTGGGGCAGGAAAACGAGGCGCTGTACAGCGATGGGGGGTATACGCACCCCTTTGTCGACGCCCCCGGCTGGGAAGGCGCGTCGGACTATCTGGCCTATGCCTACTCGACCGGGCTGACCACCGGGGCTGACAGCACGCATTTTGACCCCGAGTCGACGGCCAGCGCGCAGATGTTCGCCACCTTTGTCCTGCGCGCCCTCGGCTATGAGGACGGCGAGCAGGGCAGCGTATGGGACAACTGGCAGAATCTGCTTGAAAACGGTGTGAACGTACCCGCTGACGTTGATTTAAGCAACTTCCTGCGCGGCGACATGGTGTCGCTGTGTTATGCTGCGCTGGACGCGCAGGTGCAGGGGGCAGGGATGACGCTGGCGGAAAAGCTGGTTGAAGACGGGCGTGTGAGTGACCTTGCGCTGCGCATCGGCCGGGCGATCACGGGCAAAGCCGTGACCGCGGACAGCCCGCTGGCCGACATTATGGCTTATCTGTACGCGTCGGTGCGCGACAGCGTGTCGATCCGTTACATGAACGAGACCGAGATGACGCCGGACAATGTCAAGGGCTTTTTGGGTACGGATGAGGTCGAGTTTACCGAAGGGCTGGCCGTCGAACCCCTGATGACGGCGCAGGCGCACTCGGTCTGCCTGCTCCGCCTGCCCGAAGGCGCCGACGTTGAAACCGCCAAGCAGCTGATCCGCGAAAATGTCAATCCGCGCAAATGGATTTGTGTCGGTGTGGACGAAAGCAATGTCTATGTCGAGAGCATTGACAATCTGGTGCTGCTCGCCATGGACAACAACTGCGGCGCCGGCATTGCCGCAGCTTTCCGCGCGCTGGACGGCAGCCTGCCCAGGCCTGACGCCAACGGGATGATCAAGCTGGGCGACACCTATATTGAAGATCCGGCCGAAATGGACCGCGATTCCATCGTGACGTTCGCCGAAAAGATGATCGCCCTGCGTGACGAAAACTTTGCGGAAAACAACGTCTACCTGTCGGTCATCCCCGACAAAAGCTATTATGCCCGCGGTGAAATCGCAAACTACCTTAATCACGAATCCATGACCGCCGCGCTGCGCGAGTGGCTGTATGACTGGAACGTCGTCGAGCTTTCGGGGGCGCTGACCCTGTCAGACTATTACAAGACCGATCCGCACTGGGACCAGCCGGATATTCTGGACGTCGTCGACCTTTTGGGCGAGACCATGGGTTTTTCCATTGACCACAGCGCCTTTACCGCAGAAAGCTATGACGGCTTTGTCGGTTCTTATGGGCGGCTGGTTCAGGACATCGAGCCCGAGACCATCACCTGGCTGCGCAGCGATTACACCGACGCCGCGACGGTCGACAACATGCAGACGCCGGATGGGACAATGGTGTACAACACCGGCCTTCTGGACAGCGACACCGCCTATAACGTCTTTTTGTCCGGCCTGAGCCCGCTGACCGTCATCGAAAGCCCCGAGTCCGAGCGGGACAGGCACCTGGTGCTGATTTCTGATTCGTACGGCAGCAGCCTGGCCCCGCTGCTGCTCGAGCAATATTCCCGCGTCACGGTCGTGGATCTGCGGTTTATGCCGAGCAGCCTTCTGCCGCAGTACGTCGATTTTGAAAACGCCGATGTGCTGATGCTGTTCGGCGCGGCGGTCGTCAACAACAGCAGTATCCTCAAGTAAGCCCGGCGGCCGGAAAGCGGCGCGCAGGGGCAAAACAAAAACAGCGCAGCGCAGGCATAAAAGCCTGCGCTGCGCTTTATCTTTACGTCCTGTCGTCCCGCAGGACATGATGATCCCGTAAAAGTTTTTCAATGACCGTGCCCCGAATCAGTTTTAACATCGGCTTGCGAAAAACGCCGATCGGTCCGGGCAGCTTCATGTCAAGCGGCGACCTGCCGTCCATCAGGCAGACAGAGCTGTCCAGCAGGCAGCGGATGTCGTACACGCTGCCCCACACTTCGGGCACACCGCGGTCGACGCCCAGCAGGCCGTAGACCGCTTCCATGGCGGTGCGCACCGAATATTCCGTGGTAAACACCGTGTCCCGGGGCGTATCGGCGAACTGGCCCAGGAAGGCAAAATTGACGCAGCCGTCCGGGATGACGTCGGGCCGGTCGCCCTTTGCCCGCGGCATGAAAAAGGCGGTGATGTACGGCATCATGGTGGGGACGCAGACCGCGCTGTGCTCGGCCAGCCCGGGAATCTGATCTTCGGGTACGCCGATATGGTACAGCCATTCTTCGGTGATTTCTTTTCCGGTACATTCGCGCATGGGTTTTTTTACAAAATCGCCCGGGACGTCGGTGAACAGTCCGTAGACCCAGACACAGACCTGTTCGGGATTTTGCTTTTTGAACTGTCCCTGCCGGTTGACGGTCCAGCTCATCAGCCAGCTGGAATCTTTACAGCTGACGATGCCGCCGGTGACGACATTGCCGGTGCGGGGATCACGCTGGCAGATATTGGCGATATAGGGCAGGATTTTGTCGTCCAGAGTGGTGACGGTGGCCGATTCCCAGTTGGTTTTGGCGATGTCCGAGCAGAATTTTTCGGGCCGGCCAAAGGCTGGATCCTGGCGGGCGATGTTTTTCCACAGGTTCCAGCAGCCGCTGGTGCGCACCTCGGCGTCGCCGTTGGGCGCATGGCTGTGGTCGCCGTAGACGGTCCCTTCGGTGCAGGAGCCGTTGGTGACAAAGACCAGGTCGTTTTCCGTCAGGGGGATTCCCGTTTCTTTGCCGCCGGCCCGGTATTCGATGGCGGTGGCGATCTTCCGGCTGCCCTGGCGCTCAAAGAGCACATTGGTCACTTCGACGCCGAAGCGGAAGTCCACCCCGGCGTTTTCCAGGTATTTCTGCATGGGCAGGATCAGCGATTCGTACTGGTTGTACCGGGTAAACTTCAGGGCGCTGAAGTCGGGAAGACCGGCGATGTGGTGGATGAAGCGCTGGAAGTAGAGCTTCATTTCCAGGGCGCTGTGCCAGTTTTCAAAGGCGAACATGGTCCGCCAGTACAGCCAGAAGGTGGACGAGAAGACTTCATCATCGAACACGTTCTCGATGGTCTTGTCATACAGATCTTCATCGGGGGTCATAAAGAGCCGGATGATTTCCATACAGCCTTTCCGGCTCAGATTGAATTGGCCGTCAGTATGGGCGTCCTGCCCCCGGTTGACTGTGGCGCGGCACAGGGAATAGTTTGGATCGTGCTTGTTGAGCCAGTAAAACTCGTCCAGCACCGACGCGCCGGGCTGTTCCAGCGAGGGGATGGAGCGGAACAGATCCCACAGGCATTCAAAGTGGTCTTCCATTTCGCGGCCGCCGCGCATGATGTAGCCGCGGGAGGGGTCGTAGATGCCGTCGCAGGCGCCGCCGGCCACGTCCATGGCTTCCAGAATATGAATGTGCGATCCGGGCATCTGGCCGTCGCGCACCAGGAAACAGGCAGCGGCGAGGGCCGCCAGGCCGCTGCCGACGATGTAGGCGCTTTTTTTATCAGCGCCGGCCGGCTTTTCCGGCCGCGCAAAGGCTTCGTAGTTGCCGCTGGAATAGTAGATGCCTTTTGCATTCTTCCGCTGTTTTCCCAGCTCGGTGTTGCGGTAGCTGCGGCCGGAACCGGCCGGCGCTTCGGCGCGCCGGGCGCGCTGGCGTTTCAGAATCACGGCCGTCGTACCGGCGCCTGCCATGCAGGCCGCCGCGGTGGCTTTTTTCAGGTTTTTGTTCATGTTGTAAAACCGCCTTTCTGCATTGCGCCGTTTGATACGGCTTTGTTTTGCTGTTGTGGCTTTATTTTACACGGCGCAGGGCGGCGGCGCCATTTACAATCGGGGCCCGGTGATAAAAATCTTATCACCGGGCCCCGATTGTAAAGCCTTTATTGCGGCTGTGAAAAATTGCGGACGGCGTTTGCAATGCTGCCCTTTACGGTCAGGCTGATGTTGCGGACCAGCACGGCGTAGTCTTCCGTCATGCCCTGCCGAATCCATTTCAGCATCAGCCCGACAAAACTGTACTTGTAAAAATCGGCAATAAACGCCTTCTGCTCTTCTGAAACGGACGCGCCGCGGCTCTGCTCGTCTACCACGCCGCGGATGAGGCGGTAGGTGATTTGAAACAGGAAGCGTTCCATCTGTTCCCGCGGAATACAGCGGCAGGCGTTGAGGACAAACGGTTTATTCTCAAGGACCGCTTCAAAAATTTGCGCCAGGCCTTCCTGCCAGGTGTCATAAGTCTTTTTCCCTTGCAGCGCCCTGGCAGCGTCTTCGATGCAGCTCCATTCCACCAAATCGTAAATGTCTTTGAAATGGTAGTAAAATGCCATGCGGCTGATACCGCAGTCGTCTGTAATGTCCCGGATGGTGATTTTGTCCAGCGGTTTTTTTAAAAGCATGTGCTTGAGCGAGGCTTCGAGCGCCTGTTTGGTCGTATTGGTCATGGCGTTTCCTCATGGCAGGCCAAACCCAGCAGAGCTTGGCGGTTGATTCTTGTGCCGGATTCGGCTATACTGGGGGCAGCAGACAGATCCGGCAGTGAAAGGGATGATAAAACCGTGAATCGACCGCAGTGGCCGGATGGACGGGTGCGGTGCGCCTGGGCCAATCCGAAAAACCCTTTGTACATCCGCTATCATGACGAGGAATGGGGCGTGCCGGTCCACGACGATCGGAAGCTTTTTGAAATGCTGGTGCTGGAGGGCTTTCAGGCAGGGCTGTCGTGGGAGTGTATCCTGAACAAGCGCGAGGCCTTCCGATGTGCCTTTGACGGCTTTGACCCGGAAATCGTCGGCAATTATGATGAAGACAAGCTGTCGGCGCTGCAAAACGACCCAGGCATTGTCCGCAACCGGCTGAAAATCCGGGCGGCAGTGACCAACGCACGGGTATTCCGGGAAATCCAGCAGGAGTTTGGCAGCTTTGACCGGTATCTCTGGCGCTGGACAGGGGGAAAGAAAATCTTTGAAACAGGGAAGGACCGCTCGCCGCTGTCCGACACGGTATCCCGGGATTTGAAGCGGCGCGGCATGAAGTTCGTGGGAACCGTGATTGTCTACGCCTGGATGCAGGCGGTGGGTGTCGTTGATTCACACGACGAAGGCTGTTTTTTAAGCAAAGGGAGCAGGAACGATTCGTCTGCCGTAAAAGAACGGGGGCAGCCGGGCTGAACGCCTATTTGACATATTCCATGTAATTGTCAAGGTTGATTTGTTCATAAGCCGCGGTCGTCGTGACGGCGGTGTCCGCCTTCCATTGCTCCAGCGAGCTTTCAAAATACCAGTCCAGCGCGTTTTGCAGAATCATATCCCGGTTTTCTTCAAAATAGCTGGCACTGACAGGGGTGCGCCGGACAATATAGTAGCCTTCAGACCCGGTATAGACGCCCCCGACTTCGTTTTCAGCCAGTGAAAAAGCCGGGGCCAGGTAATCGATTTCCTGTGCGGAAGCGACGCTGACCACAAGGCCGTCAGGGTTCATGTCCATAATGGGGTCGTCGTTGTATTCCGCGATCAGGGCTTCAAAATCGGCGTCCGGCTGCTGCGCCTGCATCAGCAGGCTGTTGGCAAGCGTCAGCTTGGCGGCAGCGTCGACTTCGCTGAGCGGGGCGCCGGCGCTGTCAAGGGTGCCCAGACGGATATACCGGACGGTGATGTAGTTTTCGGCAAAGAACTGCCGCAGGTTTTCGTCGTTGTAAAACTCGGCTGCCTCGGCGCACAGGTACTCGTACAGCAGGTCGTAATACAGTGAGTTTTCCTGAAAAGCGTCATAGCTGCGGTCGGTCATCGCCGACTCGCGCAGATAGGACAGGTACTCGTACTTGCCGCCCAGCGACTCGATGAACTCTTTTTTGTCAGATTCCAGCGATTCTTTCTGTTCGTCGGAAAGCTCAAGCCCCAGCTCGCCGCATTTGATCCGGATGACTTCGGCGGTCACCGCCTGGTTGAGCGCGTCCGACTTGATCTGCGCGGTCATTTCGTCGGAATAAAGCGTATCAGGCGTATAGCCGTATTCGGTGGTCAGATTCATCAGGTTGTAATGGATGTAAAAAGCATAGGTTGCAAGATCGACCTGGCGCGGGCCGACCGTAATGGCCGCCGGGCTGGGCGAACACCCGCACAGCAGCAGGCAGAGCGCAAGGACTAAAAGCAGTGTTTTTTTCACGATAGATAAGCCTCCTCAGGCGGAGAGATCCTGTTAATCATATCACGCCGCCAAGTCTTTGGCAATCATTTTGCATCGCCGGCAGCGTGAATTTCGTCGGTCTTGCTCTTCCACAGGGCGACAAGATCAGACGCCGCCTTTAAAACGTCGTCCGTCGGTTTGAGACGCAGGGAAAGATAGGGCTTTTCGCCGGCGCTCATCAAAATCCGGCCGCGCAGGGCCGGATCGGCGCAGACGGCCGAGGCGCTTTGCAGCACGCCGGGGGTAAAGACAAACTGCATGGAGCCGGACCGGTGGTTGATTTCACTGACCCCGCACTCTGACGCGTGCGCACGCAAAAGGGCGATGGACAGCAGGTTGAGCACCGGCTGCGGCGGGTCGCCGAAACGGTCGATGAGTTCGTCCTGCATGTCGAGATAGTCGTCCTGCGAACGGATGAGGGCGATGCGGCGGTACAGGTCGACGCGGGTGCCGGCGTCGGGAATATAGCTTTGCGGCAGGCTGGCCGAGACCAGGATGTCGGCGGTACACTCGGTGCGTTCGGCCGCCGGCTGGCCCGACAGCTCGCCCGCCGCTTCTTCCAGCAGCCGCAGATACAGGTCGTAGCCGACGTTCATCAGGTGGCCGCTCTGTTCGGCGCCCAGGACGTTGCCCGCGCCGCGGATTTCAAGGTCGCGCATGGCGATTTTAAACCCTGAGCCGAACTCGGCGAACTCGCGGATGGCGGACAGGCGCTTTTGCGAAATTTCTGACAGCACTTTGCCGCGACGGTAGGTAAAATAGGCATAGGCATGCCGGGCCGAACGGCCGACGCGGCCGCGGATCTGGTGCAGCTGCGCAAGGCCCATGGCGTCGGCATTTTCGATGATGAGTGTGTTGACGTTGGGAATATCGACGCCCGTTTCGATGATGGTGGTGCACACCAGAATGGCGACTTCGCCGGCGTAGGTCCGGCTCATGACGTCGGACAGCTGCTCTTCGCTCATGCGGCCGTGCGCCGTGGCGACGACGGCTTCGGGGAACTGCTGCCGCAGAAACGACGCCGTCTGTTCGATGGAGTCGATGCGGTTGTGCAGGTAGTAGACCTGGCCGCCGCGCGACAATTCGCGCCGGATGGCGTCGCGGATGATGGCGTTGTCGTGTTCGAGCACATAGGTCTGCACCGGTTGGCGGCCGAGCGGCGGCTCTTCAAGCACCGACATGTCGCGGATGCCGGACAGCGCCATGTTGAGCGTGCGGGGAATGGGGGTTGCGGTCAGCGTCAGCACGTCGACCGAGGTCGTCATCTGCTTGATTTGCTCTTTGTGTGACACGCCGAACCGCTGTTCCTCGTCGACGACGAGCAGGCCGAGGTCTTTAAAATGCACGTCCTTCTGCAAAATGCGGTGAGTGCCGATGAGCACATCGCACTGGCCGGTGCGCAGCCGGTGCAGCGTTTCGCGCATCTGCCCGGCCGTGCGGTAGCGGGACATCATTTCAATTTTGACGGGGTAGCCGGAAAAACGCTGGCAGGCCGTCAGGTAGTGCTGGCGGGCGAGCACGGTAGTGGGAACCAGAATAGCAGCCTGCTTGCCTGAAAGCACGCATTTCATGACGGCGCGGAACGCGACCTCGGTCTTGCCGAAGCCGACGTCGCCGCACAAAAGCCTGTCCATGGGGTGCGGCTTTTCCATATCGCGCTTGATGTCGCGCGCACAGGTCAGCTGATCCTCGGTTTCGTCATAAGGGAAGCTTTCTTCAAAGGCCAGCTGCATGTCGTCGTCCGGGAAAAAGGCAAACCCCGGGCGCTTCATGCGCGCCGAATACAAGGCGATCAGCCCGGCGGCCAGATCCTGCGCCGCCTTTTTGGCGCGCGATTTGGTCTTTTGCCACGCTGTGCCGCCCAGCTTGCTCAGCTTGACGGTATCGGCTTCGCCGGCACCGATGTATTTGGACACAAGGTCGAGCGAAGTCGCGGGGACAAAGACGACGTCGGTGCCCGCGTAGGCGATTTTGATATAATCCCGCTGCACGCCGTCGACCGTCATACGCTCGACGCCGCAGAAACGGCCGATGCCGTGGTGATCGTGGACGACAAGGTCGCCCGGCGTCAGATCGGAATAACTTTTCAGCCGGTTGCGCGCGTCCTTTTTCCCTTCTTTTTTGCGTTTGGGGCGCTGCATCCCGAGCTGGCCTTCGGTAATAACCGCCGTCATGGCATATGGGTATTCAAAACCGGCCGACAGGTTCTGCGGCAGGATGCAGATGCGGCCCGGCCCGGCCTGCGCGGCATCGGTGACGCAGGGAAGCCCCCGGCTTTCAAGCAGCTCGCGCAGGCTGGCCGCCCGCTGGCTGCCGCCGGCCAGGGCGAACAGGGCGTACCGCATCGACAGGTAGCTTTCAAGGTCGCTGACCGCGGTGTCCAGGCTGCCGCCGTACGAGGGCAGTTGCTTGCACCCGAGCGCGATGACAGCCTGCGGGCGCAGCGGGGTCTGGCTCAAAAAGGCGTCGAGCAGGACGGCAGTATGCGACTCGATGACGCTGCGCACTTCGCCGTCGGACAGCGAAAACCCGTAACGCATGGGGGCGAGGACGCCGTCTTCGAGCAGGTGGGTCTGGTCTTCGTTTTGGCGGTAGGTCATGGCGCGCGCGCTTTCAAGGACGGCGGGCGTGTCGTCGACAATGATGACGGCGTTGTCCGGCAGGTAGGAAAAGCCCGAAGCCTGCCGGGGGTAGATGTGCGGAAGATACCGGTCGCAGGCGGCGAACAGACCGTTTTGGGTCAGGCGCTCGATGTCCTGCCGCAGCGTGGCGCGCAGCGCGTCGTTTGCCCGGCGCGACAGGGCGGTCAGCGTTTTGACAAGGCCGGCGATGCCGTCTTTGGCCATGTGCGGCAGCGTCTCACGGGCAGGCAAAATGTCGCAGGCGTCGATATTGCGGCTGCGCCGCTGGGTCATGGGATCGAAAACGCCGAGCGAATCGACGGTGTCGCCGAAAAACTCGGCGCGCACCGGGGCTTCCCCGCCGACGGGGAACACATCCAGAATCCCGCCGCGCAGGGCAAATTGCCCCGGCCCTTCGACGGTCAGCGCGTTTGTGTACCCGGCCTCAGTCAGACGGGCTGCCAGGCGGTTTAAATCATAGTCCTCGTCCATGCAGAGGCGGACAGAGGCCCTGTGCATAATATCGGGAGGCAGCGTCGACAGCATCATGGCTTCGACGGGCGCGGCCAGCACCTGCGCTTCCCCGGAAGCAAAGGCGTGCAGCGCGCCGATGCGCTGGTGCTCGTATTCACGCGAGACGTTGTCGATGTTGTGGAACACCAGATCCCGCACCGGGAGAAAAGCGGCTTTCCGGCCGCAGAAGCCCTCGATGTCCAGCGCCATGCGCCGGGCGCTTTGTTCGTCGCGCGTGACGACGCATACAGGGCGGCCCAGATCGGCGAGCAGCGTGGCAGCGATGTGCGCTTTGTGAATGTGTGAAACGCCGTAAAGAGAGACGACCCGCGGGCCGTCCCTCTGCGCTTCCGCGGCCAGCTGCCGGTATTCCGGCAGGCCGCGCATCAAATCGAGCAGTACTTTGTGCGTATTATCCATAAACCCTCGCTAAACCGAAGGCGGCCTAGCCGGCCGTCTTTCCGTTGAATTCCTGCATCGCCGCGTCGACGCCCTGATCGATAATCGCCAGGACGGCGTCGGGCGCCATGCGCACACCCGCATAGGCGTCGCTGCCGAGCGTGTCCAGAACAAAGTCTTTTAAATCCCCGTCGCCCTTCTGCGGCGATCCGACGCCGATTTTGACGCGGGGAAACGCGTCGGACTGTAATTGATAAATAATGTTCTTAATGCCGTTGTGCCCGCCGGCCGAACCGCTGCGGCGCACCCGTATGCGCCCTGCCGGCAGGGAAATGTCGTCAAACACGGCAATAATCCGTTCGGGCGGCACCGAAAGGGCGGCGGCCATATCACGCACCGCCTCGCCGGACAGGTTCATATAGGTCTGCGGCTTCATAAGCACTACGGTCTTGCCGCCATGCGTACAGACCGCGTAAGTCGAGCGGAAGCGCGTTTGGGTCAGCCGCCCGGCGCCCAGCCGTTCGGCCAGCAGATCAAGCGCCATGAAGCCGGCGTTGTGGCGCGTCGTCTCATACTGCCGGCCCGGGTTGCCCAGCCCGGCCACAATAAAGTCCGCCGTCTGCACGGCGGGGGATTTGTGTCGTCTGAAAATGGGGAACACTTCCTTTGTCGGGTACATGCAAACAAGCCGGCGGCCAAAGCCGCCGGCCATGTCAGACATACGGGATCCGCCGCGCCGCCGGGTTTGTGACGGGCCCGCGGCGGAAGGATACACGTTACGAAAAGATCTCGGACACAGAAGCCTCTTCGTAAATGCGGCGGATGGCCTCGGTGAACATGTTGGAAACCGGCAGCACCTTGATTTTATCAATCTTTTTGCTGGCCGGCAAGGGAACGGTGTCGAGCAAATACACTTCAGAAATCGCGCTGTTTTCCAGCCGTTCGATGGCGGGCCCGGACAAAATGGCGTGGGTTGCGCAGGCAACGACATTTTTAGCGCCGCCGATATCCATGAGCGCCGCCGCGGCGTTGCACAGCGTGCCGGCGGTGTCGATCATGTCGTCGACCAGAATGACCTGCTTGCCGCGCACGTCACCGATGATGTTCATGACTTCGGACACGTTGGCGCGCTGGCGGCGTTTGTCGATGATGGCCAGCGGCAGGTCAAGGCGCTCGGTGAACTTGCGGGCGCGGCCGACCGAGCCGAGATCGGGCGCAACGACGACAACGTTGTCGTTGCCCATGCCGTATTTGTCAGCAAAATAAGGGATGAGCACCGAGGTGCCCAGCAGGTTGTCGACCGGGATGTTGAAAAACCCCTGCAGCTGCGATGCGTGCAGATCCATGGTCAGCACACGATCGGCGCCCGCCGCTTCAATAAGGTCGGCGACCAGCTTGGCCGAAATGGGGTCGCGCGCTTTGGTCTTGCGGTCCTGGCGCGCATAGCCGAAATAGGGCATGACCGCCGTGATGCGGCCGGCGCTGGCGCGGCGGAAGGCATCGATCATGATGAGCATTTCCATCAGGTTGTCGTTGACCGGGTTACAGGTCGACTGCACGACAAAAACGTCGGCGCCGCGCACCGTTTCGTTGATGGAAACCGAGATCTCGCCGTCTGAAAATTTGGTGACGACGGCCTTGCCCAGCTCGAGCCCCAGCGAAGTCGCAATTTGAAGCGCCAGGGCAGGGTTGGAATTGCCTGCAAAGATCTTGATGCTTGTCCCGTGCGGAATCATACGTAGTTACCCCCAAGATTCTATTTTTAAAAATGATTTACAGCTTGCCGCTGTCGCGCCGCTTTTTCACCCAGTCCGGCTTGACGGCAGCCCGGGCGCGGCCGATGCACAGCGATCCGCCGGGCACTGCCTCGGTCACCGTCGTGCCGGCGGCGATGTAGGCATCCTGCCCCACTTCGACGGGCGAGACCAGGTTGACGTTGCAGCCGATGAAGCTGTCATCGCCCACTGTGGAATGGTGCTTGGCTTTGCCGTCGTAATTGACGGCGACCACGCCGCAGCCGACATTGACGCGGCGCCCCAGCGTGATGTCGCCCAGATAGGTCAGGTGCGCCACTTTGGTCCCGTCGCCTATCTGTGCTTTTTTCAGTTCGACAAAATCGCCGATGCGCGCCTTTTCGCCCACCTGGCAGCCGGGGCGGATATAGGCAAAGGGTCCGACCGTCGTGCCGGCGCCGACCGAGCTTTCAAAGATCTGCGAAGAATTGACGGTGACGCCGTCGCCGATGTCGGCGTCCTGCAAAAAGGCGTTGGGGCCGATGCGGCAGCCTTCGCCGACACGGGTGCGGCCGTTGAAAAAGCACCCGGGCAGGACGACGCTGCCTGCGCCGATGCGCGCCAGCGGGGAAATGTAAGTGGTGTTGGGGTCGACGAGCAAGACGCCTTGTTCCATCCAGTAGACGTTGATGCGGGCGCGCAGCACTTCCTGCGCGTAATAGGCGCTGACCGTGTCGGTCACCACATGCCGTTCGTCAGGCGGCACGTCATGCGCCACGGCGTTGAGATCCTCGCACAGCTGCGCAGCCGACAGGCCGGAAAAACCATCGAAATCATACGCTTCGAGCGATTCGCGCGGCAGCAGCACGGCCAGAACGCCGTCGCCGTCGCGCAGCACGGCCGATCCGTTGGCCGATTCGGCCAGCAGCGCCAGCGCGTTCAGCGTCTGGGGCGACAGCGCCGGGGTCGGGCGGGTGATCAAAAGAACCGACGGCGCGTCGGACGCCATCAGGTAGGCGTCGACCAGACCGGGCAGGTCGTCGGCAGCCAGGCACTGGGCATATTCGCTTTTGCCTGCGCACAGGCCGCGGCTGAAGACGCGCTGCGGCGAAAAAGCGGCCGCCGCCGAGGCAATGTGATCAAAAACCGTACAGGACAGCAGCTCAATGTGATAAGCCGCGTCCTGCGGGGGGACAAGAATCAGAGTGTCGATGAGCTCCATGCGCTCCCATCCTTTAAATGTCATTTGCGCGCCGCAAAAACGGCACATTACCAGTATAGCATATTCGGCAGAAAAAACCAAGGTTTTTACGGTAAAAAAACAAAGCGTTTACACTTTTCGACAGCTTTGCACAATCTGTGTTTTGTGCTATAATAGGCAGCGTGCAAAAGGGGGGACGGCCATGAGAAGGATTGAGGTGCAGAAAGACATCCGCGGGGCTATGCAGCTGCTGACGCAGGCGGCCGACGGCGACGCGGCGCTGCTGTACGCCTGCGCCGCTGCCGCCGGGGGGACAATCGCTTTGAAAACAGCGGCCGATACGCTGCGCATGGACGAGGAGCGGACGCAGAAGGCGGCCCGCCTGCTTGTCATGTACGGGTTGGGGCGCGATGCCGCCCTGCCGCCGCCGCGCGGAGAAGCTGAGGCGGATCCCGGTGATATTTTGAAATTGCAGCGTGAAGATGTCGCTTTCAGGGGGGTTGTCCGGTATACGGAAAACATGCTGGGGCGCGTGCTGCGCCGCCGTGAACTCGAAACGCTGTACAGCGTTTACACAGAGCTCAACCTGCCGGCCGACGTTTTAATGCTGCTCGTCAACGATTGCAGTATGCGCGACAACCTGAGCGCGCGGGAAATCGAGCGGCAGGCGTATCGCTGGGCCGACGCCGGGCTGACCACATATGAAGATGCGGAGCGGCATATGCGCCGCCAGCAGCGCCTGCGGGCCGAAGGGGCGCGCGTGCTGCGGATGCTGGGCATTTACGACCGCCGCCCGTCGGAATCGGAAGGCAAGTACATCGAGCGCTGGAGCGACTGGGGCATATCGGACGAGCTGCTGCGCCTGGCGTATGACCGCACGGTTCTGCGGTGCGGGAAACTGGAATGGCGCTATATGAATAAAATTCTGGAAAACTGGCACAGCCAGGGCTTTGAGACGGCGCGGCAGGTCGAAACGGGGGACAAAAAGCCGGCGCAGCGGGCAAACGCCGGGCGCGAGCGCGACAGCGTCGTGCAGACGGTGACGCGCGCGTTTGAGAAAAAGCGGAAAATGCGTGAACAGCGCATTCGTGAGCGGCTGGAAAACCTGATGAACAGCGATCCGCGGTTTGCGGAAAACGAAAAACAGCTGAGGCTGTGCGCGTCGCGGGCAGCGCGCGCCGCCCTGGGCGGCGAAGACGCCCGCGCAGGGCTGGAAGAACGCCGGGACGGGCTGCTGCGGGCGCGGCAGGAGCTGCTGCGCCAGAACGGGCTTCCGCCCGACTGGCTTGAAGACCGGCCTGACTGCCCCAAATGCGGGGACCGCGGGTACATCGGCAGCAGCATGTGCGAGTGCTTTGAGCGCGCCTGCCGTGAAGAAGAGGAACGCCGCGCTGCGGCCGGACAATAAAAAACGCGCCTGCCGGAAGGTTCGGCAGGCGCGTTTGGCATCTGGGCAAGGAAAACCGTTCAGCGCCCCGCGGCGAGCAGGTATTCAAACTGCTGCCGGAAGGTTTCGCGGCGCGCCGACGCGTCGAGACTGTCTGGCCGCAGGCAGGCTTCGTAAAGAAAGTTCTGATGCAGGGCGATGATCAGATCCATGGTGACAGCCGATTTTTCCGGCCGGATGTCGCCTTCTGAAACCATGCGATCCATGACGACGCGATCGCGCTGCGCCATGCTGCCGCGCATCAGCATGTCACGCATTTCATCGCTGAAATGTTCAAGTTCGCCGGGAAACAGATCCTCGTAATAAAGGCGCAGCACGTCGCCCAGCATATCGCTGTATTTCCCGAAGAACAGATGGTGGTAAATTTCCGGGTTTTGCAGGGCGTGGATGTTAAAGCAGCGGTAAATCGTCCGGTAGCGGTCAATCGCCCGCATACCGGGCGTCAGCTCCTGTTCCAGCTGAGCGACATATTCCCGCAGATAGCAAACCGATCCGAACATGGCCAGTTGCTCCAGGCTGTCAAAATAACTGTAAATCGTGGCGCTGTTGTATCCGGCTTCGGCGGCGATCCCCCGGATCGACAGCCCCGCAAGGCCCCCGCTGCGGAGCAGCTTTTCCGTGGCTTCGATAAAATAGATCATGATCCGCTTGCGCTTCAGCGTCAGCGGCAGGTAAAAAGGTCTGGTTTTCGATTTCAAATCAGGCACTTCTCCTTTCACGCAGGATAAAACGGCTGTAAACGCCGGGACATGGGCCTTGACAAGGCCAATCGGGCGAATTATAATCATGATTGAAAAATTATCGCGGTTGAAAACTGCAGGAAAGGGCGCGCACAACATGAACCGTCGACCGCTGCCGGGCGGCTTCCTGGTCTTTCTGGGGGCCGTGTTCTGGAGCCTCAATTCCCCGATTGTCAAATATCTTACGCTGGATTCCGTCCTGATTTGCGGGCTGCGATCGCTCATTGCGGCGCTGGCGCTGGCGGCTGCTGTCCGGCCCCGGCAGCTGAAATGGAACGGCTGGATGGCGCTTTACGTCTGTTCGTATGCCGGGCTGTGCCTGAGCATCGTTGCCGCGCTGGGGTCGACATCTGCGCCGATCGCCGTCGGGATGCAGTATACGGCGGCCATCTGGCTGTTTCTGGCCCACTGTGTGACGACGCGGCGCTTTCATTTGCGCGGGTTTATTCCGGTGGCGGTCATTTTTGCCGGCGTGGTGTTTTTTATGTGTTCAGGAACGGACGCGTCCAGCCGGGCCGGCAACCTGATTGCGCTGTCCGAAGGGGTGTTTTTCGCCCTGATGACGGTCAGCTCACAAAAGGCGGCCGGGTCCAATCCGGTGGGGCTGACCGCCGTGGCCAACCTGTTTACCGCGGCTGCCGTTTTCCTGATTTTTCCGGGGACGCTGTCCGGGCTGGGTCAGATGGACGGCGCCGAGTGGGTGCTTATGCTGATCCTCGGAGTGATCCAGGTGGGGGGCGGCTACGCCTTTTACAACATGGGGGTTCAAAAGGTATCCGCCCGGAAGGCGTCGGTCATTGCGCTGTGGGAAATGATCCTGGGCCCTGTCTGGGTGGCGCTTTTCCTGCGGGAATACCCGAGCCCCATGGTGTTCGTCGGGTTCGCCTTTATCCTGGCGGGAATGCTGCTGGATGCGCTGCTCCCCCCGGAACGCGCGAAGCGCCGCGGTATGGCGGTGTGATGATTATACCATTGATGCCGTTTCTTTGCAAAACAAAAAGCAGGCCGGCCGCCGTTTTCAGGCGGGCCGGCCTGCTTTTCTGCGTGTTACAAGGCCGTTTTCCACGGCAGGAAAAAATACGTCAGGAAAAGAAAGTCCACGCGGTGAGCCCCAGGCTGATTGCGACGAAGACCAGTACGCCGGGGGACTGAAGCGCCAGGCGGCGTTTTTGCTCTTCGCTGAGCGGCATGGAGCCGGCGTCAAGGCGCACGCGGCTTTTCCCGCGGGCAAGCAGAATCAGGCTGCCTGCCATCAGGGCCATGACGGCGATGCTCGCCAAGCCGATGACCGCCGAGTTTCCGGTTTGCAGCAGCGCCGGCATGAGCAGCGAGCCGACCAGGTTAAAACAGGCGTGCAGCAGGATCCCGATGTGCAGCCGTCCCGTTGAAACAACGGCATAGGCCAGGATGACGCCGGCAGCATAAGCATAGAAAAACTGCGCGACGTTGCAGTGGAACAGGGCAAAGGCGACGGCGGTGGCCTGAATGGCAAAAGCCTGCCCGTATGGCAGCAGGCGGCGCAGCAAAATATCGCGGAAAATCAGTTCTTCAAACACCGGGCCCAGAACAACGGCAAACACAAAGATAACCGACGGGTTCGACAGGGTAAAGAGGCCGGCAAGCGGGTCGGCATAGCTGCGGCCGAACAGGTACTCCAGCAGGGTGACAGCCGTTGTGCCGGCCAGCTGGCCGAGGTATCCCATGCCCAGGCAGAGCGTCAGCAGTCTGAGCAGCGCCGGGGTGTCGGGCGGCTGATCGGGCTGCGGCAGCGGCGGCGCCGGCATCTTGCGTAAAATGAGCGCCAGCGCGGTCAACCCGACGCCGTACAGCGAAAGGTCAGACAGCAGCAGCGCGCCGGCCGCCGAGCCGAGGAGTTCGGGGAAAAACAGGCGTGAAAGCAGCGCCAGCGCCAGGGCGCTCAGCTGCCCCAGGCCGATCAGGGCGGTCAGCGCCCAGCCGCAGCGGCTGAGCGGCCGGCGGACATCCGGCGTCGGTTCAAAGGCCTGCTTTTCGTAAAATGCGGCCGGCGTGACGCAAAACAGCAGGCTGTCGTAAGCTTCGCCCCGAACCTGCCGATCTTTCTGGCCGCGCTGAATCAGTTCAAAACCGCATTTGCCCGCCAGACGGATCATGGGCAGATTGCCGGACCACGTTTCGGTATAAACCCGGGTCAGCCCGGCGGAAAACAGGTAATGGATAAAGGCGGAAAAAGCCCGTTCGCCGCGCCCGCCGCCGCGGAAGCGCGGTTCGGCAATGTCAATGCCGATGGCCAGCCCGCCCGGTGCGGCGTCGAGGGAATAGGAATTCATCCAGCCGATGTGTTCGCCGGTGTCGAGCGCGATCTCAAAGCGGGTGCGCACTGCGGGCAGGGGGGATGCGGCCAGACGGCGCAGGAAACGCTCGGCTTCGGCAGGAGGCAGGGTGGGCTGCCGCCACGGGGCATCCCAATTCATCCATTCGGTGTCCACCGTGCGCCAGCGCACATGATCGGCAATGTCCGACGGACAGATGTCGCGTATAATAATGTCGCCGCGTCTGATTTCCACGGCCGATTCCCCCTTGTTTGCAGGCCGGGAGCGCGGCTGACAGAAGCCCGCCCGGCTTTATAGGGGTATTATACCATACCGGAACGCAAAAAGCGAAGCCTTTTTGCGTGCGCCGCGGAAGCGGCGGCAGCTCCGCGCATGGCGCGGGGTTGCGTGGGAGCCGTCAAGCCCCGCGGCGCAAAGCGGAGCTTTGGGGGAAGCCGCGGGGGTTATACCATACCGGAACGCAAAAAGCGAAGCCTTTTTGCGTGCGCCGCGGAAGCGGCGGCAGCTCCGCGCATGGCGCGGGGTTGCGCGGGAGCCGTCAAGCCCCGCGGCGCGGCATTTACCACGCCAGGCGGCGAGCCTGCATCTGCAAAAGCTGGCGCGTCACCTGCCGGCAGCGGTGGTTGTGATATTGCAGGTAGCTCTTTTTCTTTTCCCGCTCCAGACGCTGGTCTTCCTGGTAAACGCGCCAGGCGGGGCAGGTCTTATGGCATCCGGTGTGAAAGAGCGTGCAGGCAGACTGGCAGGGCAGCATGGAAAATCACTCCTGTATCAGATTGCAGTATGGGGGATAAAAGCGGTCAGAGCCCTCCGGCCGTCCGAAGACGGCGAGGGAAGGCTCTGATAAAACAAGCAAAAGGCGGAAACGGACAAAAGCTGAGAGCGGCCGGGCATATCCAATCATTCCTTGTGCTGCGGTTTTCTGCTTTTATTGTAGCGCAGCCCCGGACGGCGCGCCACCGCGTGCCTGTAAAGCCTGCATGAAAGTTTTGTAACCCCACTCATCGCTGATGAAACCAACGGCGTTATAGACGGTGTCAACGTAAGTCAGGCGCCGGGAAACGGTGTGTTCGGGCGTTTCGCACAAAAACCACTGGACAAAATGGACAATGTGGCGTATAATAAACGTTATTGCGGCAATGATTTCAGCTCTTTTGACCACTTGGTTTCTGTGGTCGGGAGAGTCCTGCGTGAAGAATGAAGGAGGAATCTAACCCCATGAACACACAAAAGCCGGCGTCACGCTGGCTGGGCGTTACAACCCTGGCCACGGTGATGCTGTGTATTTTGACGGCGCTTGGCGCGCCCCGGCCGGATCCGGCGTGGGACGCCGCCGCTAAAGGCGGCAAAACGGCCGCCCTGCGCGCGTCGGTCGAACGTCCTGAGGCCCTGCACATGGCCGGCCTTGCGCTGTCGCAGATGGACAGCGAAGCCGAACCGGTCATCGGACAGAAGCTGGGCGAGGCCGGAAAAAACATTGTCCACGTCACCAGCCGCCTGCAAACCCGTACGGAAGAGGTGCCGTACAGCACCCGTTACATCGGCGTCGAACGGGAAGGGGCGCAGCCCTATGTCGTGACGCCCGGGAAAACGGGCGAAAAGGTGGTCACTTACCGGCTGACCCTGCACGACGGACAGGAAACCGCCCGCGAAAAGGTCGGCGAAGAAGTCACTGTGCAGCCGGTGGACGAGGTCGTCTGCCGCGGGGCCGGCGGCGAACTGGTCATTGACGGCGAAACCTACAATTACTCCCGTGTCATCAACATGCGGGCCACCGCCTATACGACGGAAAATAAATCGTGGAAGTGGACGGCGTCAGGCACGACGGCCCGTGTCGGCGCTGTTGCTGTTGACCGTGACGTCATTCCGCTCGGCACAAAACTGTACATTGTCGCAGCCGACGGAAGCTGGTGCTACGGCATTGCCACGGCAGAAGATACCGGCGTAAAAGGCAATAAAGTCGATATTTTCCTGAACACGTACAACGAATGTATTTACTTCGGCGTCCGCAACGCCGTGGTCTATGTCCTGGAAGATTAAAATATTGCAAAAGCGGCCCCCATGGGTCGCTTTTTTTAAGGAGGATGTATGGATCTTTGCAATATCAGCGACATCCGCGCCCTGCTCGGACGGCACGGGTTCCGGTTTTCGAAGGGGCTGGGACAGAATTTTTTATGCGATCCGGCCGTCCCGCGTGCAATCGCCGAAGGGGCGGGGATCGATAAGGACACCTGCGTGCTCGAAGTCGGCCCGGGCATCGGCTGCCTGACGGAACAGCTGTGCGTCCGGGCGCAAAAGGTGGTTGCCGTCGAACTCGATACCCGTCTGGGGCCGGTCCTGCGCGAAACCATGGCCGGGCACGGCAACTTTACGTTGGTGCAGGGCGATATTTTGAAAACTGACATCGCCGCGCTGTGCGGGCGTGAGTTCGGCGCGGCGCGGGTTGTCGCCTGCGCCAACCTGCCGTATTACATCACCAGTCCGGCTATCGCGGCGCTGCTCGAAAGCCGCCGGCTTGACGCGGCGACCGTCATGGTCCAGCGCGAAGTGGCCCGCCGCATCTGTGCCCGGCCGGGGACGGCGGACTACGGCGCTTTTACCGTGTTTGTGCAGTGGCACGCCGAACCGGGGATCCTTTTAGAAGTCGATCGGACGAGCTTTGTGCCCAGCCCCAATGTCGATTCGTCGGTCGTCCGGCTCGACATCCGGCCCGCCCCGCCGGTGCGGGTTGAAGACGAGGCCATGTTTTTCCGCATTGTCAAAGCGGCGTTTGCGCAGCGGCGCAAAACGCTGCTCAACTGCCTGTCCGCCGCGTTTTCCGGCAGCGCCGGCAGGGATAAGCTGGCAGAATGCGTCCGCGCCTGCGGGATTGATCCAGGCCGCCGCGGGGAGACGCTGTCGATCGATGAGTTCGCCGTTTTGAGCAACGCCTTCTGCAAAGAAAAATTTTAGCTGTATTTTTGCGGTTTGCCATTGTCTTTTGCCCTGTTTTGCGTTATGATACTAAAAAGACTGTTCGTTCAGGAGCCAGTCTTTTTCTGCACACTACCCAAATACAGACATGGGGGGATCAGTCATGGCATTGACTGCCAACAAAAAAGTCCTGGAATTTGTCGAAATGGCGCAGAAACTCATGCAGCCCGAAAAGGTTGTCTGGATCGACGGCAGCGAAGAGCAGCTGGAAGAGCTGCGGCAGCAGGCGATGCAGACAGGGGAGCTTATCAAGCTCAATCAGGAAAAACTGCCCGGCTGCTACTATCACCGCTCGGCTCTCAACGACGTTGCGCGCGTTGAAGGCCGTACATACATCTGCACCCGGAAGGAAGAGGACGCCGGCCCGACCAACAACTGGATGGATCCGCAGAAAGCGTACGCTATGGCGGCCGATATTTTCCGCGGCTCGATGAAGGGGCGCGACATGTACGTCATCCCGTTTTCCATGGGGCCGGTCGGGTCACCCTTTTCCAAGATCGGCATTGAAATCACCGACTCGATCTACGTCGTCGTCAGCATGGCCATCATGACCCGCGTCGGGCAGAATGTGCTGGACGCGCTCGGCGACAGCGACGACTTTGTCCGCGGCCTGCACGGCAAGTGCGAACTCAGCGAAGAGGACCGCTATATTCTGCAATTCCCCGAAGACAACGCCATCTGGAGCTGCAATTCCGGCTACGGCGGCAACGTGCTGCTGGGCAAAAAATGCTTCGCCCTGCGCATTGCGTCCTACCAGGGACGTGAAGAGGGCTGGATGGCCGAGCATATGCTCATTCTGGGCATCGAGGATCCCGAGGGCAACACCCGGTATGTCGCGGCAGCCTTCCCGTCGGCGTGCGGCAAAACCAACCTTGCCATGCTCATCCCGCCCGAGACATACCGCAAAAAGGGCTATAAGGTCTGGACGGTCGGTGACGATATCGCCTGGATCCGCAAGGGCCCCGACGGCCGGCTGTGGGCCATCAATCCCGAGGCCGGGTTCTTCGGCGTCGCGCCGGGCACCAGCCAGAAGTCCAACCCCAACGCGCTGGCCAGCACGCAGCAGGGCACCATTTTTACCAACGTGGTCTACAAGCCCGAAGACGGCACGGTGTGGTGGGAAGGCATGGACAAAAACCCGCCCAGGGGCGCGCTCAACTGGAAGGGCGAGCCGTGGGATCCCGATTCCGGTGAAAAGGGCGCGCACCCCAATTCCCGCTTTACCGCGCCGGCTAAAAACTGCCCGAGCATCTCGCCCGAATGGGAAGCCCCGCAGGGCGTTCCGCTGTCAGCCATTATCTTCGGCGGCCGCCGCGCCAAGACCGCCCCGCTGGTTTACCAGTCCCGCGACTGGAACCACGGCGTCTTTGTCGGCTCGGTCATGGCGTCTGAAACAACGGCCGCCGCGACGGGCGCCGTCGGCGTCGTGCGCCGCGACCCCATGGCCATGCGCCCCTTTATCGGCTATCATGTGGGCGACTACTTCCAGCACTGGATCGACATGGGCAAGATGATCGACGACGATAAAAAACCCAAAATTTTTAACGTCAACTGGTTCCGCCTCAGCGACAGCGGCGCCTTCCTGTGGCCTGGGTTCGGCGACAATTTCCGCGTGCTTGAATGGATTCTCAAGCGCTGCGACGGCGAAGTCGACGCGGTCGAGACCGAGATCGGCTATGTCCCCCGTCCCGAAGACATCAACCTTGACGGGCTGGATTACACCATCGAAGGCGATCAAAAGTTTACCGTCGACACGCTGAAAAGCATCCTGACGATTGAAAAGCCGTACTGGCGTGAAGACGTCGAGAGCATCCGCGAGTTTTATGCGACTATCGGCGACCGCCTGCCCCGCGAGCTGCGCGATTGCCTGGAAACGCTGGAAAACAACTTGAAAGACTGATGCGGCAGGGGCGGGATCCTTCCCGCCCCGCGCTTTTTGGAGGTTTTATTATGATTATATCGTGCTACGGGGATTCCAATACCCGCTATTACCTGGGCGACAGGCAGCAGGACGGGCCGGACGCCGATTCCTACCCCTCGGTTTTGCAGCAGCTGTTCCGCGATGCGGGCCGGACCGACGTCACGGTCTTCAACTGCGGGTACCCCGACATGCAGACCGATTTCGGCGTCGCGCACTTTGAAGAAAACGTCACGGCGCGCGGGGCGGACGTCTGTATTTTGGGCTACGGCACCAACAACATCCGCCAGCCCGACGCCGACCTGGCCCGGTATCTTGCCGAGTTTGAAGCCATGCTGAAAAAATGCGCCGGCGGCGGGGTGAAGACGGCGGCCCTGCTCATTCCCTGGTATGCCGAAGATTACTGCGGCCTTGAGGGGCAGCAGCGCATCCCGGTATGGAACGAAGCGCTCCGGTCGCTGTGCGCACGGTACGGCGTGCGGGTGCTGGACACCTATACTCCCTTTGCCGCCGATCCGGATCGCTATTTTAACGAAACGCAGACGCCTAAGCGCCATTACAGCCCCGCGGCGACCCGCGAAATCGCCCGGATGGTTTTTGACTGGCTCAGATGACGCTGCTGATCAAGGCCTTGCTGTGGTGGGGGCTTGCCTGTTCGGCCGCCGCCTTTGCGGTGTGCGGCTGGGACAAGCGCTGCGCGCGCAGGGGTGCGCGGCGGGTGCCGGAGCGGACGCTGTGGGCGCTGGCATGGGCGGGCGGCGCTGCGGGGATGCTGTGCGGCATGGGCGTTTTCCGCCACAAAACGCGGCATTCGGCCTTCGTCTGGGGCGTGCCTGCCGTACTGCTCGCGCAGCTGGCGGCGGTGACGGCTCTGGTTATCCTATGCAGTCAATAAAAACGCGATCTCCTGAAGCCGTTTTCAGGGGATCGCGTTTTTTGTCATGCATCCGGGCGCTCGACGCGGCGGATGCTTTTTTCCGCCTTGACGCGCGGCATCATCAGCTCGCGCCCGCAGGCCTGGCAGCGCAGCTTAAAATCCATCCCGACGCGCAGCACTGAGAAGCGGTCGCAGCCGCAGGGGTGTTTTTTTTTGAGGATTACAATGTCCCCGACGCGGATGTCCATGGGCATATCTTTCCCTCCCTGTCCTATTGTACCAGAGAAAACGCAAATTACAAGGTTCAGAACGGCGTGCGGCGGGCATATATATGGGTTTACAGGATAAAAACCGGCGCCGCGCATAGGCGGGGCCGCAAAAAAGGAGGAAAACCTATGCCGCAGGGGGGATATCTGCCGGAAGGTTCTCTGCTCAACACTCCGCAAAACCGGGCATACACACAAAACCCCGCGCTGCTGCAGCGCGCCATGGAAGAGGGACGGATTCTGGAGGCCATGGCGGTACACTGCGACGCGGCGCACAATCTGACCGTCGAACTGGGGGACGCGGTCGGCGTCATCCCGCGCGTCGAAGCGGCATCCGGCATTGAATCGGGCCGGACGCGTGAAATCGCCATTTTATCGCGGGTGGGAAAACCGGTCTGCTTCCAGGTCGTCGGCTTCCGGGACGGGCGGTACGTCCTGTCGCGCCGCAGGGCGCAGGAACAGTGCATGACGCAGCTGCTGCGGACGCTGAGCCCCGGCGACGTCATCCATGCCCGGGTTACCCATTTGGAACCGTTCGGCGCCTTTGTCGACATCGGCTGCGGGAACGCATCCCTGATTGGCATTGAAAACATTTCGGTGTCGCGCATCGCGCACCCGCGCGAGCGCTTTTACCCCAAGCAGGAAATCTGCGCCGTCGTCACATCGGTTGATCCCGGGGCGGGGCGCGTCTGTCTGTCGCACCGCGAGCTTTTGGGCACATGGGAACAGAACGCGTCCCGGCTGGAAGCGGGCGAGACGGTGGGAGGGATTGTCCGCGGCATTGAAGACTACGGCGTTTTTGTAGAGCTGACCCCCAACCTGTCCGGCCTGGCCGAGCGGCACGAGGGCGTACACACCGGGATGCCGGTCGCCGTGTATATCAAGTCCATTATCCCCGGACGGATGAAGATCAAGCTGGTCATCATCGACGCGCTCGAGTGCAGCACCTGCAAAACGGTCTCTGCGTCAGATTACTTCATCACGGGCGGGCACATCGACCGCTGGCGATATACGCCGGAAAACAGTACGGGCAAGCTTATCGAAACGGTCTTCTGAGCGGGGGGTTGCGGGGCTCGCAATTTTCTGCTGTTTGTGGTATACTGGCAGGGAAGTATGGGCGTTTTGCCCCAAAGGTGGAGATCCGTTTGCAGAATCTAATCGTTTCTTTTAATGCCATTGCGCCGCTGTTTTTGCTCATTATTATCGGCTTTTTTATCCGTCAAAAGGGCCTGCTGCGCAGCGACGCGCTGTCGCAGCTGAACAGCCTGGCCTTTACCGCCTTCCTGCCCGCGCTGCTGTTCAGCAATTTGTATTCCACCGACGTGGCGTCGGCCTTTTCGCCCCGGCTGCTCGGGTATGCGCTGTTTGCGGCGCTCGCCATGTACGGCCTGGCGGTGATCGCCGTCTGCCTGCTCGAAAAAGACAACAAAAACCGCGGGGCCATGATCCAGGCTATTTTCCGCAGCAATTTTGTTCTGCTCGGCCTGCCGATTGTGCAGACGCTGTTCGAGGGGCAGGATTTGGGCGTGACGTCGGTCGTCGTTGCAGTCATTGTCCCCGTGTTCAACGTACTGGCCGTCGTTACGCTCGAGGTTTTTCGCGGCGGGCACGTCAAATGGGGCAAGGTGCTGCTGGGAATCATCAAAAACCCGCTTATCATCGCTTCGCTGCTTGGGTTCGGCTGTATGCTGCTCGGCGTCACGCTGCCGGACTTCCTGTACACCGCCGTACAGGATTTATCCAAAGCGGCGACGCCGGTGTCGCTCGTTGTATTGGGCGCGTCTATCCAGCTCAGCCGCTTTGCCGGGAACCTGCGCAACCTGATCATCTGTGTGCTGGGGAGGCTGGTCGCCGCACCGCTGGTTTTTGTGACCGGCGGCGCGCTGTTGGGATTCCGCGGCTTAGAACTTGCCACGCTGCTCGTCATGCTGGCCGCGCCGACGGCCGTCAGTTCGTTTACCATGGCCCAGCAGATGGACAGCAACGGCGAGCTGGCCGCCGAAGCCGTGGTCATGACGTCGGCGCTGTCATGCGTCACACTGTTTTTGTGGATCTTTGCCTTTAAACAGCTGGGGCTGATCTGATTTGAAAAGCCCGCTCTTTTCACTTAAAGACGGCCAAGGAAAGAACCCGGAATGCAGACTTACCATGTCTGCGTTCCGGGTTCTTTTGCCAGGATATAGCCGCATAAATTCCGATAAAGGCCGCGGTAATGAAAGCAGCTGCCGCTGCCGTTTTCCCCTATGCGCTGAAGCCCCAGGTGTTCAAGGATGCCCTGTGACTTATCATTCTTTTTGTGGGCATATGCTTCCACAAACTGTATATCCTGCGGAATCAGGGTAAAAAGGTGCCGGTACAGCTTTCGGAAAAGCCCGGTTCCCTGCCATTGCGGAATAAACTGTATTTCTTCCATCACAAAAGTCGTCCCGGTGAGAGCGTACATGAAATATCCGACAAGCTCCGTGCCGGACCAGATTAACAGGATCTGCCGGCGCGGGTCTTTCAGCGCTGAAAGAATACAGGGAACCCAATGCTGCTTATCTTCTTCGCAGCTGCCCCCGGAAGGGGCGATGGCGTTCATGTTGTTGTATAAAATTTGAAAAAGAACGTCTGACATTTTTTCGGCGTCGGCCTTGTCAAGCAGGGAAAACGAAATGCCGCCACGCGTATCCGTGCCAGTCGTCATTTCTCTGGGAACCTCCATAAAAATCGGTTATCGATGGGCAAAACCGCAGGATCCGTTTACAGGGCTTTAAAGGCGCGCACCCGCTCTGCCGTGTCGGACGCGCCGTAAACAGCCGATCCGGCGACCAGGATGTCGGCCCCGGCTTCAATGGCGAGAGGGGCCGTTTCCAGCGTGATGCCGCCGTCGATTTCCAGCCGGCAGGCAAGTCCCCGCCGCGCAATTTCGGCGCGCAGGGCGCGCAGTTTGGGCAGGCTTTCAGGCATGAAGCTCTGCCCGCCAAAGCCCGGCTCGACGGACATGACAAGCACCATGTCGGCCAGGGGAAGAAGCGGGAAGACCGCCTCGGCCGGCGTGGCGGGCTTGATGGTCAGGGCAGCCTGCCTGCCCAGCGTTCGGATGTGCCCGAGCAGGGCGGGAAGGTCGCCCTCGGCCTCAAAATGGATGTTGATAAGGTCGGCGCCCGCTTTGGCAAAAGCGTCGATGTATTTTTCAGGCTGTGAAATCATCAGGTGGACGTCGAGAAACGCGTCGGTGTGGCGGCGCAGCGATTGTACGACGGGCACGCCGATGGAAATATTGGGCACAAAATGCCCGTCCATCACGTCGACGTGGATCATATCGGCGCCGGCCTGCACCACGCGATCAACGTCGCGGCCCAGCTGGCAGAAGTCGGCCGACAGGATGGAAGGGGAGAGCAGAGCCATGACAAAACACTTCCTTTACGCATATAGTGAAACAGCAGCGCTGGTTTCCAGCGGGCGGGCCGGCCGCCGCAAGGGCCGGACGGCTTTGTGCGGCCGGCTGCTGCTGTTTTCATAGGGGAGCCGCCTGCGGGCGGCTCCCCAGCTGTTTTTCCGGCTGAAAATATTGTACTACAAATATGCGGAAAAGGGAACCTTTTGTGTCCGCTGCCGTCAAAAAAGCAAGGAGGGAAATGACATGAAACGGAAAATATTTGCACTGTCCCTTGCTTTTGTTTTGTTGGCGGCAACGCTCGGCGGCTGCGCTGCGGCGGGCTCGGACAACAGTCAGTCGACAGAAAGCTCTACGGCCTGGGACACCGATGCCGTGATGGAACCCCAGGCGCCGGATCCCGCCCCGGAAGAGAACGGAGCCGCGGCCGAGATGACCGGGGAAGGGGCGGGGCTGGACGCGTCCGCCGCCGAAACAGAACGCAAGATCATTCAAAACGCTGATTTTTCGCTGGAAACCCTCGATTATGACCAGACTGTCGCCGCCATTGAAACGCTTGTCGAGCAGAGCGGCGGGTACGTCGAAAGCAGCCAGACTACGGGCAGCGGCGCGACGGGCGATTATTATCAGGCGCGCTGGGCGCACTTTACCGCCCGTGTGCCGGCAGAGGGACTGCAGGATTTCGGCGGCGCGCTGAGCGGCTGCGGCAGCGTGACCAACAGCAGCTATTACACCGAAGAAGTCACGGATTATTATTATGATACCGAAGCCCATCTGCGCAGCCTGGAATTGCAGGAAGAGCGGCTGCTTGAAATCCTGTCCAAGGCCGAGCAGCTGTCCGAGGTCATCGAGCTGGAAAACTCGCTGGCCGACGTCCGTTACCAGATCGAAAGCCTGCAAGGTGCTTTGCGGCGTCTTGATTCACAGATCGCGATGTCGACGGTCAACATTTCCGTTCAGGAAGTGTATGAGTATTCGCCGGAGCAGGGCATGCCCAAGGGCCTCGGCGAGCGCATTGCCAACGAATTTGCGCGCAGCATGGCGTCCATGCGCCGCACGGCGGAAAATATCGTCGTTTTTGTGGCGGGCAATATTGTGGGGCTTGCGCTGCTCGCAGCCGTCGCTGCCGGGGCCATCGTCCTGATTCGCCGCCGCCGCAAGAAACGCGCGCAGCGCGCGCCCCAGCCGCCGGAAAAGAAAGATAAAAAAGAATAAACAGCCTTGCGCCGCGTCAAAGCGCTGCGCGCCGGAAAAAGCGCCGGGACCCTGACAGGGTTCCGGCGCTGCGTTTGGCGGGTTTCTAGTTAAACTTCTGCAAAAGCGAATTTTTGACGTCCCAGAGCTTTTGGGAAAGATCGACATAGTACGGGTGGGGGTTTTCAAAGCGGGTAATCTCGGCCCACAGATGCGAAAGCTTATCCTGGCAGGACGCGCGGATTTCATGCACATCGCGCGGGGTGTAAACGCACCGCCCTTTTTCAAAAACCGGTTCGAGCAGGGGGATGGCAGTGAAATTGCTCAGGGTCTTTTTCTTCCAGGTGTGATCAGGGTCAAAAATGGTATAGGGCTGCGAACCGTCGATGACTTCGTCGTGTAGGGTGAGCACGTCGGCCAGATACTGCCCGGTCTCGTTGTCCATCAGCCGCCAGACCTTTTTAAAGTGGGGATTGGTGATTTTTTCGACGTTTTCCGATATTTTGATGCGCGGGATAATGTCGCCTTTGCCGTTTTCAATGGCTGCCAGCTTGTAAACCCCGCCGAAAACCGGTTCGGAACGTGAGGTGATGAGCCGTTCGCCGATGCCGAAGGTGTCGATTTGCGCGCCCTGCAAAATAAGATCGCGGATCAGAAACTCGTCGAGAGAATTGGAAACGACGATCTTGCAGTCCTTCAGCCCGTTTTCATCCAGGACTTTGCGGATTTGCTTGCTGAGATAAGCCATGTCGCCCGAGTCGATACGCACGCCTTTCAGACGGCAGCCGCGCGGCTCAAGCACCTCGCGGGCGGTGCGGATGGCGTTGGGGAGGCCGCTTTTGAGTACGTTGTAAGTGTCGATGAGAAGCGTGCAGTCCTGCGGGTAAGTTTCGGCATAGGCGCGGAAGGCGTCATATTCGCATTCGAACATCTGCACCCAGCTGTGCGCCATGGTTCCGGCCGCAGGGACGGAGTAGTCGCGGTCGCACAAAACGCAGGCCGTGCCGGCGCAGCCGCCGATATAGGCGGCGCGCGCGCCCAGGACGGCGCCGTCGGCCCCCTGGGCCCGGCGCGATCCAAACTCCAGTACGGTGCGGCCCTGCGCGGCGCGCACCATGCGGCTGGCTTTGGTGGCGATCAGGCTCTGATGGTTGATGGTGAGCAGCAGCATGGTTTCGATAAACTGCGCCTGCATGACAGGCCCGCGCACCGTCACAATGGGCTCGCCGGGGAAGATGGGGCTGCCTTCGGGCACGGCCCAGACGTCGCATTCAAACCGGAAGTTTTTGATATAATCCAGGAAACGTTCAGAAAAACAGTTTTTCGAACGCAGGTATTCGATGTCTTCTTCGGCAAAGCTGAGGTTTTTCAGATAGCTGACCAGCTGCTCTACGCCCGCCATGATGGCGTATCCGCCGCCGTCGGGAACTTTGCGGAAAAACATGTCAAAATAGGCGACGGTGTCGCCGACGCCCTGTTCCAGGTAGCCGTTGGACATGGTGAACTCGTAAAAGTCGGTCAGCATGGAATAATTGGTTTTTAAAAGCATGATCTGTCCCCCATCAGGCATTTTAGCGCGGCTGCCCGCGCATTTGTTTACCCGTATTATACACTCTTTTACCAAAGGAAGCAAAAGTTTTTGCGCAATGGTAGACAAAGCCGGCCCGCCCTGATAAAATCAAATTAAATACGGCGGCTGCCAAAGGGAAGAGAGTGGGACAATGGGAAAACGGGTCGGTCCGGAATACCGGACGGCGAAGGTTAGGACTTTTGCCAGCGGGGCGCACGATCTGGCGGAACCTTTTTTGCAGGAGGGAAGGCTGTGATGCGCGACTACTCCCGCGATCTCGACGACGCGCTTGCGCTGGCAGCCGACCTGATGGTCAGCGTGATGGGGCATGTGCTGGGCGGAAAGTACGGCCCGGACTGGTTTGAAAAAGAGCTGCGCCCGCGGATGATCCGGGGGGAGGCGCCCGGGGCCGGGAGCCGTTATGGGGCGTTTGTACGGGAACACGGCGAAAGGTTCGGACCCGAACAGATGGACATCACGGTCAGCGCCGCCGTGCTGCTTTATGATGAAAAATACGCAGACCTGACCCGCGCTTACGGCGACAGGGGCGCCGATGCGATCAACGCTCTGCGGGAAGCGCGCAATGACGCGGCGCACGCCGCCGAACTGACTGCGCGCGAGCGCCTGGCGCTGACCGCTGTGCTGTTCGGGCAGACGGCGCTGGCAGCGTCCGCTTTTGGGCTGGCGCGTTTTGACAGTGCGCTGGACGGGCGTATCGACGACTTCGCGCACCGCCTGACAAGCGGAAGCGGATGGGTGTCCGAACGTCCGGCGCAGCCCTTTGAACGGCAGATTTTGCAGTGCGCCGAACTGGTGGAAAAGGGCCGTGCTTCCGAAGCAATCCGTCTGTGTACCGAGCTGGCGGGACAAAACTATGCGCCCGCCATGCTTTTTCTTGCGCGGCTGTACTGCGGCGGCGACGTGCGGCCCGATTATCCGCGTGCGCTGAAATGGCTGAAAAGGGCCGAAAAGGCGGGCAGCGCCGAAGCGGGCGCCCTGCGCGCCCGGCTGAGCGAGTTCATAGACAGGCTGGACCGGGCAAAAAAAGGCGACGCAGGGGCGCTGTTTGCCGTCGGCCGCGCCTTTGAAACCGGGGAACTGGTGGAAAAGAACCTGCAAAAGGCGTACGAATATTACGGCCGCGCCATCCGCGCGGGCAGCACGCTGGCAAAAAGCTACGTTGCCGACCGGTGTGAAGAAAGGGATCTGGACGCCGTGCACCTGATGGCGCGCCTGGGCGACCCCGAGGCGCGGCGCCTGCTTGGCAGCTTGTCCGGACAGGCTGGGAAAAAGGGGAGAAAGTGATTGGGCGCAATCTGGCATTATGTGGGTGAAATGCTGCCGTGGATGCTGATCGGCCTGCCGGTTTATCTGACGGCCCGTTACATCCGGCTGCGCCGCAACGTGCCCCCGCGTATCCCCTGGCTGCGCGAGGGGCTTTTGCTGTGCTTTGTGCTGTTCTGCATCGGGCTGGCATCGCAGACCGTGCTGCCCGAGTTTACCGTCGGCCAGGCCGGTATACACGCGGACACCGTCTTTTCCCGGGGCTGGGAGGACCGGCGGCAGGGTGTGAATCTCAGGCCCTTTTTCACCATCTCGTCTTATTTTGCCCGCGGGAACGGCGAACTCTTTCTCATCAATATCCTGGGGAACATCGGCATTTTTGTGCCTTTGGGCTTTTTTCCGCCGCTTTTGTGGAAGCGGTGGCGAAAATGGTATCGAACGGCCCTGCTCGGCCTGGGGGTTTCTGCTGCCGTCGAATGCCTGCAAATCTTTACGTTCCGGTCGGTCGACGTCGACGATGTCATTCTGAACACGCTGGGCGCGCTGCTGGGATATGCCTGTTTTGCCCTGCTGCGTTTTTTGCGCCGGAGAATTGACAGCAAAGGCGCGCACGATGTATAATAAGCTGTTGAAAATCCAACTTTTGTGAGGTTTTGTTCATGATCAGAAACGATTTGCGCAACATCGCCATTGTCGCGCACGTCGATCACGGGAAGACGACACTGGTTGATGAGATGCTCAAGCAGAGCGGCGTTTTCCGCGAGAATCAGGCGGTGGCCGATCGCGTGATGGATTCGGGCGACCTGGAACGCGAACGCGGCATCACCATTCTGGCGAAAAACACTTCGGTGTATTACAAGGGCGTCAAAATCAATGTCGTCGATACGCCGGGCCATGCCGATTTCGGCGGCGAAGTCGAGCGCGTTTTGAAAATGGTCAACGGTGTGCTGCTGCTCGTCGACGCTGCTGAAGGCCCCATGCCCCAGACCCGGTTTGTGCTGCAAAAGGCGCTGGCGCTGGGCCACAAGGTCATCGTCGTTATCAACAAGGTCGATCGCCCTGACGCGCGCATCGACGAGGTGCTCGACGAAGTGCTCGATCTGCTCATCAGCCTGGACGCGAGCGACGACCAGCTCAACAGCCCGGTTCTTTTCTGCTCCGGACGCGACGGGACGGCGTCGCTGTCGCCCAGCGGGCCGATGGTCGATTTGACGCCGCTGTTCGACACCATTTTGTCCCATATCGATCCGCCCGAAGGCGATCCGGACGGCCCGCTGCAAATGCTGGTGTCGTCCATCGACTACAACGACTATGTCGGCCGCACCTGCATCGGCCGCATCGAGCGCGGCGTGCTGTGCAAAAACCAGGAAGTCGTGGTCACCCACTACCACCAGAACCACCCCGATTACAAGGCCAAGGCGGTCAACCTGTTCCAGATCGAGGGGCTTAAGCGCACCCCGATTGAAGAGGCGAAGGCCGGCGACATCATCAGCCTGTCGGGCATTGCCGACATTACTATCGGCGACACCATCTGCGACGTCGAGCACCCTGAGGCTCTGGCCTTTGTCAAGATTTCAGAACCTACGGTTGAAATGACTTTTTCGGTCAACAACGGCCCCTTTGCCGGGCGCGAAGGCAAGTTTGTCACCTCGCGCCATCTGCGCGAACGCTTGCAGCGCGAGCTGTTAAAGGACGTGTCGCTGCGTGTGCAGGACACCGACACGACGGAGAGCTTCCGTGTTGCGGGGCGCGGTGAAATGCATTTGTCCATTCTCATCGAGACCATGCGGCGCGAAGGGTACGAGTTCATGGTCGGCGCCCCCAAAGTGCTGCTGCACGAAGAAAACGGCGTCACGATGGAGCCGGTCGAGCGGTTTGTCTGCGACGTCCCGGCCGATTATGTCGGTGCGGTCATGGAAAAGCTGGGCGCGCGAAAGGGCGAGCTGCAGCAGATGAGCCCGCAGGGCGACCGGATGCGCATCGAATACCTCATTCCCTCGCGCGGGCTGTTCGGCTACCGCAACGAGTTTTTGACCGATACGCGCGGCGAAGGCATCATGAGTTCGGTGTTCGACAGCTTCCAGCCGTACAGGGGAGAAATCCCGACCCGGCCGACCGGATCGCTCATCGCTTTTGAAACGGGCGAAGCCGTCACCTATGGCCTTTACAACGCGCAGGAACGCGGGATTCTGTTCATCACCCCGGGCACCCAGGTGTACGAGGGCATGGTGGTCGGACAGTCGCCCAAAAGCGAAGACATCACCGTCAACGTGTGCAAGAAAAAGCATGTCACCAATATGCGCGCCAGCGGGTCTGACGAGGCGCTGCGCCTGACCCCGCCGCGTATCATGAGCCTTGAAATGTGTATCGAGTTTATCAAAGACGATGAGCTCATTGAGGTCACGCCCAAAAACCTGCGCATCCGCAAGCGGATTCTCAACAACCAGCAGCGCATGAAGCAGAAATTCGGGGGGAAGTAGCATGAAAAACGCCGCCCTGCAATGGCTCAGCCGCGATCCGCTGCTGCACGTCTGCATGTCTGAAAGTATCCGCCGCGGCCATGCCGAAATCCTTTATGCCGGGCAGGACGGCGTCTTGCTGCGGGATCCTGTCGCCGAGACCATGCAGGCCAGCTTTGTCTCGCCTGCGGCGCTCGAACCGTGGGTCGAAACCATCCGGCAGAGCAATCTGGACGTCGTCGTCCACCAGGACTTTGCCGAAGAGCGTCTGGCGTCCGCTTTGCCCGAACGGGCGGGGCGTATGCGCTGCTACCATTCGGTTTACACCCGGGAAAAGCACCTTGAGGCTGCGCTGCCCGAAGGGGCGCACATTGAACCGCTTGACAGCCGGTGGACGCCGGCGCTGCAAAAGATTTACACACACGCGACGGCCGAGTATATTGCCGGGCGCGTGGAAGCGGGCGTCATGCTGGGGGCCTTTTGGGGCGCCGAGCTGGCCGGGTTTATCGGCGAGCACACCGAAGGCGCGCTCGGAATGCTGGAGGTCCTGCCGGACTACCGCCGCCGCGGGCTGGCGCGCGCCCTGATGGCGGCTGCCATCAACGCCGCTCTGGATCGCGGGGAAAGGCCGTTTGGGCAGATCCTGACGACCAACGACCCGTCGCTCGCCCTGTCGCGCTCGATGGGCTTGCAAATTTCGCAGGGCGTCGTCACCTGGATGTTCCGCTGACTGCGGGACGCCGGGCCCGGAGCCTGCTGGCCCCGGGTTTATAAGCAATAAAAATCCGCCGTTTTAAACGGCGGATTTTGTCGTTTCAGCAGCGGCCGGAACCGAATGACGGGGGAAGAACCAGCGCCTTGTCAGGCCGTAGCACAGGGGGATGAGCCACAAAAGCAGGCAACAGGGAATGGCGGCTGCGCCAACCCCCAGCATGTGAAGCGGCACGGTGCAGGCGATGGACCACGGGACCAGTCCGGCGATGGTGACAACCGAGTTGGAAATGTCGATGGAAAGTTCGCTGCGCGAAGCGCCGGCGCGGTCGTAGACGCCGGTGAGAAGCTGGGCGTTGAGCATGACGGCGATGGTCTGGTTGCAGAAAGCGCCGCAGGTCGCGATGCTCGTAAGGACCATCGTCGGGAACAGGCCGATTTTTCCCGAAACCCCGGCGATCTTTTCCTGAACGCCGTTTAGCATGTGCGTGCCGTCAAAAATGCCGGAAAAGGTTCCGGACAGAAAAACGGTCAGGCAGACTTCAAGCATGGAAAAAAGCCCGCCGCCCGACAGGATGTCGGCCAGCGCCCCGCTTTGCGGCGCGTAGCCCGCCACTGCCGCGCGCAGCGCGTCCCACAGCGGCAGGCCCTGGACAAGCACCGTCACGCCGAGGGCCGACAGGATGCTGGCCGTCAGCGCCCAGCGGACCTCGAGTCCCAGTAAGGGAAGGATGAGCATGAGCAGCGCGGGCAGAACCGACCAGAAGGACAGGTCAAAACTGCTTTGCAGCGCTTGAAGGATCGCCGGATCGACGACGGAAATCGGGCTGCGCGATGACAAGAACAGAAATCCGGCCGCCGCTGTCAGCGTGGGCAGAGCCCCCGTCTTGAGCATGAGGCGGACGTTGTCGTACAGGCGGGTCTCGGTGACTGCGGCAACCAGGTTGGCGCACGAGGACGCGGGGGCGCAGCGGTCGCCGAAATAAGCACCTGAAATGACGGCGCCCGCCGTCATCAGTTCGTTGACGCCACCGCTGCGCGCCAGGGTCATGAAAATGACGCCCGCCGTGCCGGCCACGCCAAAGCTGGTGCCCAGCGCGTAAGACAGCACGGACGACAGCAAAAAGGTGATCAGAATAAACAGCGACGGCGTGATCAGCTGGATGCCGTAGTAGACGAAAAAGGCGATGGTCCCGCTCGAACGCCACAGCGCGGTGACCAGTCCGATCAAAAGCAGGACGCGGACGACAATGAGCGACTTTTTCGTGCTGCCAGCGATCATTTTTAGAATTTCGCGCAGCGTAAAACCGCGGCGCAGCGCCACAGCGGAAAAACAGGCGAGCCCGACGAGCAGCGCGGCAAACATGGGAACGTCTGCGCACAGACAGGCCGTCATGGCGGCCAGAAATAAACAAAAGGCGGCGAGCAGGTCCATACCAGAGAATCCTCCCGGGAGTTGATAAAAATCCATTCCCTATCTTACACGAGCACGGTGCTTTTTTCAAGCTGAAATCACAAGGGGTGCGGCCGTGCGGCCGCACCCCTTGTGTACTTATTTCCAGCTCCAGTCGTAATAAACGTTGCCGCGCTCAAGATTATAGTTGAGATCCGGGTTTGCGGCGCTGCCCGTGGCGGGGTAGAAAATGGGGACATAGACCGCGTCGTCCTGAATAATGTCCAGGATCTGCTTGTACACGGCGTTGCGCTCATCCGTATCCACGATGCCCAGCGCTTCGCTGAACAGCGAGTCGACTTCGGGGTTCTGGTAGCGGGCAAAGTTAAAACTGCCGATGGCGTTAGAGGTGTAGGCGATGCTGTACATGGAAAGATCATAGC
>CALWJQ010000096.1 GCA_944381055.1 uncultured Clostridia bacterium | reverse complement strand
CACCCGGTTGTTGGTGGCGGTGAACGAATAGCTGAAGTACATGGGCAGGTACACCGTGTCATACAGCCAGATCTCCTGCGCTTCGGTAATCAGCTCCTCGCGCGCAGCGTCGTCGACCGTGCGCCATGCTTCTTCCAGCAGGGCGTCGACCTCGGCATTGGAGTAACCGGGGTTGGGGCTGAACGATCCGGTCGAATCGGTATGCATCACCTGCATGGCGCCGTCGACGCCTGCATAGCCGCCGACAATGTACATATCGCAGTTGCCTGCGCTGGCATCGGCCAAATGAGTGCCCCATTCAACTGACTTTGAAGAGCAGTTAAGGCCCTGCTCGTTCAACATTCCGCTAACAACAACGGCACAGTTGACGCGCACCGGGTTGGTAGTGCCCACCTGCAAGTCAAATGTAAACTGCTGGCCATCTTTTTCATAGATGCCGTTGGCGTTGCGCGTCCAGCCGGCTTCTTCCATCAAAGCGTGGCCCGCTTCGGGATCGTAGGGCGGCGTGACCGCTTTCATACGTTCCTGATCGCTGCCGGGCAGGTCGGGCGGGATCTGCCCGTAAGCGCGGATCGCCTGCACAACGCCTGTGCCGTCGTCAGGATAAACGGCAGCCACCAGTGCGTCCATATCAATAAAGGATGCAATGGCGCGGCGAACGCGCACATCTTCGAACAGGCTGCGTGTTACATTGATAGCAATCCAGTTACACATCGAACCATTGGTTTGAACCTCAAGGTTTTCGTTGCCCTGAATGGTCTCGATTTCAGTGTAGGCAAAGGATGTAATATGGTCAACTTCTTCGTTGGCGAGAGCGATTGCGGCAACCGAGCTTTCGGTGATGAACTTAAAGACGACTTTATCAAGATTGGGCTCGATGAAATAGTCTTCATTCTTAACAAGCACAACTTCGGTGTCAACAATATTGCTTTCCCACTTAAACGGGCCCGAACCAACAGGTTGCTCCGTCAAATCCCAGCCTTCTTCGGCGGCTTTCTGCGGGATAATCATAATGGTGCTCATTTTGTAGAGGAAAAGGCCGTCGACGTCAAAGGTTTTGATCTGGATGGTCTTGTCGTCGACAACCGTGATGCTTTCAATCGTCGACGTCAGGTCCTGCAGACGGGTACAGGCATTGTCAGGGTTCATAACATACTCAAGGGAGTATTTAACGTCGTCTGCCGTGACTTCAACCAGCTCGTCGCCGAACAGATCATTGCCACGCTGCCAGTAAAAGTTTTCGGTCAGATGAAAGGTCCATGTCATTCCGTCTTCGGTACTTTCCCAGCTTTCCGCCAGGTCGGGGTAGTAATTGCCTTTATAGTCGGTTTCCACCAGGCGGCTGTAAATCTGGTAAAAGATATAGTAGTCACCGTCAGTGGTCGACTGCCAAGGTGCCATTGTCGTCAGGTTCAAGTTGCTGGCGACCGTAAAGACCTTTTCTTCCCCGCTGCCGCTTTCACCGGCCTGCTCTCCGCAGCCTGTGAGCAGGCAGCCGCCGAGCATGAGGACAGCGATCATCAGCGCAGTCAAACGTACTTTCATGCGGTTTCATCTCCTCTTTTTCATATTTTTCTATACCACCTTTCCATCCTGACGCATGATGACCCGGGTTCACAAAGCGTCAGGCCGGAAAGGCCGGAAACACAATGCTGCCTCGTTTATCTGTGCGTGAGAAAATAAAAATCCTGCGTTCAAAGATCGTTTCAGAGCATCAAAACTTTTGCTTTAAGATTCGGCAATGTCCACGTTGCGCATACGCGAAGTGAGGTTAAACTCGACGTCGTCCACACCGGCGTATTCGTTGTCCACATAAAAGTCGACCACGCGGCTGTTGGTGGCGGTGAACGAATAGCTGAAGTACATGGGCAGGTACACCGTGTCATACAGCCAGATTTCCTGCGCCTGGGCGAGCAGCTCTGCGCGTTCGGCGTCGTCGACCGTACGCCATGCCTCTTCCAGCAGGGCGTCGACTTCGGCGTTGGAATAGCCGGGGTTGGGATCAAACGATCCGGTGGTGCTGGTGTGCATCACCTGCATGGCGCCGTCGATGCCGCCGAACCCGCCCATGATCCACATCAGGCAGTTGCCCGCTTCGGTGTCGGCCAGGTGGGTGCCCCATTCCACCGACTTCGAGGTGCAGTTAAAGCCCTGCTCGTTCAGCATACCGCTGATGACGACCGCGCAGTTGACGCGCACCGGGTCGTTGGTGCCGACCTGCAGGTCAAACGCAAACTCCTGCCCGTCTTTTTCGTAAATGCCGTTTTCGTTGCGCGTCCACCCCGCTTCTTCCATCAAAGCGTGGCCCGCTTCGGGGTCATAAGCCGGCGTAACCGCTTTCATTCGTTCCTGATCGCCGCCGGGCAGTTCGGGCGGGATCTGCCCGTAAGCGCGCACCGCCTGCACAACGCCCGTTCCGTCGTCAGGATAAACGGCGGCAACCAGCGCGTCCATGTCGACAAACGACGCGATGGCGCGGCGGACGCGGACGTCAGAGAACAGGTCCTCAGAAATGTTCATCGCAACCCAGCGGCAGGAAGAACCGTTGGGCCGGACCTCAAGAGCGTCGTTGCTTTCAATGGTCTCGATTTCTGTGTAGGCAAACGTCGTGACGTGATCGACCTCTTCATTGGCAAGGGCGATCGCGGCGACCGAGTTTTCAGTGATAAACTTAAAGACCACTTTGTCCAGGTTGGGCTCGATGAAGTAGTCTTCATTTTTAACAAGCACGACCTCAGTGTCGACAATGTTGCTTTCCCACTTGAACGGGCCTGAACCGACGGGCTGCTCGGTCAGATCCCAGCCCACCTCGCCGGCCTTCTGCGGCTGGATGATGATTTTGCTCATTTTATAAAGGAAGAGCCCGTCGACGTCAAAGGTCTTGATCTGGATGGTCTTGTCGTCGACGACGGTGATGCTTTCAATAGTCGACGTTAAATCCTGAAGGCTCGTACAGGCGTTGTCAGGGTTCATTTCATATTCCAGCGAATACTTGACGTCGTCGGCCGTGACTTCGACCAGCTCGTCGCCGAACAGATCGTTGCCGCGCTGCCAGTAAAAGTTTTCGGTCAGATGAAAGGTCCATGTCTTTCCGTCTTCCGAGCTTTCCCAGCTTTCGGCCAGATCGGGGTAGTAGTTGCCTTTAAAATCGGTTTCGACCAGGCGGCTGTAAACCTGATAGAAAATGTAGTAGTCGCCGTCGGTCGAAGATTGCCAGGGCGCCATTGTCGACAGGTTCATGTTGGTGGCGACGGTAAAGACCTTCTCGCCCCCTTCGCCTTCCCCGGCCTGTTCGCCGCAGCCCGCAAGCAGGCTGCCGAACATGAGGACAGCAATCATCAGTGCAGTCAAACGTAGTTTCATGCGGCTTCATCTCCTTTTTTTACTGTGTTCTATACCACCTTTCCTCCGGCGCGCGCCATAAACCAGGTGTGCGCCAGGCCCGAAAGGCTGGAAACACAATGCCGGCCTGCTTGTCTGTTGATGGTCAAAAGTAACTTTTATGGAAATACTTCACAAAAATTTAACTATTTACAGCATAAATCATTTGTCTATAAATGTCAACATTTTTTTGCTTCCGCGGCCGTTATTTTTTGTTGCATATCACGGCAAAAGATGGTATATTTAGATAAGTAAACATTTAGCTTCCCTAAACATGAAGCGGAGGTGAACCCATTTGCAGGTTCCTGACGAGATCCGCGAGTTTTTGTCCGCTTTTACCCTGCGGATCGCACGTATGGAAGAAAACGCCATTTCGACCGGCCTGAACGTCCACGTCACGCCGCCCGAAATCCGGATTATCGATAAAATCGGGCCCGGCGGATCTGAAAAAATGGGCAGCGTCGCCCGGGCGCTCGGCATTACGCTGGCCACGCTGACGGTCGCGTGCGACAAGCTCGAGCGCAAGGAACTGATCGTGCGCCAGCGCGATCCGCAGGACAAGCGCACCGTGCGGATCAGCCTGACCCCGAGCGGCCTGGTGGCTTATCATTATCACGATGCCTTTCAGCGCGAACTGATCGACGTCATGCTCGGCGGGCTTTCGGCCGACGAGCAGCAGGCGCTGCTGCACGGCATCCGCAACCTGACAAAGTACCTGGTTGAAATACCAGATGGACAAAAGGAGTAAACTATGGGTATCAAAATCCTGGCCGACAGCTGCTGCGATCTCCCCGGGTTTGAAAAAAATGACTGGGGCGTCCGGCTGATCCCCCTGAAAATCACGGTGGGGGATAAGACGTATGTCGACGACGGCAGCATCGACATTCCCGAACTGATCAGCGCCATGCGGAACTGCCCGTCAAGCCCTGCGACAGCCTGCCCCTCGCCGGCCGACTATGCCGACGCCATGAGCGGCGATGACGACGTCATCGTCGTCACGCTGTCCTCCAAGCTGAGCGGGTCGTACCAGAGCGCCAAGGCGGGGGCCGAGCTCAAGCGCGGCGCCGGGCGCGTCCATGTGCTCGATTCGCAGAGCGCCAGCGCCGGCGAGGTGCTGCTTGTCCATAACCTGCTGCGGCTGATCCGCGGCGGCATGGGTTTTTCAGAACTGGTCGTACGCGCGGAAAAGCTTGCGGACGACATGAAGACCTTTTTTGTCCTGCAATCGCTCGACAACCTGGTCAAAACCGGGCGGATCAACCGCCTGGTCGGGCAGCTGGCGTCCATTCTGCACATGCGGCCCATCATGGGCGAAGACGGCGCGGGCAGTATTGTGCTGCTCGAAAAAATCCGCGGCACGCAGAACGCCATGCGCCGGCTGGGGGATCTGGTCGTTGAGACCGCCCGCCATGCCGCCGCAGCCGTGCCCGCGCGCGATACGGTGGTCATCGCCCACTGCAACTGCCCCGATCGCGCGCAGGAATTGAAAAACGCCATCCTGCGCGGTTCCAAGGTCATCCGCGACGTTCTGGTCGTTGCCACCGGCGGTCTGAGCACGGTGTATGCCAACGACGGGGGCATCGTCATCGGGTACTGACAACATTCCGGCATGCCGCACGGCTGCCTGGCACAAAACACCGGGTCCGCCGGACGGCGGGCCTGACGAAAGGAGACAGAATGAATCGGCAGCTGAAAGAAAAACTTCAGGAATCTGTAACATCTGTTCTGCCCATCACCGCCATTGTCCTGCTGCTCAGCATTTCCGTCGCCCCTCTGGATGCCGGTGTCATGGTGCTGTTCGTTTTCGGCGCCATTTTGCTGATTTTCGGCATGGGGCTTTTCACTCTGGGCGCCGACATGTCCATGATCCCTCTGGGCGAAGGCATCGGCGTACAAATGAGCAAAACGCGCCGGCATATTATTTTCCCTCTTTTGACCTGCCTGCTTGTCGGTGTGCTCATCACGGTGGCCGAGCCTGACCTTCAGGTGCTGGCCACGCAAATCCCCGGTATTCCCAACCCGGTCATCATCCTGGCTGTTGCCGCGGGCGTCGGCCTTTTCCTGGTCGTCGCCATGCTGCGCATTTTATTCCGCATCCCGCTCAACCGCCTGCTGCTTGTATTTTATATTGCCGTGTTCACGCTGGCCTATTTCGCGCCCAACGACTTTATCCCGGCCGCTTTTGACTCGGGCGGCGTCACTACCGGGCCCATGACCGTCCCCTTTATCATGGCGCTCGGCATCGGCCTTGCGACGCTGCGAAGCGACAAAAACTCAGGCGACGACAGCTTCGGCCTTGTCGCGCTGTGCAGCGTCGGGCCCATTTTGTCTGTTCTGCTGCTCGGGCTTTTTTACACCCCTGATGTCGACGCCGCGCAGAGCGTCGTACCCATGCCGGCCACAACGCGCGACGCCGTGCGGTTTTTCGCCGAAGCGCTGCCCGATTATGCGTCTGAAATCGCGGTGTCGCTTCTGCCTATTTTTGCCGTGTTTGTCGGCTTCCAGCTGCTGACCCGCCGCTACCACGGCCGGCAGATCCTGCGCATTGTCAGCGGTTTTGTTTTCACCTATCTGGGGCTGGTTCTTTTTCTGACCGGCGCCAATGTCGGTTTTATGCCCGCCGGCAGCCTGATTGGCCAGTCCATGGCCGCGCAGGCCTTCCGCTGGCTGCTCGTTCCTGTCGGCATGGTCGTCGGCTATTTTATCGTCGCAGCCGAGCCGGCCGTCCATGTGCTGAAAAAACAGGTTGAAGAAGTATCCAACGGCGCCATCACGCAAAAAACCATCGGCCACGGCCTGTCCATCGGCGTTTCCGTCTCGGTCGGCATCGCCATGCTGCGTATCCTGACCGGTGTTTCCATTGTCTGGTTCCTCATCCCGGGCTACGCCCTTTCCCTGCTGCTCAGTTTCTGCGTCCCGCCCATTTACACCGGTATCGCCTTTGACTCGGGCGGCGTAGCCAGCGGCCCGATGACCGCCACTTTTCTGCTGCCTCTCGCCATGGGCGCCTGTACGGCGATCGGCGGCAACCTGATGACCGATGCGTTCGGCATTGTGGCCATGGTCGCCATGACGCCGCTCATCACCATTCAGCTGATCGGTTTCCATGCCGAGGTCAAAAAGCGCGCCGCCAAGCGCACAATGGTTCAGAAGCTTTCGCAGCTTGAAGACTGCATCGTGTATTTTGATGACGAAGGAGGGGCTGTCTCATGAGTGACCGTGCCGTGCGGCCCATGAAAATGATCGTTTCCATTTTGGGACGCGGGCAGGGCAACGCCTTTGTTCGCCTTTTAACCGGTAAGCAGATCGTTTTTCACCATCAGTGTGTCGGAGAAGGCACGGCGACTTCGGACATGATGGATATGCTGGGCCTGGGGACTGCGGAAAAAGACGTGCTGCTCAGCATCGGGCCCAGTGACATTGTCGACCGCACGCTGTATGAGCTGAGCGATTCGCTGGGCAGCGGTGGCCGGGGCAAAGGCCGCGGACTGGTCTTTTCCCTGCCCTTGACCGGCATCAGCTCGCTGGCCGCAGCCGGGATATTGTCGTCGGCCGGCCCCGCAGAAAGGATGGAGGATAGCATGAAACCTGAAAGCAAAAACAGCCTGATCCTTGTTTCTGTCAACCAGGGTTACACAGACGCCGTCATGGAAACGGCCAAGAAAAAGGGCGCTTCGGGCGGCACGGTAATCCGGGCCCGCTGGGCCAGCAACGAACAGCTCGCCCAGTTTTACGGCATCACAATCCAGGCGGAAAAAGAGGTCGTCGCCATTCTGGTGCCCAACGATCTGCGCAACCAGATGATGGAAGCCATCAACTTAAACCACGGCCTCAAGACCGACGCGCACGGCGTCGTCTGTTCGCTGGCCGTCGACAAAGCCTTCAAACTGGCCTGACAAATGTTAAAACCCCCTTCGGAGCACCGAAGGGGGTTTGTTTTTGGGGGCAGATCCCTTATTTCAGTGTCGTCTTGCCGCCGAGCAGGCGGACAAGCACAGCCTTCTGGGCGTGCAGGCGGTTTTCCGCTTCTTCAAAAATCTCGTCGGCGTGCGCGTCAAAGACGTCTTTGGTGATCTCTTCGCCCAGGTGTGCGGGCAGGCAGTGCATGACCATACAGCCCGGGTTGGCCTTTTCCATCAGCCCGGCGTTAATCTGGTACCCGCTGAACCGTTTGGCGCGCAGGGCGCTTTCGTTTTCCTGTCCCATAGACGCCCAGACGTCAGTCAAAAGCACGTCGGCGCCCTGCGCCGCTTCTTCAACGCTTTCCGTCCAGCGGAAGGTGTCGTGCTGCTCGGCAAACGCCATGACGTCGGGATGCGGCTTGTCGGTCGCAGGCGTTGCGATCGAAACCTCCATGCCGACCTTGAGCGCGCCGACAATGAGCGAATTGGCCATGTTGTTGCCGTCGCCGATGTAGCACAGCTTGAGGCCGTCAAACCCGCTTTTGAACTCGCGGATGGTCATCAGGTCGGCCAGCACCTGGCAGGGGTGGCAGTAGTCGGTCAGGCCGTTGATAATGGGGATCGAGCCGTATTCAGCCAGCGTTTCGACTTCCTTCTGTTCAAAGGTGCGGATCATAATGCCGTCGAGATACCGCGACAGCACGCGCGCCGTGTCCGACGCCGGCTCGCCGCGGCCGATTTGCAAATCGCGGGCGCTTAGAAACAGGGCGTTGCCCCCCAGCTGGTACATGCCGACTTCGAACGAAACGCGGGTGCGGGTCGACGCCTTTTGAAAAATCATGCCTAGCGTCTTGCCCTGCAAAACGGGGTGCGGAATCCCGTGCCGCGTCTCATATTTGAGCTGGTCAGCCATGTTGAGGATTTCGATAATCTCTTTGGCCGAAAGGTCGGCCATTTTTAACAGATGCTTCATTTTGTCTTCTCCTTTTCCCGGTCAGGCCAGCTCGGCCAGCACCTGACCCAAAATCGCCAGCCCGGCATCGATGTGCTCCTGTGCGATATTGAGCGGCGGCAGCAGACGGAGCTTGTCTTTGGCCGTCAGCACAATCAGCCCCTTTTCCAGACATTTGGCCGCCGCTTCCTTTGCCGTCCCCTGCGCCAGCGAAATGCCAATCATCAGCCCGCAGCCGCTGACCGCCGCCACACCCGGCATACCGAGCAGGGCTTTTTTCATCATTGCGCCCTTGTCCGCCACAGCCTGCATAAAGGCGGCGTCCATCTGCTTCAGCACGGCCAGCGCGCCGGCGCAGACAATGGGGTTGCCGCCAAAGGTCGACCCGTGCGACCCCGGCGAAAAGACGCCCTGCACCTTTTCCGACAGCAGTACGGCGCCGATGGGCAGCCCGCCGCCCAGCCCTTTGGCCATTGTGACAATGTCGGGACGCAGCCCGTAATGTTCGCAGCACAAAAAGGCTCCTGTCCGCCCTGCGCCGGTCTGGACCTCGTCGTCGATGATGAGAATATCGTGTGCATGGCAGTAGCCGGCTACCGCGGCGACATATTCTTTTTCCAGCATGTTGACGCCGCCTTCGCCCTGAATCATCTCCATCATCACGGCAACAGCGCCGTCAAGCTTTTGCAGGGTGTCTTCAAGGTTGCCGGCCTGGGCGTAGTCAAAGCCGGGCATGAAGGGGTCAAAGTCCACATGCATTTCTTTTTGTCCTGTGGCGGTCAGCGTCGTCATGGTACGGCCGTGGAAAGAGTTGACCAGCGTGACGATTTTCCCGCCCGTTTTGCCCTTTTGCGACGCGTACTTGCGCGCCGCTTTAATGGCGCCCTCGTTGGCCTCGGCGCCTGAATTGGCAAAAAAGACCTTGCTCATGCCGGTGCGCCTGCAAACCTCCTGCGCCAGAAGCACGCACGGCTCGGTTGCAAAGTAATTGGAACAGTGGCTGAGGGTTCGGGCCTGCTCTGCAACGGCCTGCGCCCAGGCAGGGTCGCAGAACCCGAGGGAGTTGACGCCGATGCCGCTGCCAAAATCAATATAGGTTTTCCCGTTAAAATCGCGGCACTGCGATCCGCTGCCCTGCGCCAGTGGCATGGCGTAGCGCGCATAAGTATGGGCGATGTACTGTTCGTCCAGCTGCTGAACTTCCTTTTGTGTCAACATGGCCTGCCTCCTCAGATGAACATGGTACCGATGCCTTTGTCAGAAAGCATCTCAATCAAAACCGAATGCTGAATGCGGCCGTCGATGATAAAGGCCTTTTGCACGCCGCGGCGCACCGCTTCGGCACAGCAGCGGCATTTGGGAATCATTCCGCCCCTGATAATGCCTTTGTGAATCAAATGCGGCACATCGCTGACATTGACCACAGGGATCAGGGTGCTTTCGTCTTCGGGCTTTTCAAGCAGGCCGCGCACATCGGTCATCAGGATGATATTTTCCGCCTTGAGCGCCGCGGCGATGGCAGCCGCCGCCGTGTCGGCGTTGATGTTGTAGGTATTCATCTGTTCGTCGACCCCGACCGTCGCAATGACCGGGATATACCCGGCGTCGATCACATCGCGCACCGGCTGGATGTTGACGCATTTGACGTCGCCGACAAACCCGAGGTCGACTTCGCCTTTCAGTTTTTCCGCCTGCAGCATGCCGCCGTCGATTCCGCACAGGCCGATGGCCTTTCCCCCGCAGCTTTGCAGCAGCTTGACCAGGTCCTTGTTGGTCTTGCCGGCCAGCACCATCTGTGCGATTTCAGCGGTTTCGGCGTCGGTCTGGCGCAGGCCGTCGACAAACCTGGGCGTTTTTCCCATGCGCATCATGACGCTTGAAACGTCAGGGCCGCCGCCGTGCACCAGCACGACCTTAACGCCGACCAGCGACAAAAGCACAAGGTCGCTCATGACGTCGGCTGTCAGGCCGGGGTCGATCATGGCGTTGCCGCCGTATTTGATAACAACGACCTTGTCGGTGTATTCCTTGATATACGGCAGGGCCTGAATGAGCACCTGCGCACGCTCTTCATGGGTGATATTCATGTCAATTTCCTCCTTATGTCCGGTAATCTCCGTTGATTTTCACATAGTCATAGGTCAGGTCGCAGCCCCAGGCGGTTGCGCTTTCCAAGCCGTCATGCAGGTTGATGTCAATGACGATCTCTTTTTCCAGCAGGATTGCGCGCGCCTTCTGTTCGTCAAAGGGCACCCCGCTGCCCTTGCGGCAGACAGCGACGGTACCGGCTGCCGAACTGAAGTCGACTGAAACCAGGCTGATGTCAAGGTCTGCCGGCGCATAGCCGATGGCGCACAGAATCCGGCCCCAATTGGCGTCGGCGCCGAACATCGCCGCCTTGAACAGGCTGGACGTAATGACCGATTTTGCCACAGCCCTGGCCGCCTCTTTACCGGGTGCGCCCTGCACCTGGCAGGTCAGCAGCTTAGTAGCGCCCTCGCCGTCGGCCGCGATGGCCCGGCAGAGGTCTGTCATGACGGCGCACAGCGCGTCGTGAAACGCTTCAAAGTCATCGCCCGGGCCGGAAACCACAGGGTTTCCCGCCTCGCCGTTGGCCAAAACCGCGACCATGTCATTGGTCGATGTATCGCCGTCGACCGAAATCATGTTAAAGGTGTCCTGCACCACGTCGGACAGCGCCTTTTGCAGCATGGCCCGGCTGATGCAGGCGTCGGTTGTGATAAAGCACAACATGGTGGCCATGTTGGGGTGAATCATGCCCGACCCTTTGGCAATACCGCCCATGCGGCAGGTCTTTCCGCCGAGCGCAAAGCTGACTGCCGTCTCTTTGACCGCAGTATCGGTCGTCATGATGGCGCGGACCGCGGCGGTGCTGCCGCTTTGCGAAAGCGCGCCGCACAGCGCCGGCATTGCCTTCACAATCGGTTCGATGGGCAGCGGCTGCCCGATGACGCCGGTCGAAGCCACAATGACATCCTGCGGCAGCAGGCCGAGATGCTGCGCCGCGCTCCGGCACATTTGCAGGGCCTTTTGTTCGCCGTCGGCATTGCAGGTGTTGGCGTTGCCGCTGTTGCAGACAACAGCCTGTGCCGCGCCGTCGGCAACGTGCCGTTTCGTGACGGCAATGGGCGCGCCCTGTACCTTGTTAAGCGTATAGACACAGGCCGCCGCGGCCGGCGTCCGGCTGTAAATCAGCGCGAGGTCTTCTTTGGCGCCGCCCGGCTTGACGCCGCAGCGCACGCCAGCCGCCTGAAAGCCCAGCGGAGCGCAGACGCCGCCTGTTATTTTCTGAACTGGATGCATAAATTTTCACCTTTCCTGTGTATTGGCAGCGCTACGCCAGGCCGGCGGCTTCGTCCAGGCCCAGCATGATGTTCATACACTGCACGGCAGCCCCGCTCGCGCCCTTGCCAAGATTGTCAAACTGCGCTGCCAGCAGCACCCTGTCGTCGTTTCCTGCAACAAGGATATTCATCTGATTGGTACCGCACAGCGTATCCGCAGGCAAAAAGCCGTCTGCCAGCGCCTCGCCGCCTCCAAGCGGCAGCACATTCAAAAATCTGGAACCGCCATAAGCCGACTGCATGACCTGATAAATCCGTTCCGGCACAGCGCCCGCCGACATCAGCCGCGTGTGCAGCGGCACTGTCACGCACATACCGCTGAAAAAGTTGCTGACAATGGGGTTAAAAACCGGCGGGAAGGCCAGCCCTGTCACGGCCTGCATTTCCGGCAGGTGTTTATGGTTCTGCCCCAGCGCGTACTGGCGCGGGCTTTGCAGCCCCACAGCATCCGGCGCTTCATACTGCGCGATCATTTTTTTGCCGCCCCCGCTGTAACCTGTGACCGAATGACAGACGACGGGATAGCCGGCCGGCAGCAGGCCGGCCTGAATGAGCGGATAGATCAGCGCAATCAGCCCGCTTGCATGGCACCCGGGTACAGCGACGCGGCTGCCGCCGGCAATGGCTTTTCTGTGCGCCTCTGACAGTTCAGGAAACCCATAGGCCCAGCCGGGCAGGGTGCGGTGGGCCGTCGAAGCGTCAATGATACGCACCGCGCTGCCCTCGGCCAGCGCCACGGCCTCGCGCGCCGCGTCGTCCGGCAGGCACAAAAAGGCGATGTCGCTGGTATGCAGCATTTCGCGGATTTTCCCGCGATCCCTGCGATCGTCCTCACCCAGCAGCAGCAGCTCGATATCTCGTCGCTGCTCCAGCCTTTCTTTCAGTTTCAGGCCAGTCGTACCGGACGCGCCGTGGATAAAGACCTTATGCATGACGTTCTCCTTTTAATGAATAAATTATCGTAATTATAAATAATTATACACTTTTATCCGCCAAAATCAAGAAAAAAAACTGAGCCGGCATAATTTCTCTACTTTGACAGAAAAAAAGCCGCACCCTTCGGTGCGGCTTCGCCACATTGCACAAAGCAGGCCCTTATTCCGGCATGGGGACGGGCTGCGTATAAATGCGCCCCTGTTCGTCGCGGCGGACGGGCAGCGCAAAATCAAAGCGATCAAACTCGACTGACAGCCAGAAATCCTGCTCTGGCGCCGAATCCTGGCTCTCGGCGCGGAAAAAGCGGGCGCCGTCGGTCGATCGGAGCTGTTCGATCGCACCTTCACGGTTAAACGGCTGCCCGAGCAGCAGCGCACGGATGTATTCCGCACACAGACGGTCTTCGGCCGTCGGCGTGACGCCGGCCAGTCCCATGGCAACCAGGCTGACCTCAGAGGTTTTTTTGGCGCGCAGGTAGCGCGCCGTCGCGCCGGCGTTGACCAGCGCGCCGAGCAGCAGCTCATCGGCGTGCCCGATGGCCGCCGCTACGCCCTGGGTGCCGGCGCTCGTCGTATGAACCAGCGTTTTGCCCCGCAAATCAGCCTGCATGACCTCGAACGGCGAATTGCCGAAGTCAAAACCTGGCTGTTTAACGCCGCCGCGTTCACCGGCCAGCATAATATCCGGCGTTTCTTCTTTGCGGCGGTAAGCCTCGCCGATGTCCCCGACCGGATAAATACGCGCTGCGCCCCGGCTGAACGCATAACTTTCCATGGTAAAAGCGCGGAACACATCAATGATTACCACTGCGCCGCGGGCCAGTCCGGCCCCTTCCAGCAGCTCATAAATATTGACCTTCATTCTATCACCCGTTTTATTGTAGCGGCATGACGGCAAGCTGTCAAGCACTGGACGCGGGCGAATTTTTCTGATAAACTGGTAAAAACCAAGAGAATCGAGGGAAGTTCCATGCAGTACAAACTCCGTGAAAGCCTGGTCAGCCAGGACAAAATCAGCTATGCCAAAGACGACGGAGGGCATCATTGGCAGCCTGACATCGATTGCAGCGCCGGGTCCAATCCGTTTTTCATGCCGGACGCCGCCCAAAAAGCCCTTTCACGCGTCAGCGCTTCCCAGGCCAACCTGTACCCGCACGACAGCGGGCTCAAAACGGCTATCTGCCAATATCTGGGCAACGGCCTGACCGAACGGAACATCCTGCTGTCCTCCGGCTCAATGAACGCCATTTATGTGATCAACGCCGCGTTCCTGCGCGAAGGTGCAAAAGTACTGGGGATTTGCCCGCAGTTTTCCGACTACATGTCCAACGCCCGCGTGCTCGGCTACGATTACCGTGCCGTCCCCCTGTGCGCCGGCCGCGGCTGGTCTTTTGACTGTGCCGCCATTCTGGACGCGCTGGACGACAGCTTCAGCCTGGTCTACATCGACAACCCCAACAATCCGACCGGACAGGTCTTTCCTCTTGACGATCTGCGCGCCATTGCCGACGCCGCGCGCAAGCTGGGGGTCTGCGTCATTATTGACGAGGCGTACGGCGAGTTCATGGAGCCGGAAAACTCGGCCGTTTCGCTGCTGGGCGAATACGACAACCTGATTGTGCCGCGCACCTTTTCCAAGGGCTGGGGGCTGGCCGGCCTGCGCGCAGGGTACCTGGCGGCTTCCTGCGAACTGATCAAAGCCTTTGAAAAGCTGTCCAACCCCTATGCCGTCTCTGAACCCGCCCGCATGGTCTGCCAGGCCGCCATGTCTGACAAATCTTTTCTCCCTGCCTGCCGGCAGAGCATTGCGGCGCGCAAAACGGCCATGCGCAAAGCCATCGGCCGCCGGCTCCGCATGGCGCCGTCCTGCGACACCGTCCCCATCTGCCTGCTCGAACACGAGGACGCGGGCTGCGATTTGCAGCAGCTTTTCGCGCGCGAAGGGGTCAGCGTCGTTTCAGGCGGCGACTTCCTGTCGCTGGGCCGCAATACCGCACGCCTGCGCCTGCCGGAACCTTCGAAGTTCGACGCGCTGATCGCCATTTTGCAAAAGCTGGATCAGGACTGATAAAGCGATTCCCCCTGCCGTCCGGCGTCCTGTGCCGCGGCGGCGTCCCCGCCCCACGGCGCGTGTTTTTCCGCGGCGGGTTGTAAAAGCAGCAGCGCCAGGATCGCCGCAGCCGCCGCCCACACCGGCGCTTTGCGCCTGAACCTGGATTGGGTATACCGATCCATCCGTTCACCCCCAATGCGCGTTTCCGTTCCAGACTATGACGCCCCGCGGCGGTTTGTGCCGCGGGGCGACGTGTATTTTCCCGCGCGGCAATATTGTGTTCCGCGCGAGGGTATGATATAATATGGGCAGAAATCTTGTAAAACAGCGGAAAAAGGCAGGGATGAGATTTCCTTGTCTTTTTTCATGAGAAAGTGGGATCGAATGGACAGTTCTTCCTTTGCCGCTCTCCCTCTGTCGCCCGAAGTGCTCCGGGCTGTCGAGGACATGGGCTTTACCCAGATGACAGAAATCCAGCAAAAAGCCATTCCCGCCGTGCTTGACAAGCGCGACGTCATCGGCCGTTCCAGCACCGGCACCGGCAAGACGGCGGCGTTCGGCCTGCCTGCCGTCGAGCTCTGTGAAAGCGGGCAGGCCGGCCCGCAGGTGCTCATCCTGCTGCCCACGCGCGAGCTGGCTTTGCAGGTCTGCGAAGAAATGCAGAAATTTTCCCGCTATAAAGAGCTGTGCGTGGTGCCTGTTTACGGCGGCGCGTCGATCATCAGCCAAATCAACGATCTCAAGTATGCCGAAGTCGTCGTGGGTACGCCGGGCCGCGTCATCGATCACCTGCACCGAGGGACGATGACGCTTGACCATGTCAAAATGGTTGTGCTTGACGAGGCCGACGAAATGCTCGATATGGGATTTCTCGACGACATGAAGGCCATCCTGCGACGTACGCCCAAAAACCGGCAGACCCTTTTGTTTTCCGCCACCATGCCGACCGCCATCCTGCGCCTGACCGAGCGCTTCCTGCGCGATCCGCTGTTCATCGAAGGCGACGACGGCCAGACGGCTTTTCACCTGATTTCGCAGTATTACTGCGAAGTCCCTGTCAAGCGCAAGATGAGCGCCGTTATCCGTCTGTTTGAAATGGAAGACATCACCCGCGCCCTTATCTTCTGCAACACCAAGCGCATGGTCGACGTTCTGACGGCCAGCCTGCGCCGCCGGGGCCTGCTGGCCACCGCCCTGCACGGCGACATGCGCCAGTCGGCGCGCACCAAGATCATGCAGGATTTCAAAGCGGGCAAGGTCAACGTGCTCATCGCCACCGACGTGGCTGCGCGCGGCATTGACGCCAGCGGCGTCGAAGCCATCATCAACTACGACATGCCGCAGGACACGGAATATTACACCCACCGCATCGGCCGCACCGGCCGCGCCGGCCGTCTGGGCGCGGCTTATACCCTGGTTGCCGGGCACGGCGAGCTTTTCGACCTGGCTGCCATTGTCGAAAGCACGGGCGCACAGCTCGACGCCTTTGTCATTGCCGGGCTCGAAGATGCCGAAGCCGACACCCTGCAAGGCATGTCAGAGGGTTCTGACCGGCGTTCTGAACGATCCGGCCGTTCGCGCCGGCGTTCCGGCGCGCCGGCTTCAGACGGCAAAAAAGCGGACAGCCGCGGCGATTTGGTCGAGCTGACGCTCGATGTCGGCAGCGAACACGGCGTTGCGCCCAACCACATCATCACCGCCCTGACCGAAGAAGGGCGGGTCAAGCGCTCCGACATCGGCAAGATCACCATTGGCAGCGAAACGTCGACCGTTCTGGTTCCGGCTGACGGCGCGCGGGCCATGCTGGCGCTTGAAGCGCCCATTGTCAAGGACTTCGTCGTTACGCTTTCCTGCGACGGCGTCCGTACCGAGTCGGCGGACGCGCCCAAAAAGCGCCGCCGCAGACGGCGCCGCAAAAAATCCGGCGGCGCTCCCGGCACCAACGAGCCCGCAGACGCACAGGAATAAACCGCATATTCCCCCGTTTTCCAAGCGGCATGGCAAAGCGCCACGCCGCTTTTTGATGCCCGGCGCAGGCCGTTTGTCCGCCCTCCGCCGATTGACACTGTGTCAGAAAAAGGCTATAATGTGTTTCAGAGCCGATTGGAGTTTGCTTTAAGATCAGGCCTGAAAGGGATGGATAAGTTATGCCAAAGGGATCGGAAGCGCTGACGCAGTACCGAAAAGAAGAGATCATCGACGCCTGTGCCTCCCTGTACGAGACGATGGGCTTTAAAGACATCACCATCCGCGACATCGGGGAAAAAACGTCTTTTACACGGACGTCGATCTATAATTATTTTCAGACCAAAGAAGAAATCTTTCTGGCGCTGCTTCGGCGCGAACACGAACGGTGGCGCGAGGATCTCGACGCCATCGCGCGGTGGGATGCGCCCATGCCGGCGGAACAGTTTGCCGCCCTGCTGTCACACGCGCTGGAAAAGCGGGGCTGTATGCTCAAGCTGATGAGCATGAACCTTGATGACATGGAATGCTGCAGCCGCCTTGAAAACCTGGTGGACTTTAAAAAAGCGTATGCCGCCGCCATCCGGGCCCTCGTCCGCTGCCTGGAAAAATTCTTCCCGTCCATGTCCGCGGACGACATTCAGGGTTTTTTATACGCCTTTCTGCCGTTTTTGTTCGGCGTATACCCATACACAAGGCATACCGACAAGCAGAAAGCCGCGATGGAACGGGCGGGCATCCGCTGCGCTGGCTGCTCGGTTTTTGAAATCGTCCAGCCTTTTGTCTTGAAAATGCTCCGCCCCTTTGACCGTTAAAAGCCTGTATGGCCTGCCTGCGGCAATTCGGGCCGGATGACAAAAGCGTGGGAAACGCATTTCCCACGCTTTTCAGCCGTCTGTACGGCGCCTGTTCAGCGGATAAAATTCGTACGCTGGGCCGGCTCGCGCTCCGGCAGGGGGACGCCGGCCGCTTTCCCCGCCTCAATGCACCTGAGAAGCCACGCCATATTGCGGCCCAGCGTGCGCATAATCTGCATCCCTTCAAGATCCTGGCGGACCTCGTCGGGCGAGTTGCCGTGAACCATGTTCCAGTACTGCGCTGAAACGACGGGCATCTGCGAAATGGTAAAATACTTGTTCAGCGCGTCCAGTGATGCGGTCGTTCCGCCGCGGCGCGCAGACACGACTGCCGCGCCCGGCTTCAGCCGGAATACATCGGGGCCGGCTGCATAAAACAGCCGGTCAAGGAATGAAAGCGCCGCCCCGGACGGGTGGGCGTAATAAACCGGCGATCCGAACACAAAACCGTCTGCCGCGGCGGCCTTTTCCAGCGCTTCGTTGACCTGGTCGTCAAAGACGCACCGGCCGCCCAGCTTCCGGCAGGCCCCGCAGGCCGTACAGTCGCGGACCGGGCCCTTGCCGACCCAGAGGATCTCGCTTTCAACCCCTTCTTTTTCCAGCGCCGACGCCACTTCGCGCAGAGCGGTATCGGTACAGCCGTGCTCGTGCGGGCTGCCGTTGAGCATCAATACTTTCATGCCGACCATCCTTCCGTCTTTTTCCCCATTATACCGCAGGCCGGGCAAAAAGACAATTCAAAACACGATGGGCTGCAGCTGCACCCCCTCTATCGCGCTGTCGAGCGCCGCTTCGCACAGTGAAAAATCAGCGACCATGGATCTCGGCTTTTTGACCGGATCGTCCTGCCGGAACGGGACGAAATAGACCAGACGGCGGTTTAAAAGCCCGCCGATGTTCTGGGCCGCCGTCCCCAGCGCGTCGTTGGTTGAAACGGCCAGGACCACCGGCCGGCCGTTGCGCACATGGGCTTTGGCCGCCATCAAAACCGCCGTGTCCGTGACGCCCCAGTGGAGTTTTGCCAGCGTATTGCCCGTACACGGGGCAATGAGCAGAATGTCGAACAGTTTTTCCGGCCCGATGCGCTCTGCTTCGACAATGCTCGTCATCGCGGGACGGCCGGTGACTGCTTCGACCTGTGCACGGAAATCTGCCGCCTTGAAAAACCGGGTGTCCAGGGTGGCGCTGGCCGGGGACAAAACGGCCGTTACTTCGTTGTTTTCCGACAGCGCGCGCACAACGTCGAGCGCACGCGCAAAGGTGCAGAACGAGCCGGTCACGCACACACCGATGCGTTTTCCCTTCATTTGCCCTCCTCCTCCATGATATTGATAATGGTATCGCGGATGATGCGGGCCGACGTCAGCGGCGCGACCTTTCCGGGCAGCGACAGCGCCCAGTTGACGTGCAGGCCCAGCTGGCGCGCATGGTCGAAGTCCACCCCGCCCGGCCGGGACGCCAAATCGATGATGAGCGCGTCTTTCCGCACCCGCCGCAGCTGCGGCTTGCCAAGCACCAGCGCAGGCGCTGTGTTGAAAATGACGTCAAAGCCCCCCAGCACGTCTTCCAGATCCGCTATTCTGACCGGGCGTCCGCCCGCCGCCGCTATCCGGGCCAAATCCTGTTTTTTGCGCGCCGCGACAGATACGTCGGCGTTGAGGCCGCGCAGCCGGACATGCAGCGCCTGGCCGATCCGGCCGTTGCCGATGACCAGGCAGCGGCTGCCGCTGATGGTGACCGGCAGTTCCTGCATGGCGATTTGGATAGCGCCTTCGGCCGTCGGAACGGCGTTGAGTACCGCCAGCTCTTCGCGTTCAAAATAATCGACAAGCCGGACGCCCTGCCGCACGGCAGCTTCCTGCGTCGGCTGATCCACCGCGCCGCCGCAGACCAGCGTCCCCGCTTCGACGGCGGCAATAACATCGCTGACCGGCAGCGCTTCGCGCGCCAGCGGGGCGTTGAGCATTTCCTGGCCGCGGGACAGCGGCATGGGCAGAATCACGCAGTCCGCCTCTTTGCACACCTCGCGCGCCGATGCGCACAGCCGGACCTGCGGCGGCAGGCTGCACCGTTCCAGCGCGAATGCGCTGACCTGGTGCCCGTCCTGTGCCAAAAGCCCGCACAGCCTGGCCTGGCGGCTGTCGCCGCCGATAACGGCAAAACGTTTCAAACGACCAACCCCTTTACAAAATAAAAAAAGCCTTTCTTCCATATGGTATGAAAGAAAGGCCCTGTTGGTCAAAGCGTCAGATCCGACGGCTGCAGCCGCTGGATAATAAAATCTACCAGATCCTGCCCGGCGTTTGGTTTGGCCAGGCACGCAATGCGCCGCTTCATGTCCTCGACGCGCTGCCGGTCAGACAGCAGCATGGCCACCGCCTCGTCCAGCGGGAAGTTTTTGTCAGCGCGAACGCACGCGCCCTGGTTGAGCAGAAACTCAAGATTGCGCTCTTCATGCCCGGCAATGGGATTGATGACCACCATGGGCAGGCCTTTGAGCAGCGCTTCCGTCACGGTCAGCCCGCCCGGCTTGGACACCAGCAGGTCGGCGGCGTCCATCATGTCGTTGACGTTGTCGACAAAGCCGTACACATGGATTTTGGCAAAAGGCATTTTGTCCCGGATTTTTTCAAACTCGGATCGCTGCCTGCCGTTGTTCCCGCAGACTACGGCCAGCTCGAGCTTTTCACGCACTGACAGAATACGGCCCGCCTGCCCGTCGACCATGCCGTAGCCCAGCCCGCCGCCCATGAGCAGAATGACGCGGCTGTCCTGGTCGTACCCCAGGCGGCGGCGCGCCTCTTCCCGGCTGATGCGGCGGTAAAACTTCGGATGAACCGGGATGCCAAAGGGGTGGATGATCTCACGCCGGATCCCCTTTTTAACCGCGCGGTACGTCAGCGATTCGCTGGCGGTTATAAAATGATCCATCGTCGTCAGCGTCTCCCAGTACGGATGAATGGTGTAATCGGTACAAATGCCGAGAAGTTCGGCGCGGCACCGCCCTTTTTTCTTAAGCTCGTGCACCAGCTGCGCCGCAAACACATGGGTGCAGATAATAAAATCCGGATCCAGCTCGCGGATCAGCCGTTCAAACCGGAAGGTGCACAGCGCATTGATAAAACTCATCAGGTTAAACCGGTCGTCCAGCGCCCCCGAATCCAGGTACTGATAAATAAGCCGGTAGACCTCGGGCGTGTATTTGGCGTAAAGCGCCGTGCTTTTGTCCAGCGTTTCCGAAATCAGCTTGTTGGCATACTGATAGACGTCGACGATTTTGGTCGTGACGCCCCTGTCCTGCAAGCGGCGCTCGATGGACAGCGCAGTCGACGTATGTCCGAACCCGGTTGAAACGGTTAAAAGAAGAACTACCATAGCTGCCTCCCTGCGGCGATACCTGTCCGCAATTTATACTATTTATATTTTACCATTTTTGCGGTATAATAGCTAGTATAGGTTTTTGCGCCGCAAGGCGCTTTGATTACTGACAAACAAGCGGGGTGTCCTGATGACTTTATCCAGGCTTGAAGAACTGATACTGACCAAACAGCCCATCCACCTCAGCGGGATCGGAGGCGTTTCCATGCGCGCCCTGGCCGAGCTGCTGCTCGACATGGGCGCCTGCGTCCAGGGTTCGGATCGCGAGCGGTCCCCGTCGACCGATCGTCTTGCGCAGCTGGGCGCCCGCATTTTTATCGGCCAGCGTGCGGAAAATGTCGACGGCGCCGCCGCTGTCATCCGCACAGCGGCCGTTTCAGACCAGAACCCCGAAATCGTCGCCGCGCGCCGCTTGGGACTGCCCGTCGTCGAGCGCGGGCAGGCGTGGGGCCTTTTAATGGGCCGGTACCGCAGCGCCGTCTGTATTGCCGGCACGCACGGCAAGACTTCGACGACTTCGATGGTGGCAACGCTGACGCAAAACGCGGGGCTCGACCCCACCGTCATGGTGGGCGGCGAGCTTTCGACCATCGGCGGCGGGACGCTGCGCATCGGCGGGCGCGATCTGTTCATTGCCGAGGCGTGCGAATACAAAAACAGCTATCACAGCTTTTGCCCCACCGCGGCCGTCATTCTCAACATTGACCGCGATCACCTGGACTTTTTCAGCGGCATGGACGACATCATTGCCTCTTTCCGGCATTTCGCGTCGCTCGTGCCGCCAGACGGCGTCATCATCGTCAACCGCGACGATCCCAACGCCCTGCGTGCCGTCGAGGGGCTGGATCGCCGCATCGTGACCTACGGCTTACAGCCGGGCGCCGGCGTCTCTGCACAGAACGTCGTCTGTGACAAAGGCTTTTACCGGTTTGACGTTACCGTGTCCGGTAAGGTGTGGTGCCGGGCGCGCCTGTCGGTCCCCGGCGAGCACAATCTTTCCAATGCGCTGGCCGCCGCAGCCTGCGCCGTATACCTGGGCGTTTCCCCGCAGGACTTTGCCGCCGGCATTGCCGCTTACCGCGGCGTTGGGCGGCGGTTTGAATCCAAAGGCGAATACCGCGGCGCGCTGCTGTTTGACGATTACGCCCACCACCCCAGCGAAATCGAGGCCACGCTCAAAGCGGCGCGGGCCATGGAGCCGCGCCGCATCATCTGCGTCTTTCAGCCGCACACCTATTCACGCACCATTTCACTGCGCAGCGAGTTTGCGCGGGCGCTGTCGCACGCCGACCTGTGCGTCATCACTGACATCTACGCCAGCCGCGAAGTCAATACTGCCGGTATCAACGGCCACTATCTCGCCGACCTCATTCCCGGCTCGGTCTGCGTCGCCGGTTTTGACGAAGCGCGCCGCTTCATCATGGACAATGCGCGCGAAGGCGACATTATTTTCAGTATGGGCGCGGGGGACGTCTGGCGCGTCTGGGACGGTTTTCCCGCTTCTCAGCCAGTATAAAAGGAAGGTGTGTGAACAAAATGAAAGTGTACATCTCTGTCGACGCCGAAGGCATCAGCGGTATTTTTAAAATGTCGCAGGTGCTGCCCGGCAAACCGGACTACGGCTTTCTGCGCAGCATGATGACGAGCGACGTCAACGCCGCCATCCGCGGTGCGGCAGCCGCCGGCGCGGACGAAATCCTTGTCAATGACGCCCATAACCTGGGCGACAATCTGCTCATCGACCAGCTCGACCCCCGGGCCTCGCTGCTGTCGGGCGCCGACAAGCCGCTCATCATGGCCGAGGGGCTCGAGCGCGGCTTTGACGCCGCCATGCTGATCGGCTACCACTGTCCCAAAAGCTTTAAGGGCGTTATCAGCCATACGTTCTTTTACAGCGCGGTGCTCGACGCCAAAATCAACGGCGTTTCCTTCGGCGAAGCCGACATCGTCGGCCATGTGGCCGGTCACTTTGGGACTCCGCTCGTCATGGTGACCGGCGACGACTGCCTGTCCGCACGCTGCCGGCAGCTGATGCCCGGCGTACATACCGTCGCCACCAAAGAGTACATCGGCAACGGCACGGCCCTGTGCCGCCACCCCAAATTGACGGCGGCCGATATTGAAAAGACCGCTGAAGCCGCCGTGCGTGACCGCACCGGCATCCGTCCTTTAAAGGCCGGGTCGCCGGTCCGGCTTGAACTGACGCTGGCCTCTTCGACCATGGCCCAGCTGGCCTGTACTGTCAGCGGGTTTACGCCTGACCCTGAACGCGACAACACCGTTCATTATGTGGGCAAGGATTTTCTCGAAGTTTACACGGCTTTTGTCACTGCGCTGCGCCAGGCTGCGTATTTCAAGGATCTTGCCTAAATCGCCATGCAAAATGCCCGGAGCGAAGCTCCGGGCATTTCTTTTACAGCTTGACAATGTCTTTAACGTGCTCGATATCGTCCGTGAACACCACGGTAAAATGCCCGTCGTCATCCTGATCCACGCGCGAAATCGATGTATTGCGCACCCAGGGGATGTCATTAAGCCCCTCGATGCCCTTTCCGCTGCAAAAGCTCAGCCCATTGCGAATGGCGCAGCCATGGGACACAACAGCGATGGTCTTTCCGCGGTATGCATCGCAGATGCGCGTCAGCGCGCGGCTGACACGGTCATATACCTGCTGCATGGTCTCGCCGCCCGGCGAACGGAACAGCCACGGCTTTTCACGCCACAGCGCCATTTCCTCAACATACTCGGCGCGCAGCTCTTCCCAGCTCTTCCCTTCCCAATCGCCGCAGTGCATTTCAGCCAGGTCAGCGTCGATGCGCAGCGGCAGGCCGTGGTAACGGTTGGCAGCCGACGCCGTTTCGCGCGCGCGCACCAGCGGGCTTGAAATCAGCACCTCAAAAGGCAGATCGCGGCAGCGTTCGCCCAGCCGTTCGGCCTGCGCGTAGCCGCGCTCGTTGAGCTCGCAGTCCGTGCTGCCCTGAAAGCGCCCGGCGTCGTTTCCCGCCGTTTCCCCATGCCGGATGATGTAAAGCGTCGTCATTCCCAGTTCTCCCCTTTTTTCTTCTGAACGGATAAACCCCCGTAAGGTCTGCAAAAACGCCGAAGGAGCCAGCTCCTCCGGCGTTGTGCTGCCATCACATCATCTGCCGTTTGCGGGTCAGGTTCATGGTCCCGTCCTGCATGATGTCAATGTTGTCCAGCGCTTTGCCGGTACCGTATGCAACGCAGGATATGGCGTCGTCCGCAACGCGGGTCGCAATGCCTGTTTTGGACTCGATCAATTTGTCAAACCCATAGATCAGGCTGCCGCCGCCCGTCATGACAATACCATTGGTGGCGATGTCGCCGACCAGCTCGGGCGCCGTGCGTTCGAGCACGGAATGGACGGCTTCGACGATTTTGGCCGTCACTTCTTCAAAGGCCTCGATCATTTCAGACGAGCTGACGGTGAAAATACGCGGCAAGCCGGTCATCAGGCAGCGCCCCTTGACTTCCATGGTCTTTTCTTCGGGCCGCGGGTACACACAGCCGATGGTCATTTTCATCTCTTCGGCGGTACGCTCGCCGATGAGCACGTTGTGCTTGCGGCGGATGTATTTGACAATGGCTTCGTCAAATTTGTCGCCCGCCACCTTGATGGACGTCGACTCGACGATGCCGCCCAGCGAAATGACGGCGATGTCGCTCGTGCCGCCGCCGATATCGATGATAAGATTCCCGTTGGGCTTGGAAATATCGATGCCCGCGCCGATGGCGGCCGCCACCGGTTCTTCAATCAGGAACACGCGGCGCGCGCCGGCCTGGGTGCCGGCGTCGATCACGGCGCGCTCTTCGACCTCGGTGATGACGCTGGGAATACAGATGATAATATTGGGCTTGAACAGACGGAAACCCAGCACTTTTTTGATAAACTCTTTGATCATTTTTTCGGTCATTTCATAGTCCGAAATGACGCCTTCGCGCAGCGGGCGGATGGCGATGATATTGCCCGGCGTCCTGCCCAGCATACTCTGTGCGTCCGCGCCGACCGCCAGGATCTTTCCCGTCGTCTTGTCAACGGCGACGACCGACGGCTCGCACAGGGCAATCCCTTTGCCCTTTACAAACACAAGGATGGAAGCAGTCCCCAAATCAATTCCGATATCTCCCGACGACATAACTCAGCACCTCATACTTTCCTGAAGATTCTGTTTTCTTATGATGAACCGGCCGGAAACGGCCCCGGAAAAAACGTTTTTTATTCGCAGTGAGATTATTATATCCAATTCCGCGCCACTTTTCAACAGCATTTTGCGTGTCAGCGCGTTTTTTTGGCAACGGCCAGCACGGCGGCGCAGACGCGTTCCGCGCCGGCGTCCTTCAGCGTGCGCGCACATTCGGACAGCGTGGCCCCCGTCGTCAGGACGTCGTCGACAATCAAAACGCGCGCGCCCGGCAGCGGGGCGTCTTTTTCCGCGCAAAAAGCGTCGAATACGTTGGCGCGCCGCTCGGCTGCGCTCAGCCCGAACATGGGCTCTGTCCGGCGGACGCGCCGCAAAGCCTGCACCAGCGGCGTTTCCAGCCGCCGCGCCGTCTCTGCGGCGATCAGGCGGGCATGGTCGTAACCGCGGGTGCGCAGGTTGTGCGCGCTCGTCGGAACCCAGGCAACCAGGTCAAAGGGCTCGTCCATCTGCATCCGGACCTGATAGGCGATCAGCCGGCCGAACGGCGCGGCGATGCTCTGCCTGCCGCGGAACTTGAGCCGGTGCACCGCCGTACGAACCTGCTGCGCGTAATCGAGCGCGCCGACGCACCGGTCGACAAACTGCGGCGGCCGGACGCTGCCGGGCGGCAGAAAACGCAGCTGCGCCATACACCGCCCGCAGATTTCGTTTTCTTCGCGCCGCAGCAGCGTCCCACAAAAGGCGCAGCGCGGCGGGAACAACAGCCTGATCGCCCGTTCAATCATCGCCGCACCTCTGCCGGATCCGGCGGCGCAGCGCGCTGTACCTGCGGGTCTTTTTGTCAGACAGCACCATTTTTTCGACCGTCGCCTCGCTGCCGACCAGCACCAGCAGCTGCCGTGCGCGAGTGACGGCAGTATAAAACAGGCTGCGGTTGAGCAGGCGCTCGGGGGCGCGGAAAACCGGCAGAATGACGGCCGGGTATTCGCTGCCCTGCGACTTGTGTGCGGTGACGGCGTACGCGTGCTCGAGCTGCGCCAGTTCGTCAAAGCTGTAATCGGCGTCGCGGTCTTCAAACCGCACCGTCAGCACGCGGGCCTGCGGGTCGACCATGACGATCTGCCCGGCGTCGCCGTTGTAGACGCCGCTGCCCACCTCGGGCGGGTCGAGCCGCCGCCACAAAAGGTCGTAGTTGTTGCGCACCTGCATGACGCGGTCACCCAGACGGAAAACAACCGGGCCAAACCGCGTCTCCGGGCGCCCTGCCCCGGGTGGATTGAGCGCCTGCTGCAAAACGCGGTTGAGGTTTTCTGTCCCGCAGGCCATCTGCCGCGACGGGCAGATCACCTGAATGTCCGCCGGATCAATGCCAAAATAGTTTGGGATGCGCTCGGTGATCAGCGATGAAATCGTTCGCACCGCCGCATCGTCCGACCGAACGGTCGTAAAGTAAAAATCCCCGCTGTTTTTGCGCAGATCGGGCATTTGCCCATGATTGATGCGGTGGGCGCTGATGACGATGTCGCTGCCCTGCGCCTGCCGGAAAATCTCGGTCAGCCGCACAGCGGGCACACAGCCGCTGGCCAGCAGATCGGCAAAAAAGCTGCCCGGTCCGACGGGCGGCAGCTGATCGGCGTCGCCGACGAGCACCAGCCGGGTGTGCGGCTTCATGGCGCGCAGCAGCGAAGCGGCCAGCGTCAAATCGAGCATCGAACTTTCATCGACAATGACGACGTCGGTTTCAAGCGGGTTCTGGCTGTTGCGCTTAAAGCGCAGCAGCCCGCCGTCGGGGTCGAACCCCGCTTCCAGCAGGCGGTGCAGGGTCTTGCTTTCGCGCCCGGTCAGTTCGCTCATGCGTTTTGCCGCACGCCCGGTGGGAGCGCACAGGCTGGCGCGCAGCCCCGCCCCCTCGATGAGGTCGATCATGGTCAGCAGCGCCGTCGTCTTGCCCGTCCCCGGCCCGCCGGTAATAAGCGAAATCCCGCTTTCAAAGCACAGGCACATCGCCTGCTTCTGCCCTTCGGCATAACGGATTCCACGTTCTTTTTCCTGCCTGCGGATGCGGCGCTGCAGGTCGTGCGGCGGCTCGACGTGCAGTTCGCGCAGGCGCCGGACTTCGTCCGCCAGGAAACATTCGCACTGATAGACCGGTTCAAGGTAACAGGCGACGCGATCCCCCACCGGGTCGCAGACGACGTCCCCACGCTCGCGCAGCGCCGCGAGTCGATCGGCCACGGCCGGCGCCGTGTTCGGCCCGCAGAGCTGCGCCGCAATGGGCAGCAGCTTGTCCTGCGGGATAAAAGCATGGCCGTTCTGCATATTAAAGCGCAGCTCGTACAAAATTGCCGCGTCAAGGCGGACGGGGCTGAGCTCGTCGATGCCGAGATCGGCCGCCAGCTCGTCGGCCCGGCCAAAAGGCAGGCCGAACTGCTCGGCACACAGGATATACGGGTTCTTTTGCAGCATGGCGACGGCATTTTCGCCCCACAGGTTCAACAGCCCGGCGGAAAAATAGACCGGCAGGTCATACCGCGCCAGAAACTCGACGAGCGAGCGCATGGCGCTGACCCGCAGGAAAGACTGGCTGATTTCGCGGGCGCGCGCCGGCGTAATGCCCCGGATCTGCTGTAAAAGCTCCGGCCGTTCCGAGATGACTTCAAAGGTCTCGTCGCCAAACCGGTCGACAATGGCACGGGCCGTCTTTGGCCCGATGCCCTTGACGACGCGCGACGCCAGGTACTCGTAAATGCCGACGCTGCCCCTCGGCATCTGGCGTTCGTAGCTCTGCACCGAAAACTGGCTGCCGTGCTGCGGGTGGTTGACAACGGTCCCCAGCGCCAGGATACGCTCGCCGGCCCCCAGATATGGCATGATGCCCACAATGGTCAGCTGGCTGCCATCGTCGAGCATCACACGCGCCACCGCATAGCCGCTCTCATCGTTTTTATAGATGAGCGCCAGCACGGTGCCTTCAATTTTGATCGGTTCGTTCGGCATACAGGCACTCCTGACCATCCCGGCCGAGGCGCAGCGTCAAGCCGGGGAAATAGCAGCGGCGGATCTCGTCGCAGGCGTCCAGTATGTACCCCATTTCCTCGGCAGCAGGCCTGCGGGCCAGCGTCAGCACGACGGGCAGCGCCCCTTCGCGCCCGGGACGGCGCATCAGCCACAGCCATGCCTCGCGCACAATGGCGACAATACCGACAGCCGCCAGGGTGTAAAGCAGCGTCTCCGCCTGAAAACTGTACATCATAACGATCCCTCCTGCTTCAGCATATGCCAAAGGGGGATCCGGGGTGCTTCTGTGTCAGCCCAGAAGCCCGTAAGACAGCACGGTCATAATGCCGCCCGCGGCCACAACGCCGAAAAAGATGCTGACAACCGAATGCAAAAGACGCATGTTGAGCGCGGCGGCGACGAGCGCGCCCGTCCACGCGCCTGTCCCGGGCAGAGGGATCATCACCAGGATAAACAGCCCCAGGGCGCGGTATTTTTTGACGGTGACCGCCTTTTTCCCCATACGGCGCTCGACCCACTGCACCGGCTTTTTCAAAATCCCGCGGCGCAGATAGTTAAAAACGCGGCGGCTGAAAAGAACCAGAAAGGGCACGGGCACCATGTTGCCCACAACAGACAGAGCATAAGCCTCCGGCCACGGCACATCCATGAGCGCCGCAGCCGGGATACTGCCGCGCAGCTCGACGACCGGCAGCATGGATATGATGAGCAGGTACAAAGCGCGTCCCCACGCCGTTGTTTGCAGGGCGGTCAGCAAGGCAGGCATCCTCCGTTTCGTAAAGCGGCAGGGGGAACCGCCAAATCCTGTTCCCTGCCCTGCGCTTCATCGTTCATGCGCGGCGCCATTTGACGCCCTGCGGCGTATCTTCCAGCACAATGCCGCGCGCCTTGAGTTCATCGCGGATACGGTCGGCCTCTTTGAAATCTTTATTTTTGCGGGCCGCCTGCCGTTTTTCAATCAGGGATTCGATTTCTTCGTCGTCCGCGCCGCGCTCTTCGGGCTTTTCAATGCCCAAGACGCCGCACAGCTTGCTCAGGATGCCGAGCGCCGCGCACGCGTATTCTGCTGTGACGTCAGGCCGGGCGGCCACCGTGTTGACAGCGCGCACCAGCTCAAAAATGACGGCGACAGCGTCAGCCGTATTCAGATCGTCGTCC
>CALWJQ010000095.1 GCA_944381055.1 uncultured Clostridia bacterium | reverse complement strand
TGTACGCGCAAAAGCGCGCGCTCTTCCTGCGCGGGCTGCGGGACATCGGCCTGCCCCACACCGAGCCGCAGGGGGCCTATTACGTCATGGTCGATATTTCAGAGTTCGGGTACGAAAGCGATCTTGCCTTTTGCGAGGACATGGCCCGCAGGGTCGGCGTCGGGGCCGTACCGGGGTCCAGCTTTTTCCATGAACCCGAAAACCGGTATATCCGCCTGCATTTCGCCAAGCGGGAAGAAACACTGAACGAGGCGCTCAACCGTCTGGAGCATATCTACAGAAAGCTCCGCGTATAATAATCAGCTATCAGGGGACTGTCCCGCACTGCAGCGGGACAGTCCTTTTTACATGCTGACCTGGCCGGCCGCATGAGTTGACTTGGCTGGAAATGAATGATAAAATTATATAAAATTTTAAAAGAAAGAAGCTGATAAAATGCAAGCAAAACGCCTATTCGCAGGTCTTTTGTCTGCGGTCATGCTGATGACCCTGCTACCGGTTTCGGCATCTGCGGCGGAGTATACACCGCCCACTCTGCCCGACGCCTTTCAGGGCGACGGGCTGTACATCACGGCGACGCCGCTCGAGCCGCAGATTGAGGGCGAGTATGTCGCGGTCAGCGGGGCCGAAGGCGGCTTTCATGAGGGATGGGCCGGCTTCCTGACACAGGAAGAGACCCGCGATCAGTATGGTTATCTGGATGACACATACTGGGCTCTGCATTACGTCGACCGCAATGGCCGGAAGCTCGACACCGCTGTGGAAACCAGCAATTACTCAGATCCCCATCAAAACATTGCTCTGAATTTCTACGATGGAATGTGCGCGTTTTATGACAGGGAAACAGAGCGCTTCGGCTATCTGGACGCAGAAGGAAACGTCGCCATTGAACCGAAGTTTACCGAGGCATATGCTTTCAGCAACGGTCTGGCCGCCGTTTCAGAAGTTTATGGTGGGTCGGAACATTATTACATTGACAAAAACGGAAATAAAGTGCTCGGCCCGTTTGGCAGAGTAGCTGACAACGAGTTCTCAGCCTTTTTCAGCGAGGGGCTTTTGCCGCAAAGCGACTATCTGGACAGAGATAACTATTTTGTCGGCTATGTTGATCAGCAGGGCGAGCCGGCCATCACTCTTTATAGCGGGGAGCCTGGCGGGGATAAGCTTGAGCTGATGGATCCCGGCCTGTATATCCCTGACACAACCGGCAGCCACTTTTCCGAAGGCTATGCTATTGTCAAAGATCAGCGCAATGGGCGAAAGTACCCGATTTATCTCATTATTGACACTGAAGGCAATGAGGTCGGGCGTATCGATCCCGGCGCGCCAATGACAGCGGCACCCTACAGCGTGGTCCAGGACGGGCTGATTATCGTGAGTTTTACCAATACCGAAGGCGGCAGCGGTGGCGGAATAGGCGCTGTCGACATCCACGGCAATATTGTCGTAGAGCCGGGCAGGGTGTCTTCCGGTAACGCTTATTTTGACAGTGGAGTTGCCCCGGGGAATCCTTCGGTAGGTCTGGTAATCGACAAAAAGGGCAATGCAGTGCTACCCGGCTCTTTTGCCGACGCTGTGGGGGTGGACGCAGACACGCTTATGGCGGAAGCCCGTACAGCTTATAATGCACCGGCTGCTGTATTGACCTTCAACATGGAAGTATCAAATTTTGATGACGGACTTTCGCTGCTCACAGTTGAGCTGTGGTCCAATGGCATGTCGGTGGTGGACAAATGGTATTATGTGCTTGAGGTGCACGAGGGGACGTATACCGGCGGCGGAAAAGTCTACAACGCCGCGACGGGGCAGATCACGGGCGGCGGAAGCACTCCGACCGACTCTGAGACCCCGGCCGAGCCGACAGGCGACACGCCGTCGAGCTGGGCAGCGGAAAACGTCAATACCGCCGTCGAGGCGGGCATCGTGCCCGAGACATTGCAGTCGGCGTATACGCAGGCCACGACGCGCGCTGAGTTCTGCGCACTGGCTGTCGAGCTTTATGAGACCGTACTCGGCACGGAAATCACCGAGCGGGCTACCTTCAGCGACACGACCGACGTCAATGTCGAGAAGATGGCCGGTCTGGGGGTTGTCAACGGCGTGGGCGACGGCAAATTTGACCCGAGTGCGTCCCTGACCCGCGAGGAAGCGGCGGCCATGCTGGCCCGTCTGGCCAATGTGATGGAAAAGCCGCTGACGTCCGGGACGGCGTCGTTTGCCGACAACGCATCCATTTCCAGCTGGGCCGTTGAGGCCGTGGGGCAGGTGCAGGCTTCGGGGATTATGAACGGTGTTGAGGGCAACCGGTTCGCGCCCGCCGACCTGTATACCCGTGAGCAGAGCATTGTTACCATGCTGCGGCTGTATGATTTTGTCAGGTAAATAAAAACTGCCGGGCGGCGCTGTGCCGCCCGGCTTTTTTTTTGCTTTTGTCGCTTTCAGCGGCGGGGGGAAGGACGTACTTTTTGTCACGAGCGACAAAAAGTACCAAAAAACGCCCATAGCGTAACCAATGCCGCGCGGACGGCGGCAAGCGCCTTGAGCCGCGCGGCGACAGCAGCGTTGAATCAATTTCCAGCTTTAGATTGGTGCTTGGGGCGTCAAGCTCGCTTCGCGAGGATGACGCTGGGCCCTGCGGGACGCGCCGGTGTGTAAAAAGCGTCTGTACGGCAGCCCCGGGACCCACCGAAGGTGGGACGCCGCCGGGTGGCGGCGTACGCGCAGGGGAGGCTCTGCCGACCCGGAGCAATGAAATGAAAGGGGTCCCCATGAGGCTCGAACGGAGTGAGCCGAATGGGGAAGCAAGCTCGCTTCGCGAGGATGACGCAGGACCCTGTGGGACGCGCCGGTGCGAAAAAGCATCCTCGGGACCCGGCTTCGCCGGGACGCCGCCGGGTGGCGCGTACCGAGCCGGGCAATTCATTTGCCCGAGCGAGTATCAAATGAAAGGGGCTCCACAAAATCTGTGGATTTTGTGGGGCAGGCGCAGGGCTAATCCGCACATTATAATATAATGGAGTACGCTTTAAGGCCGGACAAAAAACTCCCCCGGCGTACCGGGGGAGTTTTCTCTGTGGGATCTTATTTGTTGAAGTAGCGTTTGAGCAGACCCTCGAAAGCCTTGCCGTGGCGGGCCTCGTCGCGGGCCATCTCGTGCACGGTGTCGTGAATGGCGTCCAGGTTGAGCTCTTTGGCCTTCTTGGCCAGCTGGAACTTGCCTTCGGT
>CALWJQ010000094.1 GCA_944381055.1 uncultured Clostridia bacterium | reverse complement strand
TCGTTGATCGACGCGGCAATGCGCTCTGCCATGCGATCCCTCTCGTGCGAAAACGGCGCGCCGTCAGGAAAGAGCAGCGGCTCGCCCACCACTACGGTTTTGCGTTTCCGGCTGCAATAAACCGGTGTAAAGGGCAAATGCTTGCCGCACGCTTTGACATATTTTTTCTCCAGGTGAAGGAACCCGGTGTACAGCTCGCCGATGGCGGGCGAGTGGTTGGCATAATCCAGATCCGGACAAATGAGCAGGCTGTCGCCCTGCGCCAGCGCCCGCGCCGAATCGTCAAGCGTCTCGACGATTCGGCCTGTGCCCCGCTGCACGGGAATGGCGCGCAGCATGTGCAGAGCGGCCGGCAGCACCAGCGCTACGGCTCCCGCCCCGACAGCTGCGAAAACGCGCGGCCACCCGAACCGCTGCCGCAGCGTCACATGATAAAAATGATGCCAGCAGCTGCGCACGCCGAAAAACGACGCCATGCTCCACAGCCGGGCGCTGCCCGGCAGAAACGGCAGCGCATGCAGCGGCCCGAACATGTTCTGGTGGTGCACCAGAAAAACCGTCGGCCCCCCATCGCCAGACAGGCCCTCGAGCTTCCACCCGCGCATAAACGCACGCATCGCCGCCCGCAGAAAGCGCCCGCCCCAGCCCGCCTTTGTCAACTCAGCTCCCCTCGCTTTGCAAAAACCCAGCGGAGCTGGATCTGGTAACTCGCGGCGGCGAGCAGCAGATCGACAACCCACTTGGACAACAGTTCACCCAGGCCAAACAGCGCCAGGATCCACGCACCAAAGACCGAGCAAATCATCTGCACCAGCCACAGCACATAGTACCGTGCCGCCGTCTGACGCACGTTTTTGGTCTGCACATAGGGCAGGCGGCGGTTCAGCGTGTAATTGACAATCGACGAAATAAGCCGCGCCGCCAGGCCGCCCAGCAAAATACGCGCCGTCTGCGGCAGGCTGTTCATGATCCATTTGACGAATACAGCGTATAAAATCACGTCAATGACGGCCGACAGCGTGGACGAAAGCCCGTACTGCCCCAGCCCGCGGAACATCTGCCCCGCCACGCGCAGCGAATCGGCGACCGTGCGGTAATGGCTGCCCGCATTATTGTTAAAATAGATGGTCTGAATGGGCACGACGACCATGGGGATCATCTCGCTGCGCGCCAAGATAAGCATGTTCAGCTCGTATTCGTAGCGGTCGCCGCGCAGCGTGCACAGCGTCCCGAGCATACAGGCAGGCACGCCGCGCAGGCCGGTCTGCGTGTCTTCAAGGTCGATATTGTACAGCAGTTTCATCACGCGCGATGTAAAGCGGTTGCCGCGCAGGCTGCGCTTGGGCGTGTCCGGGCCGAATGTCCGGCAGCCCAGCACCAGCGCCCCAGGATTCTGACGGCAGGCTTCGGCGATCCGCATGACGTCTTCGACCGAATGCTGCCCGTCACAGTCGGCCGTGACGACGCACGCCGTCTGCGGCAGTTCGCGGCGGATCCACGCAAAGGCAGTTTTCAGCGCCGCTCCCTTGCCCCTGTTTTTTTCATGGCGCAGCAAAGTGACGCCGGGCACGGCCCCGGACTGTTCAAACCAGGTCCGGCACCCGGCGTCGCTGCCGTCGTCGACAACGACAATGGGGCTGTCGGTCGCCGCGCGCAGCGAGCGCACGTAGTCGGGCAACAGCTCGGTGGGCTGATATGCGGGAATGACGATGCAGCTGCCTGTCTGCACGTTTTATTCCTCCTTTTGGGTCAACTTACGTTTCATAAGGCCGCACGCGCAGGCGAGAACGCCAAACAGCACGGGCAGCGCCGCAAACAGGCAAAGCGCCATGCGCACGGCGGCGCGTTCCAGCGGCACGGTGTGCAAAAGCCACGGTCCCAGTATCAAAACCGCCAGGGCAAACAGTGCCGCCATGGCGGCAACCAGCGCCGCACGCAGCCGGCTGAGCGGCCAGCACAGCCACAAAAGCGCCAGGACGCCGCCCAGGCCGATGAGCATGGTACTGACCGTTGCAATCTGTTCGGCCGGCAAGCCGATTCTTTCGCCCCACCAGGCCGCAGTCAGCAGCGCGGCGGCAACGCTCAGCCCGCCCGGCAGGGCGTTGAGCACTGCACGGCGCAGAAAATGCCCGCGCACACGGTCAGCCGCCGGCTCAAAGGTCAGCAGAAAAGACGGCAGGCCAATCATCAGCCCGCTGTACAGGCTGACCTGGATGGGCAGCAGCGGGTATTGCAGCGGCAGAAAAAGCAGCGCCGCCGCCATGCAGAATGAATAAATATTTTTGACGAGGAACAGCGAAGCCGCGCGGCCGATGTTGCCCATGACCCGCCGCCCCTCGCGCACAATGAGCGGCAAAACGGCAAAGTCCGAATCCAGAAGCACCAGCTGCGAAACCTGCTGCGCAGCGTCGCTGCCCGAAGCCATGGCAACGCTGCAATCGGCTTCGCGCAGAGCGAGCACGTCGTTGACGCCGTCGCCCAGCATGGCGACGCTGTGCCCCTTCTGCTGAAGCGCGTGAACAATCTCTTTTTTCTGCTGCGGTGAAACCCGGCCGAATACCACGGTGTCCGCCGCGCGGCGGCGCAGCTCGGCGTCGCTCAGTCCCGACGCGTCGATCCACCGTTCGGCGCCGGCGACACCTGCCTTTTCCGCCAGGCGGGACGCAGCCTCAGGGCTGTCGCCTGAAATGATTTTGACGTCGACGCCCTGGGCGTAAAAATACCGCAGTGTCTCGCCGGCCGCAGGGCGTACGCGGTCAGACAGCACGGCAAACCCCAAAATCCGGGGTGTGCGGCACAGCGCCCCATCCTTGATCATATCCCGGCCGCAGGCCAGCACCAGGACGCGCCGCCCCTGCTCCCATTCCTTTTTCAAAACAGGGCGCCACGGCTCCAGGCCGCCGCCCAGCACCGCCTCCGGCGCGCCCAGGACGTACTGCATCCCGTCGGTACGCTCGACGGCGCTCCACTTGCGGGCCGAAGAAAACGGCACTTCCCGCCGCACTTCCCATCTGTCCGGCGGCGCGCCGCAGTGCTGGCGCAAAGCAGCCGACGTGGCGTTGACGCTGCCTGCGGCGCCGACGAAGGCCCCCAGCAGCCCGCGCAGCTCGTCTTCGCCGGCCAGCGCCGGGATCAGCGCCGTCACGCTCATGCGCCCTTCTGTGATTGTACCTGTTTTATCCAGACATAATGTGTCGACTCTTGCAAGGTTTTCAATGCAGCTCAGCTCATGCACCAGCGTCCCGTGCCGCGACAGCGTGATGACGCTGACGGCCAGGGCCGCGCTGACCAGCAGATACAGCCCTTCGGGGATCATGCCGACCACGGCGGCCACCGTCGAACTGACGGCATAGCGCAAATCGTTTTCCGGCTGGCTCCACGCCCGCCAGAACAGGACAAGCCCCAGCGGCACGATGGCAAAGGACGTCAGCTGCAGCCACCGGTCGAGCGCACGCATCATACCCGAACGCCGGCGGCGTCCCTTCCGCGCCGCGCCCGTGATTTGCGACGCGTAACAGGCGCTGCCCACGCGGTCAAGCTGCGCCCGCCCGCGCCCCGCCATGACGACGCTGCCCGACAGCAGCATGTCGCCCGGCGATTTGGGGACAGGGTCGCTTTCGCCGGTCAGCAGTGATTCGTCGACTTCCAAAAAGCCGCTGCGCAGCACGGCGTCCGCGCACAGCTGGTCGCCGGCCGCAACCTCGATAATATCGTCGAGCACCAGCTCTTCAGGCGGCACTTCAAGCCTCCGCCCGCCGCGGATGACGGCGACGTCGCGCGCGGCAAGCAGCGTAATGCGCTCCAGCGTCCGCTTGACGCGGATTTCCTGCACGACGCCGATGCCGGCGTTGATAATGACGATGCCCAGGAACAGAATGTCGGTATACGCGCCGACCGCCACCAGGCACAGCGCCAGCGCCACAAAAACAAAATTGAAAAACGTGACCAGGTTGTCGCGCAAAATAGCGCCGACCGATTTGCTCAGCGTCTCGGGCGCCGTGTTGTTCAGCCCCTCGGCCATGCGCTCCGCCGCCTGCCGCCCGCTCAGCCCCGTTTCCGCGTCAGGGTTCAGCCTGACGGCGCACGGCCCCGATCCGGCCGGCCGCGCCTTTGGTAAGTGCTTCATAAATTTTCCGCCTTTGCAGGCGCGCTCCTTTCCACCCGCTGTGTGAGTCTGTCAGAAGCATAGCACACAAATCTTACAAAAACCTTTCGAGAGTCTTAGGGTTTCCGAAATTTCTGCGCAGCAGGGCGGGCAGACCGCTCCCTGCGGCAAACACAGGAAGCGCAAGATAAATTTTTTGCCCTCTTTTGCAAGAGGGCAAAAATCACCGTTCTGGAGCTAGTGGTGGGATTTGAACCCACGGCCTATTGATTACGAATCAATTGCGCTACCCCTGCGCCACACTAGCACTGTCTGGAGCAAAACCGCTATCTAATGATACACTATCTGCCCCGTGTTGTCAAGCAATTTACAGGGGTTTTTTGCCCGCTTTGACATTTACCGTTCCGCCCGCGCCGCCGGCCTGCGGATGGTGCGCAGCGTGTCGGCCAGGCTCTGGTTGGGTTCGGCCGCCACATCAAAGCGGAAAAGCTTGAAGCACAGCTGCATGGCCGGCCCGTTCCCCAACACCAGCACAACGGTGCCGATTCCCACCGTGCCGCCCATCAGCCACCCAACGACGAGCACGGCGGCCTCAATGACCATACGGCACACGCCGACAGGCACCGGCGTACGCCGCTTGATGGCAACCATCATGGAATCGCGCGGGCCGGCGCCCAGCCGCGGCGACATATATAAATACATGCCCACCGCCATGAACGGAAAGGACAGCGCCAGCAGCAACAGGCCCGTCCACAGGTTCTCCGCTGCGGGGATCAAGCCGAGACGGCCGTTGACTGCGTTAAGCAGATCAATAAATGTGCCGATAAAGATCATGTTGAGGACGCTTCCCACGCCGATGCGTTCGCGCACAAGCACGTCAAACAGCAAAATAACCAGTCCGCTGGCCATGCTTGCCTGCCCCATCGTCATGGGGGACAAAATGCGGGAAAGCCCCTGGCTGAGCACATCCCACGGAGCCAGGCCCAGGCCTGCCTGGCAGTTCAGCACAATGCCCAGCGACAGCAGGAAAAATCCCCCCATCAGCCTGATAATACCCGCAGCCAGCTTTTTCACGCGCGTCCCCTCCGCCAAATTCTTTTTTTAGTGTAGCATTTTTCCTTTGCCCCGTCAATATTCCC
>CALWJQ010000093.1 GCA_944381055.1 uncultured Clostridia bacterium | reverse complement strand
CATTTTATCCCAGATGGAGGAAAAACATGAGCTTTAACGAAATTGTGCGCTCCGGGCTTTCGGACTGGGGCCTGCCGGCTCCCGAGGACGCGCTTTCGCGGCTCGAAGCCTTTTGCGGCCTGGTGCTTGAAACCAACAAGGTCATGAACCTGACAGCCGTCACTGACCCGGACGCCTTTGCCGTACGCCATGTGCTCGACAGCCTGTCAATTTTGACCTGCGCCGATCTGCGCGGCAAAAAAATCATTGACATCGGCACAGGCCCTGGGTTTCCCGGTATGCCGCTCAAGCTGTACGACCCGTCGATCGACGTTGCCTTTGTCGACAGTACCCAAAAACGTATTGATTTTATTATAAAAAGCGCTGAAACGCTCGGTGTAGACGCGGCCACTTATGCGGCGCGCGCCGAAGAGCTGATCGCAAAGCCGGGAATGCGCGCGGGATTTGACGTTGTATTGTCCCGCGCCGTAGCGCCGCTCAACATTTTAAGCGAGCTCTGCCTGCCGTTTTTGCGCACGGGCGGGCAGTTCCTGCCGCTGAAAAGCGACAACGAATCCTTTGCCGCCGAGCTTGCGCAGGCGCGCCGCGCCATCGATGTGCTGGGCGGGACGGTACGGGGCACGCACCCCTATGCGCTGCCGGGCGTAGAAGGGAAGAAGTGTGTGGTGATCGTTCAGAAAACCCGCGAAACGCCGGCCAAATACCCCCGGCGCTATGCCAAAATCAGCCAGAACCCGCTGTAAGGAGATCTGCCATGATTCCGGAAAACAAACCTGTCTGCTGGGTCGTCGGGGCCGGCGACTTTGACGCTGCCGATTTTTCACCCCGGCCGGGCGACCTTGTCATTGCCGCCGACGGCGGATACGTCCACCTGACTACGCTCGGCGTTGTGCCGGACATCCTGCTGGGTGACTTTGACTCGCTGGACACCGTGCCTGACTTTCCAAACATTGTACGGCACCCGGTGCGCAAGGACGACGGCGATACCGCCCTTGCCGTCAAGCTGGGACTCGGGCGCGGGTACCGCGCGTTTGCGCTGTACGGCGGCCTGGGCGGGGAACGCCTCGACCACTCGCTCGCCAACATCCAGACGCTGGCGTGGCTGGCCCGGCAGGGGGCCGCCGGCTGGCTGGTCGGCAGGGGACAGGTCGTCACAGTGATTGAAAACGCCGCCCTGCGGTTTGACGCCGCGTGCCGTGGTTTTTTGTCGGTCTTCTGCCACGGCGAACGCGCCGAAGGCGTGACGCTGCGGCAGCTCAAGTTCCCGCTGGAAAACGCGGCCCTCGACTGCCGCGTGCCGCTCGGCCTGAGCAATGAGTTCGTCGGCGGTCCGGCCGAAGTGGCGGTGCGCCGCGGGACGCTGGTTGTCGTCTGGCAGGGCGTCCCCTCTCAGGCACGCCTGTGCTCTTTAGCAGCAGAATAGCAAAAAGCGAAGGCACAAAGCCTTCGCTTTTTTACTGTTTGTATTGACTGCTATTCTTTATCCGTTGTGTGGTCGTGTTCACCGTGGCAATGCTCGCACTCGCCGGTACAGCCGATAATCGGCGTGGGGTCAATGCCCTGGTTTTTATAATAATTGGCGAGCGCTGACTTAATGGCTTCTTCGGCCAGCACCGAGCAGTGCACCTTGACCGGGGGAAGGCCGTCGAGCGCTTCCATAACGGCGGCGTTGGTCAGCTTCATCGCGTCTTTTACGCTCTTGCCTTTGACCATTTCGGTCGCCATGCTCGACGTCGCGACGGCGGCGCCGCATCCAAAGGTCTGGAACTTGACATCTTTGATGACGTCGTCTTCGATTTTCATATAAATTTTCATAATGTCGCCGCACTTGAGGTTACCGACCTCGCCGATGGCGTTGGCGTCGGGAATTTCACCCACATTGCGCGGGTTTGCAAAATGATCCATGACTTTTTCAGAATACAGCATAATGTTCTCCTTCTCGCAAAGCAGGGCTCAGCCCTTCCAGACAGGCGACATGGCGCGCAGGCGGGCAACGACGCCGGGCAGCTCCTGCAAAATATAATCGACGTCTTCTTCCGTGTTGAACTCGCCGAGCGACAGGCGCAGCGAGCCGTGGGACGTTTCGTGGCTCAGGCCGATGGCCATCAGAACATGGCTGGGATCGAGCGAACCGGTCGAACACGCCGAACCGGTGCTGGCGCAAATGCCCTTCATGTCCAAAAGCAGCACCAGGCTTTCGCCTTCGACGGCGGTAAAGGTAAAGCTGCAGCTGCCGGGCAGGCGGTTTTCGGGGTGGCCGGTCAAAGCGCACTCGGGAACAGAAGACAAAACGCCGTCGATCAGCCGGCGCTGCATTTTACGCAGGCGCTCGTTTTCCTGTTCCATGCCTTCCAGCTTAATGCGTGCAGCCTCACCCAGACCGACAATGCCGGGCACGTTTTCCGTTCCGCTGCGGCGGTTCTTTTCCTGTCCGCCGCCCGTAATAACGGGGTCGAGCATCAGACCTGAACGGATATAAATGGCGCCGACGCCCTTGGGACCGCAAATTTTGTGCGCCGACAGCGACAGCATGTCGATGTTCATTTCATCAACGTTTAGGGGCATGTGGCCATAAGCCTGTACGGCGTCGGTATGGAAATAAACGCCCTTGCTCCTGCAGATGCGGCCGATTTCGGCAATGGGCTGAATGGTGCCGATTTCATTGTTGGCCGCCATGACCGACACCAGCACCGTGTCTTCGCAAATGGCGTCTTCCAGCGCCTGAAGGTCGACGGTGCCCGTGCGGTCCACGGGGACGTAAGTGACACGGAACCCCTCTTTTTCCAAAGCGCGTGCCGTCTGCAAAACGGCGGGGTGCTCAAAGGTGGTTGTAATCAAATGCTTGCGGCCCTTAGCCTGTTTGGAATGCATCATGCCGCGCAGGGCCATATTATCTGCCTCAGTGCCGCTGCCGGTAAAAAAGATTTCACCGGGCTTTGCGCCGATGACGGCGGCGACATTTTTCCGCGCCTCTTCAAGCGCGGCGTGGCTGCGCTGGCCCAGCTTATACAGGGTCGAGGCGTTGCCGTAATCTACGCTGAAAAAAGGCAGCATCTTTTCAAGGACGCGCGGGTCGACACGGGTCGTCGCCGCGTTGTCGGCATAAACCAGACGAGGTTCTGCCATTTCATCTTCCTCCTCGTGGAATCAGGTTTTTCTTCAGCTTTAATATACACCAAATTAGTGCAGATTACAACCCTTTTTTAAAAAAATTGCTCTGCGCCACGGCAAGCGCGTCGCACCGGTTGTTAAAGGGGTTCTGCGCGTGGCCCTTGACCCAGATAAAGGTCACGCGGTGAAGATCCAGCAGATCTTTCAGCCGCTGCCACAAATCCACATTGAGGACAGGGGATTTGTCCGCCTTTTTCCATCCGCGCGCCTGCCACGAACGCAGCCAGCCGTCATTGACGGCTTTGCACAGATACTGCGAATCTGAATACAACTCGACGGCGCAGGGTTCCTTGAGCGCTTCGAGCGCGCAAATGGCAGCCGTCAGCTCCATGCGGTTGTTGGTCGTTTCACGTTCGCCGCCTGACAGCTCGCGTTCCCGGCCCTGGTAACGCAGAATGGCGCCCCAGCCGCCCGGGCCCGGGTTGCCCGAGCAGGCGCCGTCGGTATAGATTTCCACCTGCTTCATAATTTTTCGATGATTTCGGCGCGCCGTTTTTCGTATTCTTCCTGTGTGATCAGGCGGCGATCGTACAAATCGCGCAGCGTTTCCAGCCGCTCGGCCGGGTCTTTGTTTTCATCAGACGGTTCGTCCTCGATCAGAATTTCGTGCGTGGCGACGCCCTTGTCCGAAAAAGCGTTGACGCCGTTGACGGCGGCGATGACGCCGGCAAAGATCGTCCACAAAATGCCGAACCACCCAAAGGTAGGAATGACCACAAAAACGCCGATCACGACAAAGACCAGCCCCGCAGACAGTCCGGCAAGGCTTTGGGCCCGCCCCGGCTTAACCCTGACTCTCTTCATGCTCTTCTGCCGGACTGTCGCTGCTTTGCTCCGGCGCTTTGCCGTCTTCTTCTTCACGGGTCGTCCGCGCAAGGGAAATGACCTTGACGCCTTCGGCCAAACGCATGAGGATGACGCCCTGCGACGCGCGGCCGCAGATGCGGATAGAATCGCATCCCGTGCGGATGATGACGCCTTCACTCGTGATCAGCATCAGGTCGTCGGTCAGATCCACGCACTTAATGCCCATCAGAGCCCCTGTCTTTTCGGTCAGGTTGTGGGCCGTAATGCCCGACCCCCCGCGGTGATGTTCGGTGAACTCTTCGGGCGGGGTCAGTTTGCCGTAACCGTTTTCGGTGACGGTCAGAACATAAGCCCCCTTGCGCTCGCGCGCGGCGCCGACGACTTCGTCGTCCCCATGCAGGCGGATGCCGCGCACGCCGGCAGCATCGCGGCCCATAGGCCGGACCTCGGTTTCATGGAACCGGATGGCCTGGCCGCTGCGCGTGGCCAAAATGATGCGGTCGTCGCCGTTTGTCAGGCGGACCGAAACCAGCTCGTCGCCTTCTTCCAGGCTGATGGCCCGCACGCCCGCTTTGCGGGCTGTCTTGAGAAGGGACAGGGCGATGCGCTTGACCGTCCCCTTTTTGGTTACAAAAAAGATATAACTGTTCTCATTCCGGCCATGCACAGGGATCATGGCAGTTATTTTTTCCCCGCCCTCAAGCTGCAAAAGGTTGACGATGTTCATTCCTTTGGCCGTGCGCGAACTTTCGGGGATCTGATAGCCGCGCAGGCGCTGCACCTTGCCCGAATTGGTGAAAAACAGAATGTTGTCATGGGTCGATGCGGTAAAAATCGTTTCAACAAAATCCTCGTCCCGCGTCGTGACGCCGGTGACCCCGCGCCCGCCGCGTTTTTGCGCACGGTAAGCCGCCGTCGGCATCCGCTTGATATACCCCAGATCGGTCAGGGTATACACGCAGGTTTCTTCGGGAATCAGGTCCTCGATGTCGATTTCATTTTCAACGTGCGAGATCTCGGTGCGGCGTTCGTCGCCGAAACGGCGGGCAATATCCTGCATTTCAGACTTGACAATACCGTAAATTCGCTCGCTGGAAGCGAGGATTTCCTGGTATTCCGCAATTTTTGCGTGCAGAGTCTCAAGCTCTGCCTCAATCTTTTCACGCTCCATCCCCTGCAGGCGGCGCAGCTGCATGTCCATAATGGCCTGCGCCTGCACCTCGCTGATGGAAAACCGTTCCATCAGACGTTCACGCGCGTTGTCGTAGCTGGTGCGGATGATGCGAATGACCTCGTCGATGTTGTCGCAGGCAATGGCCAGACCTTCAAGGATATGGGCGCGCTCTTCCGCCTTGCGCAGGTCGTAGCGGGTGCGGCGCTCGACGACTTCATACTGGAACCTGATGTAATAATCCAGCATGTCGCGCAGCGGCAGCACGCGCGGCTGGCCGTCGACAAGCGACAGCATGTTGGCCGAAAAGGTTTCCTGCATCTGGGTATACTGGAACAGGCGGTTTAAAACAACCTGCGGATTGGCGTCGCGCCGCAGCTCGACAACGATGCGCATCCCCTGGCGGTCCGATTCGTCGCGCAGGTCGGTAATGCCCTCGACGCGCTTTTCACGGTGCAGGTCGGCAATACTTTCGACCAGACGCGCCTTGTTGACCATATAGGGAAGCTCGGTAACGACAATGCGGTAACGGCCTTCTTTCCACTCTTCAATCTCGGCCCGTGCGCGCACGATGATCTTGCCACGGCCGGTGGCATAGGCGGCGCGGATTCCCGAACGCCCCATGATGACGCCGCCGGTGGGGAAGTCGGGTCCCTTGATGCACTGGCACAGGTCTTCGAGCTGCGCTTCCGGGTTGTCGATGAGCAGGCAGGCGGCGTCGATGACTTCGCGCAGGTTGTGCGGCGGGATATTGGTTGCCATGCCGACGGCAATGCCCGAGGATCCGTTGACCAGCAGGCTGGGAAAACGCGACGGCAGCACGGCCGGCTCTTTGCGCTTTTCATCAAAGTTGGGCGTCCAGTCGACGGTGTCCTTTTCGATGTCGGTCATCATTTCGGCCGCCAGACGGGACATGCGGGCTTCGGTATAGCGGTACGCAGCCGGGGGGTCGCCGTCGACCGAACCGAAGTTGCCGTGGCCGTCGATCATGGGGTACCGCAGTGAAAAGTCCTGCGCCATGCGCACCATGGCGTCGTAAACGCTGGCGTCGCCGTGCGGATGATAGCGGCCGAGCACGTTGCCGACCGTTGTCGCAGACTTGCGGTAGGGTTTGTCATGGGTCAGGTTGTCCTCGTACATGGCGTACAGAATACGCCGGTGCACCGGTTTAAGGCCGTCGCGCACATCGGGAAGCGCGCGGGACACAATGACGCTCATTGCATAGCTGATAAAAGATTTTTTCATTTCCCTGCCGATCTCGACAGGGATAATGGTCTGGTTTTCAAAACGGAGGTCGTCCATGGTGTTCCTTCCTTTTCAATGGAATGTGGGGGCGGATGGACGGGAACGCCCGGTCAAACGTCCAGATACTGGACGCTTTTGGCGTTCTTTTCAATAAACTCCCGCCTGGGCTCGACCTTTTCACCCATCAGAATGGTGAAGATCTCGTCAGCCGCCACGGCGTCTTCCAGCTCGACGCGCAGAATGGTGCGCCGTTCGGGGTCCATCGTCGTTTCCCACAGCTGCTCGGGGTTCATTTCGCCCAGGCCTTTGTACCGCTGGACCTCGGCGCCAGGGAACTGCTGTAAAAGCAGGGCCTGCTGCTCGTCAGAATAGGCATAGCGCGGCTCTTTGTCCTTGCCTTTTGGCACGACTTTAAAAAGGGGCGGCTGGGCGATATAGACGTGCCCCTGTTCGATAAGCGGCCGCATAAACCGGAAGAAAAAGGTCAGAAGCAGCGTGCGGATATGGCTGCCGTCGACGTCGGCGTCAGCCATCAAAATAATTTTGCCGTAGCGCAGCTTGGTGACGTCAAACTCGTCGCCGATACCAGCGCCAAAGGCCGTGACCATAGGCATAAGCTTTTCGTTGCTGAACACCTTGTCAAGCCGCGCCTTTTCAACGTTGAGCATCTTGCCCCACAGCGGCAGAATGGCCTGGTAGCGGCGGTCGCGCCCGTTTTTGGCGCTGCCGCCGGCACTGTCGCCCTCGACGATATAGATTTCGGTCAGTTCGGGGTCGCGTTCCTGGCAGTCGGCCAGCTTGCCGGGCAGGCTGGCGCTTTCAAGCGCGCTTTTCCGCCGCGTCGCCTCGCGGGCCTTTTTGGCGGCTTCGCGCGCGCGGGACGCCGTTAAAGCCTTGTCCATGATCTGCTTGGCGACCGACGGGTTTTCTTCCAGAAAAGCCGACAGGCTGTCGTACACCATGTTGTCGACCAGCGTCCGCATAAAGGCGTTTCCCAGCTTGGTCTTTGTCTGGCCTTCGAACTGCGGCTCTTCCAGCTTGACCGAAATGACGGCCGTAATCCCCTCGCGCACGTCTTCGCCTATCAGGTTTTTATCGTCTTCTTTGATATATTTATACTTGCGGGCGTAATCGTTGATGGCGCGGGTCAGGGCCGTTTTAAACCCCGTCTCGTGCATACCGCCTTCGGTCGTATTGACGTTGTTGGCAAAGGATAAAATCAACTCGTTGTAGCTGTCGTTGTACTGCATCGCCACTTCAGCGACGCCGTTTTCCTTCCGGCCGGAAAGATAGATGACGTTGTCGTGCAGCGGGGTCTTGTTGCGGTTTAAATACGCGACAAATTCGCGGATTCCGCCTTCGTAGCACATAACGTCCTGCCGGATATTTTCAGGATCGCGGTTGTCGGTCAGCGTAATTTTAAGCCCGGCGTTTAAAAAGGCCTCTTCGCGCAGGCGCGTAAGCAGGATATCATAGTCAAAGATCAGATCGTCAAAGATCTGCCCGTCCGGCTTAAAGGCAATTTCGGTGCCCGTGCGGTCAGTGTCGCCGGTGATTTCCATGGCCCGGGTAACCGCGCCGCGGGAAAAGGCCATTTCATGAACCTTTCCCTCGTTGCAGACCTTGACGGTCAGCCATTCGCTCAGCGCGTTGACAACGCTGGCGCCGACGCCGTGCAAACCGCCCGACACTTTATACCCGCCGCCGCCGAACTTGCCGCCTGCGTGCAGCACGGTAAAAACGACCTCGAGGGTCGAGATCCCCATTTTGGGGTGAATCCCGGTCGGAATGCCGCGCCCGTTGTCGACGACGCGCACTACGTCGCCTGGTTCGATGAAGACTTCGATATGGGTGCAGAACCCGGCGAGCGCCTCGTCGATGGAATTGTCGACGATTTCATAGACCAGGTGGTGCAGGCCCCGCGAACTGGTTGTCGCAATATACATGCCCGGACGCTTGCGCACTGCTTCCAGGCCTTCAAGCACCTGGATCTGGTTTTCGTCATAAGCCTGCGGCGCGCCGGCGGCCTGGCTGCTTTGAATGTTGTTATCGGTCAATTTCAGAACCTCCTGACTGCTTTGCCCGGTCACAGGCTGCGCTTATACAGCGTCTGGCTCGAGACCTGGGTGATGTAAACGACCTGCTCGCCGTTTTCTATGCAGACGACGGCCGATTTGGGCAGCTCGTCGGTCACGACGACGACCTGCCCCTTTTTTTCGGCACGGTCAAAAAACTGTCTGGAAAGATGGGAATGGGTCGATGTGTCAAAATCAAAAATACCGATAATGCTGTTGTACGGGACGGCGATGTCCCGCCCGAGATGCAGATACACGGCTATAAAATCCTCCCGTTTTCAACCCGCAGGCGGCGTCCGCTGGGGCTGAACCGCCCCGTGTCTTCGCAGCAGGTGATGATGGCCTGTCCGCCCGGCGTATGTTCGACGACATAGCTCTGCCGGGCGCTGTCCAGTTCGCTCAAAACGTCATCGAGCAGCAGAACCGGGTATTCGCCGCAGTCACGGAAAAACATCTCGCGTTCGGCAAACTTCATGGCGAGCGCCGCCGACCGGGTCTGGCCCTGTGATGCAAAGGCCCGGCAGGGCCGCCCGTCGATTTCCATGACGAGGTCGTCTTTGTGGGGGCCGGACAGGCATTGCCCCAGCCGCAGTTCGGCCTCGCGATGGGTTTCCAGATGCCGGAAAAAGGCATTTTCCATCTCTTTTTGCGGCCCCAGCGGGTTTTCGATGGTTGAAACGGTTGCATAGCGCATGGACAGCGTTTCTCGGCCGCCCGAGATATCCCGGTAAATATCCTGGCAGACCGGCGCCAGAAGCGAAACAAACTGCGCGCGGTAGCGGATGACGGCCGTCCCGACAGCGACGATGCGGGCGTCAAAGTCAGGCAGTACGGCCATCATGGCAGAGCGGCGCTCTTCATCGCGCAGCAGGCGGGTCTTGTGGTCGATAAGCTTCTGGTATTCTGCTGCAAGTTCGGCATACCGCGGGCGCAGCTGGCACAGCGCCGTATCCAGAAACCGCCGCCGGGCCGCCGCCCCGTCGCGCAGCAGCGACAGATCCTCGGGCGCAAATAAGACGCAGCGGAACACATCGGAAAGCCGGCTCTGCCGGTTTGCCTTAACGCCGTTGACCGTCACGGCGCCCCGTCCGGACAGGGGGATGGACAGCCTGACTTCAAAATCCCGGCCGCGGGACGTCAGCCCCGCTTCGATCAGTGCGCCCGGCGTCCCGAACCGAATGAGCTCGCTTTTTCTGCCCGCACGCCAGGACCGGCTGCCCGTCAAAAGGAAGATAGCTTCCAGCACGTTGGTTTTTCCCTGGGCGTTGGGGCCAATCAGCAGGTTGACGCCGTCCTGAAGCTCCAGACGCTGGCATTCATAATTGCGGAAATCGTGCAGGCAGAGCCTGTCAAGGCGCATGACGGGTCACCGCCAGACGCTGCCCGAGGCATTCGACGACGTCGCCCGGCGTTATTTTGCGGCCGCGCTGGGTACAGGCTGTGCCGTTGAGCATGACCTGACCGCCGGCAATGAGGTTTTTTGCTTCGCCGCCCGTCATGCAAAGGCCGGACAGTTTTAAAAGGCTGTCCAGTTTGATAAACGGGGTGTCGATGGGCACCTGTTGTTCCCCGTGAAACATTTATTCACCCGCCTTGAGGCGTACGGGCAGAACCAGATAGGTAAAGGCGTCGCCTTCGAGGGGACGCAGCACGCAGGGTGACAGCCCGCTTTTGAGTTCGAGCAGGCAGGTATCGTTTTCTACGGCCCGCAGCGCGTCGAGCAGGTAGCGGTTGTTAAAACCGATTTCAATGGGCTCGGGGCAGGGGACCAATTCAATTTCGTCGTAAGAGCGGCCCAGGGCAGTGATGCATGACAGCTTGAGCCCATGCTCGTCGAACAGGCAGCGGACCGGGTTTTTCAGGCGTTCGGAAATGATCAGCGAAACACGCTCGACGGCGGCGATGACCGTTTTGACGTCAATTTCCAGTTTGACGGGCTGATCGGCCGGGACGGCGCTGCGGTAGTTGAGAAATTCGCCTTCAAGCAGGCGGGTGGTGACAACGGTGTTGTCAAACTGAAAAAGCGCGTGTTTCTGTTCCGGGCAGACGGTGGTCGGTTCGTCATCTTCGGGCAGGATGCGGGACAGCTCGCGCAGGGTGTCGCCCGGTACGACAAAGTGAAACCCGCTGTGACGCAGGTTCTGGCATTCTGCTTTGCGGATGGCCAGGCGGTAGCCGTCGACCGAGACAATGGTCAGCTGCTCGTCTTCGACTTCAAAAAGCGATCCGGTGTGGATGGGTTTGTTTTCGTTGTCGGAAATGGCGAAGCTGGTGCGCAGGATCATGTCGCGCAGCACGCTGTTTGAAATGCGGACGCCGGCGTCGCTGTCCACGCTGGGAAGGTCGGGATATTCTTCGGCAGAAGTGGACATGATATTGAATTCAGACACGCCGCATTTGATGGTGGTCATCAGCCGGTCGTCGACCGAGATTTCGATGATGTCGTCGGGCAGCTTTCGGATAATGTCAGAAAAAATGCGCGCGTTGATAACGGCGGAACCCCGTTCGGTGATGTCGGCGTCGAAGTTTTTCTGAATGGCGGTTTTGAAGTTATAGCCGCACATGCTGACCGCTGTGTCCGCTGTAATCAGCAGGCCTTCGAGGGCGGGAATGGAACTTTTGGACGCGACGGCGTGAATACAGACCGATATGGCGTCGTTTAAAATGGATTTTTCACAGGAAAAACGCATGAAGGTGCTCCTTTCGGCTATTACCATAGGTTTCTTATAGCAGCAGTAATAGGGGGTGTGGGTTTTGGGGAAAAAGCGCTTGACGCCTTGTGACGTCACGGTTTGCGGGTTCACAGCAGGGTGTGGGTAAAACGGGGGGTTATTCATGTTTTTTCACAGGCTGCCGGTTTCCACAGGTGACTTGTTTTTGTTCACAAGGCATTGGGGAAAGAAAAAACCGTTTTGTCAGCGGTTTTGAATGTTTTTTTTCATGTCGGCAATTTCGTTTTGCAGTTCGGGTTCGTTTTTGAGCCGTTCTTCGATTTTATTGATGGCGTATAACGCTGTTGTGTGGTCGCGGCCCATAAATTTGCCGATTTCGGGCAGCGACATGCCGGTCATTTCGCGGATCAGGTAAATCGCTGCCTGCCGCGGCCCGACGACGTCGCGTGTTTTAGCGTTGCCGCGGATGCGCTCGGCCGGGATGCTGTAAAAAGACGCGACCTCTTGCAAAATGAGATCGGGCGTCGGGTGCGCGCCGGGGTTTTCGCGGAAGATGTCCCGGATGGCGTCCTGCGCCATTTCCATGTCCAGAGCGCGCCCCATCAGCGAGTGGTAGGCGTAGATTTTTTTGACCGCGCCTTCGAGCTGCCGCACATTGCTTTGAATGCTTTCGGCGACATACTGGACGATTTTGGGGGTCAGCGACATGCCCAGATCCCGCGCTTTGGCGGAAATCATGGCCATTCGGGTTTCGAGATCGGGCGGCTGGATGTCGGCCAGAAGGCCCCATTCAAACCGTGTCCGCAGGCGCTCTTCCAGCGTCAGGATTTCCTTGGGAGGGCGGTCAGAGGTCAGGACAATCTGCTTGCCTGCTTCGTGCATGGTGTTGAAGGTGTGAAAGAACTCTTCCTGCGTCTGTACCTTGCCGGCAATAAACTGGATGTCGTCGACCAGGAACAGGTCGGCCTGGCGGTATTTGTTCCTGAACTCGGCCACCGTGCCGCTCTGGATGGAAGAAACCAGATCGTTGGTGAACTCGTCGCCCTTGACGTAAACGACCCGCATCCCGCTGTGCCTGCGCCGCAGTTCGCCGGCAATGGCATAAAGCAGGTGGGTTTTTCCCAGCCCTGACTGGCCGTAAATGAACAGCGGGTTGTATACGGCCGCCGGGCTGTTGGCGACGGCGAGCGCCGCCGCGTGGGCGAACCGGTTGCTGGGCCCGACGATGAACTTGGCAAAGGTGTAGTGGCTGTATACGGAATCTTCGTTTTCCAGCCGCCAGACGGCCAGCTCTTCTTCGCCGCACAGGTACAGCGGCGTCAGCCGTTCGCCCAGAAGTTCGTACGTCGCCTGCGACACATTGTCAAAGTAGTGCTTCTGCATGGTCTCGCGCTTGACTTCGTTGGGGGTGTAAATGACCAGGCGGCCGTTTTTGATGGCAATGGCCTCGGCGTCGCTGAACCAGGTCGAAACAATGACCTCGCCCAGGTCGCGTTCGAGGATTTTTATGACAGCGTCAAGCAGGGCTGACGGCGTATACAATGCGATCTCCTCTTTCTCTTTCCAAACTGCGCGGACGTGCGGCGCATAAAACACCACTATACGGTATTATAGCATATTTTCGGCTGCCAGACAAGGAGAATAAACCTAGATCTTTATCCTATATTATATTCCTCTATAAAATCGCGCGCGCGTGAAAACTGCTGTGCCCTTGTTTTTCCGCGTTTTTTGCGGTACAATGACCCTGGAAACACAATGAAAGGACCTGCCGTTATGAGCAAAAAAACCGTTGTCCTCGGCCTGTCGGGCGGCGTCGATTCCGCCTGCGCCGCTGTTGCCCTGCGCGGACAGGGGTACGACGTCGCCGGCGCTTTTCTGGCTTTTTCCGGTTCTGACGACGGTGCGGCGCGCCATACAGCGCGGCAGCTGGGCATTGATTTTATCCGCATTGATATGACCGAAGCGCTCGAGCGGCAGGTCATCGAACCGTTTGTCTGCGGCTATGCCCGCGGTACGACCCCCATTCCGTGCGTCCTGTGCAACCCGTCCGTCAAGTTCCGGCTGCTGTTTGAGCTGGCAGACCGCCTGGGCGCGGCATTTGTCGCCACCGGCCACTACGCCCGTACCGGCCGGACAGAAAGCGGGGTGCCGGCCCTTTACCGTTCGCCGGCGCAAAACGATCAGGCTTATATGCTATACCGGCTGCCGTGCGAATGGATTGGACGGCTGCTTTTGCCGTTGGGGCAGGAGCAGAGCAAAGCGGCCATCCGCGAACGCGTAAGACTGGCCGGTATTGACGTGCATGACAGGCCGGACAGCATGGAAATCTGCTTTGTGCCGGACAACGATTACGCCGCTTTTATCGAAAGCCGGGGCGTCTGCCCGCCGCCCGGCGACTTTGTCGACGAACAGGGCAGGGTGCTGGGGCGTCACAAAGGGATTCACCGCTATACGGTCGGGCAGCGGCGCGGCCTGGGCGTCGCCGCCGAAGGCCGGCTGTACGTCACACGCATTGATCCTGAAAGCAACCGCGTTGTGCTGGCCCTTACGGACCCGTATAGGACGCAAATCAATGTGGGGGAAGTCTGTATGACGGCGCCGGAATACGGCGCCCTGGACGCCTTTGAAGCCGACGTGATGGTGCGCCACGGTAAAAAGACCTGGCCGGCCCGGGTTGTGCGGACCGGCGAAAGAACGGCGCGCGTCGAGTTTTATGAGCCTGCCCGGGCGCCGTCGCCGGGGCAGAGCGCCGTGTTTTTCGGCCCGGACGGCCGTGTTCTGGGCGGAGGGATCATCCGACGGGACGGACAGAAACCTCAAGAGTAGAAAAACAAAGCGGACAGGGGACAAAGAGGATGCCGATGATGGAAATCAGGGAATACCGGTCCCGGGATTGGCCCCGGATTGAAGCCATACACGATGCTGCCCGCAGGCTTGAACTGTCGCTGGCCGGGCTGGAAGAGGCCTTCCTTCCCCTGAAAGTCGCAGCGCAGCGCGAGGGTCTGTTTAACAATGCGCTGTTTGTCGCCTGCCTTGACAAAACGCCGGTCGGTTTTGCGGCCTGTACGGGGGATGAGATCGCCTGGCTGTATGTCGATCCGGCCGTACACCGCCGGGGCATAGGCCGGCAGCTTGTTCTTTTTGCGCTCGAACATCTGAGCGGGGCCGGTGAAGTATCCGTCGAGGTGCTGTCAGGCAATGTGCCGGCGCGCCGGTTTTATGAAGCGTGCGGGTTCCGGTTTTATGAAAGGCTGTACGGCGTCATGCCGGGCAACGAGAGATTCCGCGTGGCCGTCGATGTTTTAAAAACCGGTATACCCGCAGAAAAAGGAGGAAGCCGCCATGACTGATTTCAGCACGGAGCGGTATGAAGGGGCCCTGCCCCCCAGGCTGGAAAGCCGCGTGCGCAGTTTTCTCACCGCGCAGGGGCTGCGGTATGAGCCGGGCGACTTCACCGTCGTCGTCCGGGACGCGGAAGGGAACGTCGCCGCGACGGGGTCGCTGGCGGGAAAGGTTCTTAAGTGCATTGCCGTCGATGAACGCCTGCGCGGCGAAGGCCTGACGGCGCCCGTCATGACGGCGCTGCGCGCCCGCGCGTTTGAAAAGGGATTGCGCCGCCTGTTTCTGTTTACCAAGCCGAAAAACGGGAGCATGTTCCGCGATTTTGGGTTTTACCCTGTTTCGCACACAAGCGACATGCTGCTCATGGAAAATACGCGCAGCGGCATTTCCGATTTTGCCGCATCGCTCGACCGCGGGCCGCAGGGCGGCGTACACGGCGCCGTTGTCGCCAACTGCAACCCCTTTACCCTGGGGCACCGATACCTTGCCGAACGGGCCGCGGCGTCCTGCGATACGCTGCACCTGTTTATCCTGTCCGAGAATCAAAGCGCCGTGCCGGCCGATGTGCGCTTTTCTTTGGCGCGGCAGGGCGTGAGCGATCTGAAAAACGTGCTCGTGCATCCGACGAGCGATTATCTCATTTCGTCGGTCACCTTCCCGACCTATTTCCTCAAAGACGAGCAAAAGGCGGGCGAGGCTGCCGGAAGGCTCGACCTGACGGTTTTCTGCGATTATTTTGTCCCCGCGCTGTCCCTGACGCGCCGGTTTGTCGGTCAGGAACCGTTCTGCCCGGTGACGGCGGCGTATAACCGCCTGATGCACGAAATGCTGCCGCCGCGCGGCGTCGAGGTCGTTGAGATCCCCCGCCTGGAAAAAGGGGGATGCGCCGTTTCGGCTTCGCGCGTGCGCCAGCTGTGGAAAGAAAAAAAATGGGACGAGCTGCGCCCCCTGGTTCCCGACGGGACCTACCGGTACCTGTCCGAAGGGGTGTGCAGCCCGTCTGATGCCTGAAAGGAGCGGCGCTCCGTGAACAACATCACTGTCTGGACCAAACAGCACCGCAGCGTCTGGGATACGCTGCAAAAAACCGGCAGATATGCAGCAAAGCGCAGCTTTGTCGCCCTGGATCTCGGCGAACACGCCCCGTTGGTGCTCAAGGCCTACGACTGGCTGGTCGCCCATCATCCTGATTTAGCGCGCCGCCCGGCCGACGCCGACGTGCCGGTGTGGGTTTCGTTTGACCGCGATGCCACCATGCTGCCCGGCAAGGGGTCGGTTATTTTAGAGCTTTCGGTCGACCCCGGCCTGATCACCCCCGTGAATATCGCCAAGTGGGGGGCCATTCTCAACTATTCCTACATCCCGGAAAACACGGCCGACGCGGCTCGCCACCGCACGATGCTCGAAGACTGCGGCGTCAGCGACGCCAAAGCGGTCATGACGCAGTTTTATCCACAGCTGAAACGCGAAGTTGTGGAAAGCTGGTCGCGTCTGTTCGACCCGTCGGTTTCGATGGGCAGCGACGCCTGTTACGGGCTTTTATGGGAGGTGCGGTCGGAATGGATCAGAAATGTGATACAGTGACGCTGTATACCGTACAGTCCGACGCCGTGCTGGCCGCGGCGCGCGGCGGCGCGGCCTTTTCGCGCGAAGAGTTTGTCGCCCGGAAGTACGGCGAAAGCGCCCCGATTTTTCTGACCGCTTACCGCTGGTTTGCCGCCGAGGCGCAGAAACGGGTCCCGCGGCCCGCGGGGGCCGGTTTGCCGTACTGGGCCTTTGGCAGCGTGCAGAGCGTCGACCGTTCGGGCGGCGGAAGCCTGCTCACGCTCGAGGTCCCCCGGGATCAGGCGGTTTTTTTCGACATGTACGATTGGAACCGTGTTTTGCAGCTCAAATACATGGGGGAAAACGAAAAAGAAGAACGCGATTTCCGCGACGAGCTGGCGCGGCGAGGCCTGCGTGAAAGCGACGTCGTGCTGTCCCGTTTTTACCCGGAACTGCGGCAGAAAATCATTGAAAGCTGGGACCGGCTGTTCCGGCATCATGAAAATATCCGCCGCGGCGACCTGACGGGCGTCGGAGCAGTGCAGGCTGCTTTGTGGTGCATCCGCCGGGAATGGGTCGTTTCGTGGAAATAAAGAAAACCGCCGGAAAACTTCCGGCGGTTTTTAACTTATTGTACTTTTTATTGTACTTTGTTTTGCAAAACCCCGATGCCGTCGATTTCAACTTCTATCAGGTCGCCGGGACGCAGGAAGACCGGCGGGCGGCGGGCGAACCCCACGCCGTCGGGCGTACCGGTCAGCAGTACGGTTCCGGGCAGCAGGGTCATCTGGCGCGAACAGTAGCTGACGAGCTTCGGCACGGGAAAAATCATGTCCGAAGTGCAGCCACTCTGCATGGTTTGGCCGTTGAGCCGCGCACGGATCGGCAGGGCAGAGGGGTCGATTTCCGTTTCGATGACCGGGCCGAGCGGGCAGAAGGTGTCAAACGATTTTCCGCGCGCCCACTGGGTGTCGAGCCGCAGCTGGCAGTCGCGCGCGCTGACATCGTTGGCGCAGGTGTAGCCCAGGACGTATTGCAGGGCGTCTTCTTCGCTCACGTCACGGGCCGTGCGTCCGATGACAACGGCGAGCTCTGCTTCGTAATCGACCTCGCCCGGCGCGGCGGCAGGCAGGACAATGGGGTCGCCCGGCCCGCACAGGCTGGTCGTCGCCTTGAGAAAAAGCACCGGGTGATCCGGCTCTTGATGCCCGCTTTCAGCGGCGTGGCTGCGGTAGTTGAGCCCGACGCACAAAATGTTGGGCGGCTGGACGGGCGGCAGCAGCCGCACCCTGTCAAGGGCGTCGCTTTCGCCGGTTTCGCACGGGGGATCAAACGGTCCGCCGCGCAGACGGAAGACCCGGCCGCCGCGCACGGCGGCATAAAAAATATCGTTGTTTTTTTCCACTCGCGCCAGTTTCACAGGCGTCACCTCTTTCTGGATCCGGCCGTCCGCCTGCGCGGCGGCGGGGAACCGCTTCCATTGTACCACAGGGAAAAGCGCGTGCCAAGCGCTTTGCAAAACGCGGCGGTTGTGGTACAATCACAGTAACATAACAAAGGAGGGATCGCCAATGTTCACCTGCGCGTCGTGTGCCGTTCTGGCCTGCCGGAAAGGCGAGGACGAGCGCGGCGACATGCCTAAAAACTGTCCCATGCGCCGCACGGAGGAAATGGAAGCCGTGCGCCGGAAATACCATGCAGATCCCGCGGTCGAGCGCTTTCACAAAACGTCGTCCCTGGTAGAGGCCGAAGGCTACGCCCGCTGGCCGCGCGTGCGCGAGGTCATTGAGTTCTGCAAAAAGCTGGGGTACAAAAAAATCGGCGTCGCATTCTGCGTCGGCCTGCGGACCGAAGCGGCCGCTTTCTGCGACCTGCTGCGCCGGCACGGGCTGGAGCCGGTGTCGGTCATTTGCAGCGCCGGCGGCATGGACAAGCGCGATTTCGGCATCGCGCGCGAACAGTTCGTACACCCGGAAAACGAGCGCGAAACCATCTGCAACCCCATCGGCCAGGCCGAAATGCTGCGGCTCGCGGGGACCGAGTTTAACGTCGCCGTCGGCCTGTGCGTGGGACATGACTCGCTGTTTTTAAAGCATTCGCACGTCCTGGCCACCGTGCTCATCGCCAAAGACCGCGCGCTGGGGCACAACCCGGCGGCCGCCCTTTACTGCCCGCATTACATGTCAGGCCGGCTCAACCCCTGACAACAGAGAAAAGAGGTTTTTAAACATGTCCGTTCTGGTCAAGACCTACCGCGGAGAACTCGAAGATCTGTACCACCACGGCCGCGTCGCCGTTTCCGACGCCGACGGGCGCCTGCTGTACTTTTTCGGCGACCCACGCCGCATGACCTTTGCCCGCTCGTCGGCCAAGCCCATGCAGGCCATCGCCGTTGCCGAAAGCGGCGCTTTGGAAAAATTCGGCGTTACCGACCGCGAGCTGGCGCTCATGTGCGCGTCGCACAACGGCGAAGATTTCCACGTTGAGGCGGTGCGCGGCATTCTGAAAAAGGCCGGGCTCGACGAATCGTACCTGCTGTGCGGGAACGCTATGCCGCTGTACGGCCCCGCCCGCCTTGAAATGGAAAAACAGGGCCTGCCGGCCGACGCCGTGCACTGCGACTGTTCGGGCAAGCATTCGGGCATGCTGCTGACCGCCCGGTTCTACGGCGAGGATCTCGCAACCTATCCCCGGCCCGAACACCCGGTGCAGAAGCGCATTATGAGTATTTTGTCCGACCTGTGCCAGGTCCCCGAAAACGAAATCGTCACCGCGGTCGACGGCTGCGGCGTGCCGGTTCACGCCATGCCCCTTTACAAGCTGGCGCAGGGCTACGCCCGCATGTCGCAGCCTTCGCTCTTCCCCGAAAAGCGCGCGCACGCCATCGCGCGCATCACCTCGGCCATGACGGCTTATCCCGAAATGGTCGCCGGCACCGGCCGCCTGTGCACCGACCTGATGCGGGCCTTCGGCGACCGCCTGTTTTCAAAATCGGGGGCCGCGTCCTTTTACGGGATCGGCATTAAAGACAAGGGCATCGGCATCGCCGTCAAGATCGAAGACGGCTGTTCTGAGTTCATGCCTCTTGTCGTGCTGCGCGTGCTCGAGGATCTCGGCGTCATCACGGCCGCCGAGGCGCAGGAAAAAATGGGCCAGTATCTTGATCAGAATATTTATAACCACGCCGGCAATGCAGTCGGCAGGAAAGAGGTCTGCTTCCACCTGGAAAAGGCCGAATAGCCCCGCAGGAAACGATCTTGTCAGGCTATGCCGGCAATGATCCCCTGCTTCCCCCTGGCAGCCGGGCCCGTAAAAAAACAAATAAACAAATATGGAGGCTGTGCAATGAAAAAGAGACTGTTTGCCGCCGCCCTGGCCCTGTGCCTGGGGCTGACGGCCCCCGTACTGGCGGATACCGTCGATTCGGTCTGGAACGATGACTTCGGCGTTTTGTTCACCGTGACGTCCAATTTCCACCCGGACTGGGGCCTGTATGACGACCAGTATTCCATCCAGACCATCACCGGGTACAGCGGGACTGACACGGACATCGTGCTGCCTTCGGCCGATGCGGACGGCGTGGCCATCCAGGCCATTAACGACCGCGCCTTTCAGAACAAGACCAATTTGACCAGCGTCGTCATTCCGGACAGCTTCAGCAGCATCGGCCAGAACGCTTTTGAGGGCTGCACCAGCCTTGCCAGCGTCACCATGCCGGATACCATCCGCAAAATCGGCTACGCCGCGTTCAGCAACTGCTCCAGCCTGACCGGCATCACCCTTTCCGCCGCGCTGGAAGACATCCCGCAGTCTGCGTTTTTCTGCTGTTCGAAGCTGGCAAGCGTCGTGATCCCCGACGGCGTCACATCCATCGGGAACAGCGCTTTCTGGGGCTGTTCCGGCCTGACCGCCGTCACCATCCCCGCCAGCGTGACCAGCATTGAGTACGGCGCGTTCATGCAATGCTCTGCCCTGGCCGACGTCTATTACGCAGGGACGGCCGAACAGTGGGCTGCCGTCAGCATCAACAACGATCAGGGTTACAACGACGCCCTGCTGAACGCCGGCATCCATTTCGGCGGCCAGGCCCCGGCCGATCCCGAACCGTCCGGGACGGCGTTTGCCGACGTGGCGGCCGGCGCGTACTACGCCGAACCCGTTGCGTGGGCCGTCGGGCAGAAGATTACCAGCGGCACCAGCGACACCGCCTTCTCGCCCGAAGAGACCTGCACCAAAGCGCAGATCATCACTTTTTTATGGCGTGCGGCCGGCTCGCCGGAGCCGCAGGGGGCGGCGCCGTTTACCGATGTGGCGGCCGGCGCCTATTACGCAAAAGCGACTGCCTGGGCCGCCGAAAACGGCATTGTAACCGATGAGGGCGTCTTTTCACCCGACGCGCCCTGCACACGCCTGATGGCCGTGGAGTACATGTGGAAACACGCCGGCAGCCCCGATGCGGCGCAGGCGGGCTTTGCCGACGTCGATTCGGACGCCGTCGACTGGGCGCTGGAACAGAATGTGACCACCGGCACGTCGGACACCGCCTTTTCGCCGGACGGCATCTGCACGCGCGGGCAGATCGTCACCTTTTTGTGGCGCGCCTTTGCTTAAACAGAAAAATCCATAAAAAATCCGTCAGGCGTGCCGCCGCCTGACGGAAGCGGGCGGCAGGTTTTTCCTGCCGCCCGTTTTTTTATTTTTCAAACGTGCCGCGCATCAGGGTCTTGCCTTCCCAGCGGGCCGTCTTGCCGCGCGCCAGCACCGAAACAACCTGCAAATCGTCGTCAAATACGACGAGGTCGGCGTCGGCGCCCGGGGCGATGCGGCCTTTGCGCCCGGTCAGGGACAGCACTTTAGCCGGCGTCGAGGTCAGAACCTCGAGCATGGTCTCAAGCGCCACGCCTTCGTGTTCGACAGCCCAGCGCAGCTCCTGCATGAGCACCGACGGCGACGAATAGTCCAGGCCGATGCATTCGCCCTTGTCGTTGAACCGGGGCAGGCTGCCGCAGCCGTCCGAAGACATGGTGATGTGCTCGGCCGTGACGCCCGCTTCAAGCGCGCGGCGGATGTGCCGGCCGCAGGATTTTTCCGGCGTCTGGCGGCTGCTGCCCGTGATGTCGAACACGCCGCCGCGCTTTGCAAAGGCAATGGCCTGGTCGCACAGCGCGTCGTTGCGGCCGCAGTGGGTGGGTAAAAAGGTCTTGACGGGGATTTCGGTCTCGTCGACGGCGCGGAGCAGCATGCCGAGCATGTCGCGGCCCGCGCCCATGTGCATGACGACCAGTCCGGCCTTGCCCGCGATCAGCCCGCCCATGCGCGCGTCGGACGCCATGCGCACAAACTCGTCGAACGTGGGGTTGGAACTGCGGTGGTCGCTGAGCGCCACTTTGACGCCCACGCACTCGCCGATGAGCGCAATGTCGCGCACCACGCTGCCCGTCAGGGTGACGGTCGGCACCTGATAGCTGCCCGTCAGCATAAAAGTGGTGATACCTTCCTGTTGCAGCGCGCGCGCTTTATACAAAAGGTTTTCAACGCTGCGCGAAGTGCCGTCGGTGCCGAGCAGGCCGAGCACCGTGGTGACGCCCGATTCGATGAGTTCGGAAAGCTGGATTTCGGGCACACGCGAAGCGGGCCCCTGTTCGCCGCCGCCGCCCGTCACATGGACGTGCAGGTCGATGAGGCCCGGGGCGACCCGCTTGCCGCCGGCGTCCAGAACTTCGACGTCGGGAAGGGTTTCATATTCGTGCAGATCGGGGGCGAGACGCACGATTTTTTCGTCCGCGATGAGAATATCCTGCCGGCCGAGGGGCTGGGGGGCGTACACAGAGGCGTTTTTGATCAGTTTTAACATGAAGGTTTCCTCCTGGTCATAGTTTTGTAATAACCGGTTGATAGCATAAAAACAGAAAAACGGGGGCGTTCACCCCATCAGGGCGTCGTTGGGGACATCGCATACCAGCATGTGCCCCGGCGCGTGGGTGATGGCAAGGCCGGGCCGCGACTGCATGACGGCGGCCTGCGGCGTGACGCCGCACGGCCAGAAGACCGGCAGCTCGCCCGGATAAACGGTCACGGCGTCGCCGAAATCGGGGCGGCCGAGGTCGGCAATGCCGATGGCGGCGGGGTCGCCGACGTGGATCGGCGCGCCGTGGACGCGCGGCATCCGCGCTGTCGTTGTCACGGCAAGAGGGACGAGGCGGCCGGGAATGGGCCGCATGGATACGACCATGTTGCCCGAAAAGACGCCCGCGCTCCGGCACGGGATGTTGGTCAGGTACATGGGCACGTTGCGGTTTTCTTCGATGTGCCGGACGGGCACGCCGGCCCGCTGGAGCGCCCATTCAAAGGAAAAGCTGCACCCGATGAGAAAACTGACCAGATCGCTGCGCCACAAATGTTCGACCGAGCGCGGCTCGCTTTGCAAAACGCCGTCCCTGTAAACGCGGTACAGCGGAAAATCGCGCGCCACGTCGCCGTCGGGGGCCAGAAAGGGCAGATCGCGCCGGCCGGCTTCGGTGACTTCAAGCACCGGACAGGCCTGCGGGTTGCGCTGGGCAAAGAGCAGGAAGTCATAGGCGTATTCCTGCGGCAGGATGATGAGGTTGGCCTGGGCGTAGCCGGGGGCCAGCCCGGCCGTCGGCCGCGGTTCGGGGTCGCCGCGGAAGTGGGCGCGGACCCCGGCGGGATTCAGGGCGGAAAGATTGGCTGTCATGACGTTGCCTCCCCGGATTGCGCGGCTGCATCGCGCAGGCCGCGCAGGATTTCAAGATTCTGTTCAAGCGTCAGCGAATCGACGGTGCATTCGCGCCGCCGGGTGACGCCGTCAACACCGCCCGCGCGGACGACGGCGTCCAAAAGCCGGGCTTCGCGATCGTCTGCGGGCAGAAGATCGCGGCCCAGGCGCAGGGAAAGCAGGGCGGCGACGCCCCAGCCCCACCAGTTGGACACGCCCGAAACCAACGTGTAGTCAGCGGGGAGATCGGCGCAGATAAGCCGGCCGAACGGCACGCCTGCTTCGATGTACGGGCGCAGCGCGCCCATGCCCAGCTCGTTGCCGCCGTCGCCGATGGCGACAGACACCGCCTTCCCGCCCCGCAGCAGCGGGTCGGTGTCGGCGATCATGCCGTCGATAATTTCGCCGCGCGAGTTGTGAAAATGCCCGTCGCGGCCTTTGCCCGGCCGTTCGATGGCGACGACGTGGGTGGGGTCAAACCGTCCGAGCAGGCCGCGGCAGAACTCTTCGCTGTTGGCCGGCGGGACGCAGTCCACCGGTACGCCGGGGCACAAAAGGTCGCGCCCTGCCTCGACAAGGGCCAGGCTCGGCGCGTCGGTGACGAGACGGACGTCTTTGCCCAGGCTGTGAAACAGCGCCGCCAGGTTGACGGCGCCCGGCGGCCCGTCGGTTTCGCCGACGCCGCAGCCGGTGATGGGAAAGCCGGTGACGATCAGCAGCCGCCGTGCGGCGCACAGCTCGTCGGCCAGCGCGCCGAGCGGCGCACGCGGAAGGCCGGCCATCAGCCCGCGCCCGCCCGGATCGCGCCGCAGGATATCTTCTATTTGCGCAAAGGCATTCGGGACAGAAAGCATGAGGAATCCTCCTTGCCTGAAAGGTAAACCCGCTTATTTTTTTATTGTAGAGTGCCGGCTCTGAAAAGTCAAGGAAAAGGAAAAAAGCGGCGCTGGGCCCAAGCTTGTTTGTTGACACGGGCCACGCTTCGCGTTATCATGGAAATAACAACATTTTCTCTGTTCAAAGCGCGGGAAAGGATATTGCAATGGACAATTTCATTACATTTGACAAAGTTTGCAAGTATTATCAGACCGGGCCGACGCGCATCGCCGCAGCCGACCATATTTCGTTTGAAATCGGCGAAGGCGAGTTCTGCGTCATCGTCGGGCCGTCGGGCGCCGGCAAGACGACGGTGCTCAACATGCTGGGTGGGATGGACACCTGCGACGAAGGGCGCATCGTCCTGGACGGGACCGAGATTTCAAAGCTGACCACGCGCGAGCTGACGCGCTACCGCCGCTACGACGTGGGGTTTGTCTTTCAGTTTTACAATCTGGTGCAGAACCTGACCGCCCTGGAAAACGTCGAGCTGGCCAGCGAAATCTGCCGCGAGCCCCTTGATCCGCGGCAGGTGCTGCGCGAAGTCGGGCTGGAAGGGCGCATGGGCAACTTTCCGGCGCAGCTTTCCGGCGGCGAGCAGCAGCGCGTGTCCATCGCCCGCGCGCTGTGTAAAAACCCCAAAATCCTTTTGTGCGACGAACCGACCGGCGCGCTCGACTACCAAACCGGCAAGTCGGTGCTGGCGCTTTTGCAGCAGACCTGCCGCGAACGCAGGAAGACCGTCGTCGTCATTACGCACAACCAGGCGATCACCGCCATGGCGGATCGCGTCATTCACATCAAAAACGGCCAGGCGGAAAAATGCGAGCTCAACCCCCATCCGACCCCGGTGGAAAGGATTGAGTGGTAAGTGAAGAAAACCTATTTTAAAAATATCCTGCGCGAAATCCGCGGTTCGATTTCGCGGTTCCTGGCTATTTTCTGCATTACGGCGCTGGGCGTAGGGTTTCTGGCCGGCCTGCTTTCTACAACGCCCGACATGCGTTATTCGACCGACGTGTATTACGATGAAACGCGGCTCATGGACATCCGGCTGCTGTCGACCATGGGCTTTTGTGAAGAGGACGTCACGGCGGTCGCCGAAACCGAAGGGATTCTGGCCGCTGAAGGCGGAAAAAGCGTCGATCTTCTGGTGCAGCTCGAAGACGGGGACACCGTCGTCGCCCGCGTGCACGGCGTTGATATGGACGCCCAGCGCGAAGGCACGGCCATCAACCAGATCGAAGTTCTCGAGGGCCGTTTCCCCGAAAACCCGGGCGAGTGCCTGGTCCTGCTGGAAAAGGTGCCCTTGAGCGGCACCGAAGTCGGCAGCGCCATGACCTTTTCTGCGGACAACGACGGCCTTGCGGATACGGTGGCGCAGACCGAACTGACGGTGACCGGCATCGCGTCGAGCTCGTATTACATGTCGCTCGAACGCGAACAGGCCCAGATCGGCAACGGCCGGCTGAGCATGATCCTGTTTGTGCCCATCGAACTTTTGAATTATGACTACTATACCGAAATTTACGCCCTGACCGAGGATACCGCGCAGCTGCAGGCCTTTACCGACGAATACCAGGACGCGGTCGACCAGGACGCCGAGCGGCTGGAAAAGCTGGCGGAGACCCAGGTCAACGTGCGCCGCGACCAGATTATCGACGAAGCGCAGGCCGAGCTTGACGACGCCCGCGCAGAATACGAAACCCAGAAAGCCGACGCCGAGCGCGAGCTTGAAGACGCATGGCAGGAAATTCTGAATGCGCGCGCCGAAATCGCTGCGGGCGAACGCGATTTGAGCCAGGGGCGCATCGACCTGCGCGAAGGCCGTGCCGAGCTCGAACGGCAGCGGGCCGACGGGCTGGCCCAGCTGGAAGCCGGCGAAGCCGAGCTGAACGCCGGCGAAGCCCAGTACCAGGCGGGCCTGGCCCAGTACGAAGAAAGCCGGGCCCGGATTGAGGAAGCGCAGGCCGAGCTTGACGCCGCGTCGGAACAGATCGAGCAGATCCGTGTGCTCATCGCGGCGGGAATGCCGGTCAGCGACGAGATGCGGGCCGCGGTCGAGCAGTACGACGCCGGGCGGGCCGATCTCGAAGCCGGCGCGGCCGATCTCGAGGCAGGCCGCGTACAGCTTGAACAGACGCGCGCGCAGCTGGACGAGGGAAAGGCGGCGCTGGAGCAGGGGTGGATCGACTATGAAAACGGCATCGCCGAAGGCGAGCGCCAGCTTGCGCAGGCTGAACGGGACATCGAGGCCGGCCAGGCGCAGCTGGACGAGGGGAAGGCCGAGCTGGCCGAAGGCGAGGCCGAGTACGAAAGCGCCAGCGCCGAGGCCGAAGAACAGCTGCTCGACGCCGAATACCAGATCCGTGACGCGCAGGCCGCCATCGACGACATCGAAACCCCCAGCTGGTATGTGATGACGCGCGAAGCGAACGTCGCTTACGTTTCGTTCGAGAGCAACGCCGAAAAAGTGGCTGCCATCGCCCGCGTATTCCCCATCTTTTTCTTTCTGGTCGCGCTTTTGGTGACGCTGACAACCATGACCCGCATGGTCGAAGAGCAGCGCACCCAGATCGGCACGCTCAAGGCGCTGGGGTACAGCCGCGGCGCCGTCATCCTGAAATACATCCTGTATGTCGGGGCGGCCGGCGTGCTGGGCTGCGCCGTGGGCCTTGCCGTGGGGCTGCACCTGTTCCCGCTCGTCATCTGGCAGGCGTACGGCATTATGTATACCCTGCCCGACCTTATCTGCCGGTTCAACCCGCAGTACGCGCTGGTGTCGTCGCTGGCGCTTATCCTGTGCGCCGTGGCCGCCACGCTGATGGCCTGCCTGAGCACCCTGCGCGAACAGCCTGCTTCGCTGATGCGTCCCAAGGCTCCCAAGGCCGGCAAGCGCATCTTCCTGGAAAAAATCCCGTTTGTGTGGAAGCACCTGAGCTTCAGCCGCAAAGTGACGGCCCGCAACCTGATCCGCTATAAACGCCGGTTTTTCATGACTGTCATCGGCGTTGCAGGGTGTACGGCGCTGCTGCTGACCGGCCTGGGCCTGCGCGACAGCATCAATGACATTGTGGGCAAGCAGTTTGACGAGCTGTGGCTGTACAATGCCACGGTCGTCCTGCGTCACGACGGCGACGATCAGACCGACTTCCGTGTGCGCCGCCTGCTCGAAGGCGGCGACTTTGAAAAAACCCTGGCCGTCCATTCCGAAGCCGGGCACGCGCAGACCGAAGAATACCGCAGCGAAACGACGCTGTTCATTCCCCGAGAGCAGGACCGTCTGACCGAATTTGTTGTCCTGCGCGAGCGCGTGGGGCATGAACCGGTGCCCTTTGACGCCGAGGACGCCGTCGTTATCACCGAAAAGCTGTCGCTGCGCCTAGGCGCGGCGGCGGGGGATCCCATCGAAATTGAAAACGCCGACGGCGAAACGGCGACCGTTACGGTCACCGGCGTGACGGAAAACTATGTGCAGAGCTTCGTGTATATGACCGACCACGCCTACCGGTCGGCGTTCGGCAGCACGCCCGAATACACGTCGGTTCTGGCCGTGTCCACGGCCGAAACCGAAGAACAGCGCGACGATTTGGCGACCCGGATGCTCGAAGCAAGCAATATCGCCGGCGTGCAGTTCACCGCAACGACGCAGGAAAGCTTTGAAGACATGCTCAAAAGCATCAACACCATTGTGGCGGTCATCATTTTGTCGGCCGCGGTGCTGGCCTTCGTCGTGCTGTACAACCTGACCAACATCAACATCGCCGAACGGGAAAAAGAGCTGGCCACCATCAAGGTGCTCGGCTTCACCCGCAAAGAGGTGGCGGCCTATATCTTCCGCGAAACCAATATCCTCGCTTTTGCCGGCACCCTGTGCGGCCTGGCGGTGGGCGTTTACCTGCATGCCTTTGTCGTGCAGACCGCCGAAGTCGACATGGTCATGTTCGGCCGTGAAATCGCGCCGGTCAGCTATGTGCTGTCGGCCGTGCTGACCATGGCGTTCGCCTTTATCGTCAACCTGTTCATGCGCCGCTCGCTGGCGCGCATCAACATGGTCGAGTCGCTCAAGGCGTCGGAATAAGGAGGGGGCGATGGACAACCGACAGGCCGATCAGGTTTCGCGCGCCGTGACGCGCGCCGCTTTTTCCCGCGTGGGCGCCGGCATTTTGCTGTTTTTGCTGGCCGCGCCCTGCTGCTTCTGGGCCGCCCTGCGCGCCCTTGAGCGCGGCATGGACGAGCGGTGGGCCTTTGCGCCCGTCGGCGGCTTTGTTCTGCTCGCCGCGTCGGCGTGGACGGGCCGGCGGCTGCGCGCCGCGCTGGCCCTGCTGGGCGCAGGCGTTTTGTGCGCCGTGTATCTGTTTCTCAGATAGCCGGCGCGGGAAGGGGTTTCAGGCGGCATGGCCGGTTCCGGCGATGCCGCTTTCCCTGCCTGTAAAATTTTTCTGCATGCAGCGGCGGGCCGGTATTGTGCCGATGCGGACGGCGCGGACGCGCAGGACGGGTACGGCCATCGCGGCGGGCATGGGCGCGGACAGAAAACCGATTCGGGAACCAGTAAAAAGAGATGGGAAGGACACCGGGTCGGCTGTTCGGCGCCATACCGTATTTTTTTTGCAATCAAGACGGAAGGCCGCCGGCCTTCCGTCTTGATTTATCCCCGGAAATCCGCCCGGGCAGCGGGGCGTTTCCTTGCCCCGGGAGTGGGGAAAACGCCTAATTCCGCATCAGTTGATTTGTGGAAAACCGAGATTTTTTGCCCCCTGTCTTGACAAAGCTGTGAAGCGCATATACTATAAATATAAAATATTTACAGAACAATGTTCCGTATAACAGAACAACGGAGGCCGCTATGAAGATACTGATCATCAATCCGGGCGCGACTTCGACCAAAATTGCCGTTTACGACGGCGACACGGAAGTTTTCCGCCGTACCATTGAACATTCAACGGCCGATCTGGCCTCTTTTGAGCATGTGGTCGACCAGTTTGACTACCGCCGGCAGCTTGTTGTCAAAACGCTGGAAGAAAACGGCTGGCATCTGCGCGATTTTGCCGCGGTGTGCGGCCGCGGCGGGCTTTTGCGGCACATCCCGTCGGGCACGTACCGCATCAACGACCGCGTGATCGCCGACATCCAGGATCCCCCGTACGGCGAGCACGCGTCCAACCTGGGGGCGCTGCTGTCCAAAAGCCTGGCCGACGAAGCGGGGATCCCGTCCTTTTTTGTCGACCCGGTGTCGGTCGACGAGCTGACCGAGGTCGCCCGCGTCAGCGGGTTTAAAGGGATGCAGCGCGAAAGCTTTTTCCACGCACTCAACCAAAAGGGCATGGCGCGCGCTGCGGCGCGGCAGCTGGGCCGCCGGTATGAAGACCTCAACCTCATCGTCGTGCACATGGGCGGCGGGGTGTCGGTGGCCGCGCACCAGCGCGGGCGGGTTATCGATATGTTTAACGTCAAGGACGAAGGGTCGTTTGCCATGGACCGCGGCGGCAGCCTGCCGGTCAACGCCGTTGTCAACTTCTGTTTTTCCGGAAAAACCAAAGCCGAGGTCAAAAAAATCCTCGGTTCGCAGGCCGGCGTCTTTTCTTATCTGGGGACACGCGACTTCCGAGAGGTCGAGCAGCGCAAGCTGGACGGCGATCAGGAAGCGGGACTGATTTTTGACGCGCTGGTCTACCAGCACTGCAAGGACATCGGGGCCATGGCCGCCGTGCTGCGTTTTGAAATCGACGCCATTGTGCTGACCGGCGGCATGGCCAACAGCAGGCTTTTGTGCGATGAAATCACCGGATACGTCAAAAAGCTTGCGCCCATTCTCATCCTTCCCGGTGAGGAAGAAATGCGTTCGCTGGCCGAAGGCGCGCTGCGCGTCCTGCGCGGCGAGGCCCCAGCGCTGGAATATTAAGACTGCGGGGGATAACCGATGATTCATTCGATTGACGATTTGTTAACGGCCGCCCGGCAGGGCGAGCCGGCGACGCTGGCCGTCGCGTGCGCCCATGACCGCGACGTGCTCCGCGCCGTCGCCGAGGCGCGCAGGGAAGGCATCGCACAGGCTGTGCTTGTCGGCGACGCCGGCGCAATCCGCGCGATTTTAAGCGAGCTGGGCGAACAGGAAAGCCGCTTTGACATTGTCGGCGCGAGCGGCGATACCGACGCCGCGCAGAAGGCCGTCGAGCTGGTGCGCGAAGGCAGAGCAGGGTTTCTGATGAAAGGCCTGCTGCCGACGGCCGAGCTGATGCGCGCCGTCATTGACAAGGAAAAGGGCCTGCGCACCGACCGCCTGATCAGCCACGTCATGATGTATGAGGTGAGTTCATATCCCAAGCCGCTCTTTCTGACCGACGGCGGCATGAACACCTATCCAGACCTGGCCAAAAAAGCCGACATTCTGGAAAACGCCGCCCAGTGCCTGCGCGCGCTGGGGTATGAAAAAATCTATGCCGCCTGCGTGTGCGGGGCCGAAGAGGTCAGCCCCAAAATCCAGGCAACGGTCGACGCCAAAGCGCTGAGCGAAATGACCGGGCGCTGGGCGCCGTACAACATGGTGGTCAGCGGGCCCATGGGCCTGGATCTCGCCATATCCCGCGCAGCCTGCGAACACAAGCATTATACGGGAGAGGCCGGCGGCAGGGCCGACATCCTGCTTGTGCCGACCTATGAGGTGGGCAACGGCATCGGCAAGGCCATGACGTACTTTGCCGGCGCGCGGTCGGCCGGCATCATTGTCGGTGCCAGGGCGCCCATTGTGCTCGTCTCGCGCGCCGACACGGCCAGAACCAAGCTTTCGTCCATTGCGCTGGGCTGCGTGGTGGCGCAGAACCAATAAGGTACACAACACACACCAAATAAAAGGACCGGGCCGCATCCCGCCCCATGTTTTGCAGGGGCGGGACGGCTGCCGGCCCGCGAAAAAGGAAAGGTGGATGCAATGAAACAGCTGATGACGGGCAACGAGGCCGTCGCGCGCGGCGCATATGAAGCGGGCGTGCGCGTCGGATCGGCATACCCCGGAACGCCCAGCACCGAGATTTTTGAAAATCTGCCGCAGTACAAGGATGTCCTTTACAGCGAGTGGGCCCCCAATGAAAAGGTGGCAGCCGAAGTGGCTTTCGGCGCGTCCATGGCCGGAATGCGCAGCATGTGCGCCATGAAGCACGTCGGCATGAACGTGGCGGCCGACCCGCTGTTCACGGCGTCTTACCTGGGCGTCGGCGGGGCGTACATCCTCATTACGGCGGACGATCCCAGTATGCACTCGTCGCAGAACGAGCAGGATAACCGCTGTTACGCCAAGTTTTCCAAGTGCGCGCTCATTGAGCCGTCGGACAGCCAGGAATGCAAGGACTTCATGAAAGAGGCCTGCCGCGTGTCCGAGCAGTTTAATACGCCGGTTATCTTCCGCGTGACGACCCGCGTCTGCCATTCCAAGAGCCTGGTCGAGCTGGGCGAGCGCGAAGAGCAGCCGGTTACGCGCTATCAGCGCAATCCGGCAAAATACTCGGCCACGCCGGCGCGCGCCTATGTCAAGCACGCCGAAGTCGAGCAGCGCCTGCGCGACCTGGAAGAATACGCCTGTACGTCCCCCCTCAACGTGTGGGAGAAAAAAGGCTCGAAAATTGGCGTCGTCACGGCGTCCATCGCCTATCAGTACGCAAAAGAGGTCTTCCCCGAGGACACCTCCTTTTTAAAACTCGGGTTTACCTATCCGCTGCCCATGAAGCTGATCGCCGAGTTTGCAAAGTCGGTCGAAACGCTGTACGTTATCGAAGAGCTCGAGCCTTTTATGGAAGAGCAGATTCGCGCGGCCGGCATCGCCTGCCACGGCAAGGACTGTATCCCGCGCCTGTACGAGCTCAACCCCGAGATCGTCCGCGCCGGCGTTTTCGGCCAGAAGGCCGAGACCAAAACGGTCGGCGTCGAGGCCGTCGGGCGTCCGCCCGTCCTGTGCCCCGGCTGCCCGCACCGCGGATTTTTCTATTCCGTGGCGCGGCGCAAAAACGTCATTGTCACCGGCGACATCGGCTGCTATACCCTGGGCGGGGCCCAGCCGCTCGACGCCACCGACAGCTGCCTGTGCATGGGCGGCGGGTTTTCGGTCGGCGCCGGGCTGGCCCGGGCGCTTGAGATGGCGGGCGACGACCGCCGCGTCATCGGCATTGTCGGCGATTCGACGTTTTTCCACAGCGGCATGACGGGCGCCGCCGAAATCCTGTATAATAACCACAAAATGATCCCCTGTGTGCTCGACAACAGCATCACCGGCATGACGGGCCACCAGGATAATCCCGGCACCGGCGAGACGCTGATGGGCGACAGCGCCCCCATCATCCGTGTTGAAGACGTTTTGCGCGGCATGGGGTATCAGAACATCATTATTGTCGACCCGCAGGATCTCAAGGCCATGGACGCCGCTATCGACGAAGCGCTGGCGTCTGAAGTCCCGGCCGCCATCATCACGCGCCGGCCCTGCCTGCTCATCAAAAAGATCAAGCATGACATCGGCCTGTGCGTCGTTGACCGCGACAAGTGCCGCAGCTGCAAAATGTGTCTGAAGGTCGGCTGTCCGGCCGTCTTTATCAAAGAGGGCAAGGCCCATATCGATCCGACGCTTTGCGTCGGCTGCACGGTGTGCGCGCAGGTCTGCCCGTTCGGCGCCATTGAAAGGAAAGGTGAATAGCATGAACGAGGTCCGGAGCATTCTGCTGGTCGGCGTTGGCGGGCAGGGAACCATTCTGGTCAGTAAGCTGCTGACGCAGGGGCTGATCCGCGCCGGCTACGACGTCAAGATGAGCGAGGTCCACGGCATGGCGCAGCGCGGCGGCAGCGTGTCGACGCAGGTGCGCTACGGCAAAAAGGTCTATTCGCCCATCATCGGCGAAGGGGCGGCCGACATTCTTGTCGCGTTTGAAAAAATGGAAGCCGTGCGCTACGCCCACTTCTTAAAGCCTGACGGCATCGCCGTTATCAACAACTATGAAATCCCGTCGCTGCCCGTCGCCATCGGCCAGGCGGAATACCCGCAGGGCTGCGTCGAGGCCATGGAAAAGACCTTTAAAACCATCTCGTTCAACGCGGCCGAGGTGGCGCAGAAAGTCGGGAATCCCCGCACGATGAACGTCGTTTTGCTGGGCGCGCTCGTCCACGCGTTCAATATGACCGACATCGACTGGGAAGGCGTTTTGCGCGACAACCTGCCGGCCAAAATCCTGGATGTCAACCTGCGCGCCCTGCGCGAAGGCATGAATCTGTAATTTCCCACTCCAAAAGGGGCGTTCTCCCGGCCGGGAGAACGCCCCTTTTAATGCACCGCGGCTGACGCAGCCCCAAAGCGCGCCAGCAAAACGGCGGCCAGCACGCCGGCGAAAAAGACGCCCAGCCAGACCTGAAATTTTTTGGGCTCAGGAATCGGACGCCGATGCGACAGGCGTTCGAGCGCCGCGCCCATGGCCAGCGACCACAAAAAGACGCCGCCCCACAGGGCCCAGCCATAATGGCCCTGTCCGTAAGGCGCGCCGGCGGGGTTTCGGCCCAGCGGCTCGCCAAGGAAAAGCCCCAGGGAAAAACCGGCGAGCGCCGTCAGGGAAAACCGGTGTTTTCCCCACAGCGCAGGCAGGGCCGAAACGGCCGCGGCAGCCCAGAACAGCCCGCTGTGCAAAAGCCAGCCGTAAAGATAGCTGAGCCGGCCGGGACTGTTGTCAAACAGCCAGCCCAGCATACTGGCATCCCCGGCGGCCTGAAAAACCACCCGTCCAATCAGATAGATCGCAAGGTACCCGCCCGCCGTGCCGAGCGCGAAGAGCAGGTTCCTGCGGCATCTATTCCGCCGCTCTGCCGATGTACGCTCCCGCTCCTGCCGGAAAAGCCTGCGCAGCTGCTCTTCGGCCAGCCCGGCGTCCTGCGGTTCCGGACGAAGGAACAGATCGGTTGTCGTCCCCAAAATTTCTGCCAGCCGGAGCAGGTTTTCCGTGCTGGGGGACGATTGGCCGGACTCCCACTTGGCCACCGCCTGCCGGCTGACGCCGACAAGCTCGGCCACCTTTTCCTGCGACAGGCCGAGCCGCTGCCGTTCGCTGCGAATCCGCTCACCCAGGGTCATTCCGCCCACCTCCTGCCATCAGTATACAGCACCGGGCGCTTTTTCACAATCAACCGCAGGGCAACTATCGGTTGCGGCGGCCCGGCTTTACAGCCGGGGCCTTCTTTGCTATACTGAAATGGACAAACATACACCGCCACGGCTGCGGCGGCGCCGCGCCGTCAGAACAGAAAGGACGGGATCTGAAATGCTGGAAATCACGCGCGAACATGTGGTGTGCTCGCTGTCAGCGGCCCATACGCCGGCCGCCCGCTGCCGCAGCGGCGAGACCGTTTTGTTCCACACCCGCGACTGCTACAACGACGAGATTCAAAAGGAAACCGACTCGCCGGCGGGCGAGTTCGCCAACCCCGCGACCGGCCCGCTGTTTGTCGAAGGGGCCGATCCGGGCGACGTTCTGAAGGTCGAAATTCTGAAAATCGAGGTCGGCGAAACGGGCGTCATGCGCACATCGCCTTCGCACGGCGCGTACCAGCACGCCGTCAAAGAACGCGCTGCCAGGATTTTCCCCATTGAAAACGGCGTCATTTTATTTGACGATTGCCTGCACATTCCGGTGAACGCCATGATCGGCGTGATCGGAACCGCGCCGGCAAACGGCGAAGAGATTTCGACCGAAACGCCGCGTGAACACGGCGGGAATATGGACTGCCGGCTGATCACGCAGGGGACGACGCTGTACCTGCCGGTCAACACGCCGGGCGCGCTGCTTGCCATCGGCGATCTTCATGCGGCCATGGGCGACGGCGAAACCATGATTTGCGGCATGGAATGCCGCGGACGCGTCACGGTACGGGTGACAGTGCTCAAGGGAGTCCGGATGCCGACGCCGTGCCTGGACGCCGGCCCGTGCCTGTGCACCATCCAGTCCGCGGCGACGCTGGACGAGGCAAGCGTTCTTGCGTCGCGGGCCATGCACGGTTTTTTGACCGAGCACGGGCTTGACGCGCAGAAGGCCGCCATGCTGCTGTCCCTGCAAGGGAATCTGGTCGTCTGCCAGATCGTCGATCCGCTGCTCACTGTGCGCATGGAGCTGCCCAAAACCATCCTCGATGCCTACGGAGTGAAACTCCCGTAAAAATCAACCAAATGAAAAAAATAGGGTCCCCGCTGAAATCGCTACTCTGGATTTCAGCGGGGGCCCCTTTGATTTCATTGCTTCAGGGCAAATGAATTGCCCCTTCGCGTACGCGCGGCCGAGCGCGTCCCACCTTCGGTGGGTCCCAAGACGCGGCACGGATGTTATCACTCGACAGCGCGTCCCACAGGGTCCTGCGTCATCCTCGCGAAGCGAGCTTGACGCCCCAGGCACCAATCTAAAGCTGGAGATTGGTTCAGCGCTGCGGTCGCCGCGCGCGTCGCGACGCCGCGACAAGCAAACTGCCTTCGGCGGCCGCTGACATTAGCCGCGCGGTGCGCAAGCGCGGCATTGGTTACGCTTTGGGCGTTTTTTGGTACTTTTTGTCGCTCGTGACAAAAAGTACGGCCTTCCCCCTGCGCGGATGCCGCGTTTACAGGTTAAACCAGGCTTTCAACCCCGGGTATTCCGCGACATCGCCCAGCTCTTCTTCAATGCGCAGCAGCTGGTTGTACTTGGCGACACGATCGGTGCGGCTGGGCGCGCCCGTCTTGATCTGGCCGGCGTTGAGGGCGACCGACAGATCGGCGATCGTCGTATCTTCGGTCTCACCCGAACGGTGCGAGATGACGGCGGTGTAGCCGGCACGGTTGGCCATGGCAATGGCGTCGAGGGTCTCGGTCAGCGTTCCGATCTGGTTGACCTTGATAAGAATGGAATTGCCGACGCCCAGCTCGATGCCGCGGGCCAGACGCTGGGTGTTGGTGACGAACAGATCGTCGCCGACCAGCTGGATGCGGTCGCCCAGCGCGTCGGTCAGCATCTTCCAGCCTTCCCAGTCCTCTTCGGCCATGCCGTCTTCGATCGAAATAATAGGATACTTTTCAACAAAGGTCTTCCACATGCGGACCAGCTGCTGGCGGGTCAGCTTTTTGCCGCTCTTGGGCTGGATATAGCACTGCTCTTCCTCGTTCCACCATTCGGAAGAGGCGGCGTCGATGGCGATGCGGAAATCTTCGCCCGGCTTGTAGCCGGCCTTTTCAATGGCCTCGACAATGACTTTGAGTGCATCCTCGTCCTTTTTGAGGTTGGGAGCATAGCCGCCCTCGTCGCCGACGCCGGCGGCCGGGGTGCCGTTTTCCTTGAGCACGCCTTTAAGGCAGTGGAACACTTCCGAGCACATGCGCAGCGCTTCCTTAAACGAGGCCGCGCCGACGGGCATGACCATGAATTCCTGGATCTCGACATTGTTGGTGGCGTGCGCGCCGCCGTTTAAAATGTTCATCATGGGCACGGGCAGGGTCTTGGCGTTGCAGCCGCCGACATAGGCGTACAGCGGCAGGCCCAGGGCCTCGGCCGCCGCGCGGGCGCAGGCCAGCGACGCGCCGAGGATGGCGTTGGCGCCCAGGCGCGACTTGTTGGGCGTGCTGTCCAGGGCAATCAGCGCTTTGTCAATGCTGGTCTGGTCCAGGGCGTTGAGCCCGACCAGGGCGTCGGCGATTTCGGTGTTGACGGCTGAGACAGCCTTCTGCACGCCTTTGCCAAGATAGCGGGATTGGTCGCCGTCGCGCATTTCGCAGGCTTCGAAAATACCGGTCGACGCGCCCGAGGGGACAATGGCGCGGCCGAGGAAGGTGTCGCGGCCGTCGTCGGCGTAGACCTCGACCTCGACGGTGGGATTGCCGCGGCTGTCCATGACTTCACGGCCGACAACATCGATAATTTCAATCAGTTTTTTCATAATGGCTTCTCCTTTTTTTATAACAATCAAACGGTTGCAATTCCGGCCTCGCCCTGTGCGCTGCGCAGTTCCGGGCGGGACGGGAAGGAATGCTCAAAGCAGGGATCGCCCGGTCATCTCGGCCGGCTGGGGAATGCCCAGAAGCTGCAGCATGGTCGGCGCCACGTCGCATAACGCGCCGCTCCGGACAGCGGGGAAATCGGTGCCGCACAAAATCAAGGGCACGGGATTGGTTGTGTGCGCGGTCAGGCAGCGGCCCTGTGCGTCGAGCATCTGGTCGGCATTGCCGTGGTCGGCGGTCACGATGGCCGCCCCGCCGGCGCGCAGCGCGGCGTCGACCACCCTGCCGGCGCAGGTATCGACGGCTTCGACCGCCTTGACGGCGGCGTCGAGCACGCCGGTGTGGCCGACCATGTCGCAGTTGGCCAGGTTCATGATAATGACGTCGTAGCGTCCGCCTTCAATGCATTCAACGCACCGGTCGGCCACCTCGAAGGCGCTCATCTCGGGTTTTAGGTCATAGGTCGCCACTTTGGGCGACGGGACGAGCACGCGGTCTTCGCCGGCAAAGGGCTCTTCGCGTCCGCCGTTGAAAAAGAAGGTGACGTGGGCGTATTTTTCGGTTTCGGCAATGCGCAGCTGGGTCATGCCGCGGTCGGCCAGCACCTGGCCGAGAATGTTGTCCAGTGTCTGCGGACGGAAGGCGACGTCGACGTTGGGCATGGCGGCGTCATACTGCGTAAAGCAGACATAGTGCGGGCCGATCAGGCCGCCTCTGCGCACAAAGCCGTCAAAGGCCGGATCGACAAAAGCATAGGAGATCTCCCGCGCGCGGTCAGGGCGGAAGTTGAAAAAGATGACGCTGTCGTTCCCGGTCACGGGCGCGCCGCCGTCAATGACGACCGGACGCACGAACTCGTCGGTCACGCCGTCCCGGTAGGACTGTTCGACAGCCTGCACGGGGTCGGACGCCTGCACGCCTTCACGCAGGGCGATGGCGTTATAGGCCAGTTCGACGCGATCCCAGCGCTTGTCCCGGTCCATGGCGTAGTAACGGCCCATGACGGTGGCAATCCGCGCGCCGGTCTGCGCGCATTTTTCCGCGGCCATCTGAACAAACCCGGCCCCCGATGTGGGCGCGACGTCGCGCCCGTCGAGAAAGCAGTGCAGGTAGGTCTGAACCTGCTGCTTTTGGCACAAATCAAGCAGGGCGAACAGGTGGTCGATGTGGCTGTGCACGCCGCCGTCGGACAAAAGCCCGAACAGGTGGACGGCCCCGCCGGCCTGCTGCGCGTGGCGGATGGCGCCGAGCAGGGCGGGGTTGCGGTCAAAGCCGCCGTCTGCGATCTCTTTGGAAATCCGGGTCAGTTCCTGGTATACGACGCGGCCGGCGCCCAGATTGGTGTGGCCGACTTCGCTGTTGCCCATCTGCCCTTCGGGCAGGCCGACGGCCAGGCCGGAACACTGCAAAAGAGTGTGCGGCCAGCGCGAAAACAGCTTGTCCAGACAGGGCGTGCGGGCCAGGCTGACGGCGTTTGAGGGACCCGCAGGGGCTTCGCCGAAGCCGTCGAGAATGAGTAAAAGCAGAGGTTTTTTCATATGCGCTTCCTTTTTACTGGTTGGCGGCGTCAATGATGGCGGAAAGCTGGCCGACGTCCAGGCTGGCGCCGCCAATCAGGCCGCCGTCGACGTCGGGCATGGACAAAAGCTCGGCTGCGTTGCTGGGGTTCATCGAACCGCCGTACAGAATGGAGACCGAGCGTGCGCACCGCGCGCCGTACTTGGTGCGCAGGCACTCGCGGATGACCCGGCCGACCTCGTCGGCCTGGGCGGCCGTCGCCGTCTTGCCGGTGCCGATGGCCCAGATGGGCTCATAGGCGATGACCACCTTGCGCAGAAGCTCGGCGGGCACGCCGTTAAGCGCCATTTTGACTTGCGCGCGCACCTGGTCGAGGGTGACGCCCAGCTCGCGCATTTCCAGGCTTTCGCCGACGCAAATGATGGGGCGCAGCCCGCACTGCAGGGCGGCGAGCACTTTTTTGTTGACCAGGGCGTCGGTCTCGCCGAAGTACTGGCGGCGCTCGGAATGGCCGATGATGACGTATTTGACGCCGGCTTCGTGCAGCATCCCGCACGAGACTTCGCCGGTAAAGGCGCCGTTTTCGGCGTAGTGGGCGTTCTGCGCGCCGATTTCGACTTTGGTGCCTTTGGCGGCGCGCACCGCCGAGGGAATCAGGGTATACGGCACGCACAGCACGATGTCGCACCAGCGCGCCTCGGCGGCTTTGGCCTTGAGATCGAGCAGGAAAGTACGCGTTTCGGCAGCCGTTTTGTTCATTTTCCAGTTGCCGGCAATAATGGTTTTGCGATAACGTCTGTTCATAGAAACCTCACCATCTGAACGGCGCCGGCCCGCAGCGCGGCAGCGCTTTCCGCGGGCCTTCAGGGCCGCCGTTTTTTATTATTTCCCGGTTATTTGTCCAAAAGACAGGCCACGCCGGGCAGCTCGCGGCCCTCTAAAAACTCCAGGCTGGCGCCGCCGCCCGTCGAAATGTGGGTGACCTTGTCGGCAAACCCGAGCTGTTCGACGGCGCTGGCGCTGTCCCCGCCGCCGATAATGGACACGGCCTGGGATTCGGCGACGGCGCGCGCCACGGCGCGGGTGCCTTCGGCAAAGACGGGCAGCTCAAAGGCGCCCATAGGGCCGTTCCACACCACCGTTTTGGCGCCGGCGATGACCTCGGCATAAATCCTGCGCGTTTCGGGGCCGATGTCAAAGCCTTCGAAATCGTCGGGGATCTGCCCGGCCGGTACGGTTAAACGCTCGGTGTCATTGTCAAAGCTTCTGCCGCAGACGATGTCGACGGGCAGCAGCAGCTGTACGCCTTTTTCCCGCGCCTTGTCCATGACGGCGCGGACGGTGCCGAGCTTGGTCTCGTCGCACAGCGAGCGGCCGATGCTGCCGCCCATGGCGCGGCTGAACGTATAGGACATGCCGCCGCCGATGAGCACGCTGTCGCAGCGGTCGAGCAGGTTTTCGATGAGCGCCAGCTTGTCGGCCACTTTGGCGCCGCCCAAAATGGCGACAAAGGGGCGGTCGGGGTGTTCGAGCGCCCTGCCCATGACGTCGATTTCACGCTGCATCAGAAACCCCGCCACGGCGGGCAGGAAGGCGGCGACGCCGGCCGTCGAAGCGTGGGCGCGGTGGGCTGCGCCGAAAGCGTCGTTGACATACAGATCGGCGAGCGAGGCCAGCTCGCGGCAAAAGCCAGGGTCGTTCTTTTCTTCTTCGGGCCGGAAACGCAGGTTTTCAAGCAGCATGGCCTGGCCGGGCTGTAAGGCGGCAGCCATCGCGCGGGCGCTTTCGCCCGTCACGTCGCCGGCCAGCTCGACGGGCTGGCCCAGAAGCTCGCTCAGGCGAACGGCCACCGGGCGCAGGGAATATTTGGGGTCAACCTGGCCTTTGGGCCGGCCGAGGTGGGAACATAAAATGACGGCCGCGCCATGGGACAGCAGGTGGCGGATGGTGGGCAGGGCCGCGGTGATGCGGGTTTCGTCGGCGATGGCGCCGTTTTGCAGGGGGACGTTGAAGTCGCAGCGCAGCAGCACTTTTTTGCCGGAAACAGCAACGTCAGCGACCGATTTTTTGCACAGGCTCATAAAGACAGCTCCTTACGGCATAATAATACGGCATAATAAAAAGATACGGGGCCAGAATATAACCGTGTAGATTATATATCAGTTCCGGGGCTAAATCAAGCAAAACCGGCGTTTTTTTCCTATTAAAAATTCACAGGCGCGCCAAACGGACCATCCCCTTGCCAAACGGGAGCGCGCGCAGTATAATCAGCGTAAAGACCGGCCGCGGCGCGGCTGCAAAGGGGAGAGTATCCATGACCGATATTGAACAGAAAGCCCGCATCTGGGCCGAGATCGACCTTGACGCCCTTGTTTTCAACTTCCGCCAGGCGCAGAAACGCGCGGGCGGCGCTAAGACGCTGGCCGTTTTAAAGGCCGACGCCTACGGGCACGGCGCCGTACAGTGCGCCCGCGCGCTGGAAAAGGCAGGGGCCGACTATTTTGCCGTCGCGGCGCCTGAAGAAGGGCTGCAGCTGCGCGCAGCCGGCATCCGCACGCCGGTGCTGCTTTTGGGCGTCGCGCCCGACTGCATGGTGCGCGAGCTGGCCGAAAACGACATCGAGCTGGCCGTCAACACCGTTGAGACGGCGGAACATTTTTCCCGCCTGGCCGGCGGCCTGACCGTCAAGGCGCACGTCCAGCTGGATACCGGCATGTCCCGCCTGGGGCTCGAGACCTTTAAAGGGGTTGAGCAGGCGGGCGAAGACGTTATCGCCATTTCGCGCATGCCGAATATCTGCCTGCAGGGGGTTTTCACCCATTTGTGCGTGTCGGACACGCTCGGCGAAGACGAGTACACCCGCAGCCAGATCCGCCTGTTTAAAGAGACGGCCGATTACGTCAAGGCGCACGGCGTCGAAATCCCGCTGTGCCACTGCGCCAACAGCGCGGCCATCATCCGCTTCCCCGAAGCGCGGTTCGACATGGTGCGCGAAGGCATCATGCTGTACGGCGTGGCGCCCGACCAGTGGATGAACGGCATGTGCGAGCTGCGCCCCGTCATGAGCCTGCGCACGCGCGTCATGCAGGTCAAGACCATTGCGCCCGGCACGACCGTCGGCTACGGCCGCACATGGACGGCGCCGCGCAGCACCGACGTCGCCACGGTGAGCGTCGGGTACGCCGACGGCCTGCTGCGCACGAACTCCAACCGTATGTCCATGGCTGTCAACGGCCGCCGCGTGCCGCAGATCGGCCGTATCTGCATGGATATTTCCATGCTCGACGTGACGGGCGTGCCGTGCGCGCGCGGCGACGTCGTCACCGTGCTCGGGCGCGACGGGGATGCCGGCGTTTCGATTTGGGAACTGACCGACCCGGTGTCGACCATTCCGCACGAGATGCTGTGCAATATCAGCAAACGCGTGCCTCGGATCTATTATGAGGACGGCCGGGCGGTCGCGCGGACGGAGTACATTCGCTGATTTTTCTGAAATCACGCGCGGGGGGAAGAAAAAGTACGCCTAAAGGCCGAAAAAAGCGCTGAAACCCCTTGTCAAGCGGGAAAATTGGTGGTATAATACACCACAAGAGTATTGCGGGATGGAAAGAGTGGGGAAACCCACTCTTTCTTGCTGAATGAGACGGAATGAGACGGAGGAGATTATGCAGACAAAACAAATCATCGCGCGGGTGCGCGAGCTGGCGCAGCCCCTGTGCGAGCAGCGCGGGGTCTCGCTGTGGGACGTCACCTTTGAAAAAGAGGGGCAGAAGTACTTCCTCACCGTCTTTATCGACAGCGGAAACGGCGTGTTCATCGAAGACTGCGAGGCGATCAGCCGGGGGCTGGACCCGCTGCTCGAAGCGCGCGAGTTCGACAGCCTGCCGGCCTATACGCTGTGCGTGTCCTCTGCCGGGCTCGAACGCCGGCTGGTCCGGCCCGAGCACTTTGCGTGGGCCATGGGCAAAAAGGTTGAAGCCGGCTTTTACAAATCGCGCCAGGGCGCGCGCAGCCTGGTCGGCGAGCTCGCCGGGTATGACGGCGAGACGCTTTCGCTGATCGCCGGCGGGCAGCGGCAGGACATTCCCATGGCCGAAGTCGCGTCGGTCCGGCTGTTTTTTGAAATGTGATTGAAGGGGAGAGTGGAACAATGAGCAGTGAGATCATCAAGGCGCTGAGCGATCTGGAAGAGGAAAAAGGGATCAAAAAAGATTATATGCTCGAGCGCATCGGCCAGGCGCTGACGGCGGCTTATAAGGCGCTTTACAAGCGCGACGCCCAGTCGACGGCCGACAACGTCTTTGTCAATATCGATCCGGAAAGCGGCGACATTTCCATGTACGCGGTCAAGCAGGTCGTCGAAGAGGTTGTAAACCCCGCGGCCGAAATGACGGTGGAGCAGGCCATGCAGTACGCGCCCAATCCGCAGCTGGGCGATGAGGTGCGCGTCGAGGTCAACATGCGCGATTTCGGGCGCATCGCCACGCAGACGGCCAAGCAGGTCATCATCCAGGGCATCCGCGAAGCGGAGCGCGGCATGATCGCCGAAGAGTTCGCGTCCAAAGAGCATGAAATCATCACCGCCGTCGTCACGCGGGTCGACCCGCGCACCGGCAACGCCATCATCGAACTGGGCGGCCGGCGCGAAAAGACCGAAGCCGTGCTGACGGCGCAGGAACAGATCCGCGGCGAGGTCATCAGCGAAGGCGAGCGAATCAAGGTCTATGTCGTCGAGGTGCGGCAGGGCAGCCGCGGGCCGCAGATCGTGCTGTCACGCACCCATCCGGGGCTGGTCAAGCGGCTGTTCGAGCTCGAAGTCCCAGAGATTCACGACGGGACGGTCGTCATTTCGCACATCGCGCGCGAAGCGGGCAGCCGGACCAAGCTGGCCGTTTATTCAACCGACGAAAACGTCGATCCGATCGGCGCCTGCGTCGGCCCGCGCGGCGCGCGCGTCGCCAGCATCGTCGAAGAGCTGCGCGGCGAAAAAATCGACATTATCAAGTCGAGCGACGACCCGGTGCAGTTTATCGCCGAGGCGCTGTCCCCGGCCGACGTGCTGCTGGTTCAGCTGCTCGAGGACGGAAAGAGCTGTACCGTTATCGTGCCGGACGATCAGCTGTCGCTGGCCATTGGCAAAGAGGGCCAGAACGCCAGGCTGGCCGCCAAGCTGACGGGGTATAAAATCGACATCAAGCCGCAGAGCCAGGCGCCGGAAGCCCTGGGGCAGGCGGAATAAAAGCTCAAGGCATCCTGCCGGCAGAGGCAGGCAAAACGGAAGGAAAGGGGCCCTGAACCCATGCGGAAGCAGCCGGTCCGGCAGTGCGTTGCGTGCCGTGAAAAAAAGGAAAAAAGACAGCTTGTGCGCGTCGTGCGCTCGCCCGAAGGCGTCATTTCCGTCGACGCGCGCGGCAAAATGCCCGGCCGGGGCGCTTACCTGTGCAGGAACGCCGCCTGCCTTGAACGCGCGGTCCGGTCACGCGCCCTGCAGCGCGCGCTCGAATGTGAAATCCCGCCGCAGACGCTTGAGCTGCTGCGCACGCAAATCGAGGAGGCGGATGATGGATAACGACAATATCTTGCGGTTCATCGGCCTGATGCGCCGCGCGGGCGCGCTGACGCTGGGCGCCGACGCGTCGTTTGACGCCTGCCGGACGGGCCGCGCCCGGCTGATCCTGACGGCGGCCGACGCGTCGCCCTGCACACGCGGTGCAGCGGCCTTTGCCGCGCGCGAACGCGAAACGCCGCTCATCGTCCTGCCCTGCGGCAAAGCAGAGCTCGGCCGGGCGGCCGGCGCGGGGGACTGCGCCGTCATGACCGTATGCGACACCGGGTTTGCCATCGCCCTGTGCCAGAAGACAGGGAACCACGAGCCCTTGCAGGCTCTTGAGCGCCGACAGCGGCGCGAACAGAAAAAGCATCGCGTGCGCGGCAAGGCCGGCACATCAGCCAGAAGGGGGAGTCATTCATGATTGTGAAATACAAGCTTTCCGAGGTTGCCAAAGATCTGGGGATGGGCAACAAAGAAATCGTTGAGATTTTAAAAGAGTATGCTTCGGCGCCCAAAAGCAACAGCCAGGTGCTGAGCGAAAAAGAACTGAATATTATTTTCGACGTGGTCAGCCAGAAGCATCAGATTGACAGCCTGGAACAGGTGTTTGCGCCGGCGGCGGCCGCCGCCGAAGAGCGCAAGCGCAAAAACGAAGAGCGCATCCGCGTACAGCAGGAAGCGCGCGAAGCCGAGCGCCGCGCACAGGAGCGCGCCCGCGAAGAGGCGCAGGAACAGCGCGCCCGCCCGCCGAAGCCGCAGGCGCAGAAGCGCCCCGAAACCCGCACGCTTGAACACAAACCGGTCGAGAGCAGCCAGGCCGAGGCGCCGGCGCAGACCAAAGCGCCCAAAGTGCACTATGTCGACACGCGCGGCTCGTCGGTCAATATCGAGCGCTATGACGAGCGTATGGAGACCCTGGTGCCCGAAAAGGCGCAGCGGATTTCGGCGCAGCAGAGCAAACAGAAGCTGACCAAGCAGAACCAGAAGCGTTCGCCCTATATGGGCAATAAGCGCAGGCAGGAAGAACAGGAAAAAATGCGCCGCCTGCAGCAGCAGGCCATGGCCAAAAAAGCGCCGCTCAAGGTCATGATCCCTGACGAAATCGCGGTGGGCGAACTGGCGCTCCGGCTCAAAAAATCGGCGGCCGACGTGGTGCGGCAGCTCATGAAGCTGGGCGTCATGGCCAGCGTTTCGCAGATCATCGATTTTGATACCGCGGCCATCGTGGCCGAAGAGTTCGGGGCCGTCGTGCAGAAAGAGGTCATTGTCACCATTGAAGACCGCCTGCTTGACGACAGCGCCGACAGCGAAGAAAACCTGGTGCCCCGCGCGCCGGTCGTCGTCGTCATGGGACATGTCGACCACGGCAAGACCTCGCTGCTCGACGCCATCCGCAACACCAATGTCGTATCGGGCGAAGCCGGCGGCATCACCCAGCATATCGGCGCGTACCGCGTGTCCTTAAACGGCCGCGACAGCACCTTCCTTGACACGCCGGGCCACGCCGCCTTTACCAGTATGCGCGCGCGCGGCGCGCAGGTCACCGACGTGGCCATTCTGGTCGTCGCGGCCGACGACGGCATCATGCCGCAGACCATCGAAGCCATTAACCACGCCAAAGCGGCAAACGTCCCGCTTGTTGTGGCTATCAATAAAATAGATAAAGAAGGGGCGAACCCCGACCGCATCATGCAGCAGCTGACCGAGTATGAGCTGGTGCCCGAAGAATGGGGAGGAAACACCATCGTCTGCCCGGTTTCGGCCAAAACCGGCGAGGGCATCGACAACCTGCTGGAAATGGTGCTTTTGACCGCCGACATGCTCGAGCTGCGCGCCAACCCTGACCGCGCCGCCAAAGGCACCGTGATCGAGGCCAAGCTGGACCGCGGCCGCGGCCCGGTCGCCACCATTCTGGTGCAGAACGGCACGCTGCGCCAGGGCGACATTGTCATCGCGGGCACGGCGGTCGGCCGCGTGCGCGCCATGCAGAGCGACCGCGGGAAGAAACTCGATTCCGCCGGCCCGTCGGTGCCGGTCGAAATCACCGGGCTGGCCGAAGTCCCGTCGGCCGGCGACCTGTTTTACGCCGTCGAGGACGAGCGCATGGCCCGCACCCTTGCCGAACAGCGCAAGGCGCAGGAAAAGCAGGAACGCGCCCAGCAGCAGCAGAAGGTCACGCTGGAAAACCTGTTCGCGCACATCAACGAAGGCAATGTCAAAGACCTGAACATCATTGTCAAAGCCGATGTGCAGGGGTCGGCCGAAGCCGTCAAGGCCAGCCTCGAAAAGCTGTCCAACGACGAGGTGCGCGTGCGCGTCATCCATTCGGGCGTCGGCGGCATCAACGAATCGGACGTCATGCTGGCCAGCGCGTCGGGCGCCATCATCGTCGGCTTTAACGTGCGGCCCGAGGCCGGCGCGGCGGAAAGCGCGGCGCGCGACCACGTTGACATCCGCCTGTACCGCATCATCTACGACTGCATTGAAGAGATTGAGCAGGCGATGAAGGGAATGCTCGCGCCCAAGTACCGCGAAGTCGTGCTCGGCCAGGCAGAAGTGCGCCAGACCTTTAAGGTGTCGGGCGTCGGAACCATTGCCGGCTGCTATGTCCAGAGCGGGAAAATGGTGCGATCGGCCCAGGTGCGCATCGTCCGCGACAGCATTGTCATTCACGAGGGCGTTCTGTCGTCGCTCAAACGCTTTAAGGACGATGTGCGCGAAGTCCAGCAGGGCTATGAATGCGGCATGAGCTTTGAGCGGTATAACGACATCAAGGAAGGCGATACGATCGAGGCCTTCCAGATGGAAGAGATCGAACGGTAACCGGCTGCGCCGGTTCGGCGCATAGGGGATCCCCGGCCGGGCGCAGGAAAGCGCCGCGGCCGGGGGCGGTTCCGCTGCCCGGGACGGACGTCCCGCGGCGGGACAAATTATAAAAGGAGGCTTTATCGCTATGGCTTCTGGCAACAGAATCGATCGGATCAGCGAAGAGGTCATGAGATGCCTGTCTGAAATCCTGCCCACCGTCAAGGATCCGCGGCTGCAGGGGCCGATGCTGTCTATCGTCCGCTGCGAAGTTTCGGGCGATCTGCGCTGGTGCAAGGTTTTTCTCAGCGTGCTGGGCGACTGCGACAGAAAACAGCTTAAGCAGGGGCTCAAATCGGTGTCGGGGTTTTTGCGCCGCGAACTGGCGCACCGCCTGACGCTGCGGTATACGCCCGAACTGGTGTTTGTGCTCGACGATTCCATTTCGCACGGCGTACACATTTCAGAAATGCTCTCAAAGCTTAATATAAAGGACGGGGATGAATGTGACGACGGTGACGGCCGCTGAAGCCGCAGCCCGGCTGACGGGGCACAACGATATACTGATTTTGACGCACCGGCGGCCCGACGGGGATACGCTGGGATCGGCGCACGCCCTTTGCCGGCTGCTGCGGCAAAAGGGCCTGCGCGCTTTTTTGCACCGCAACGAAGACGTCACCCCCCGGCTGGCCCCGCTGCTCGAGGGCATGACGCCCCCCGAGGGGTTTAAGCCGGGGTTTATCGTGGCGGCCGACATCGCGTCCGAGGATCTTTTCCTTGCGTCGTGCGCGCCGTACCGCGGCAAGGTCGACCTGTGCATCGACCATCACCCGTCCAACACGGGCTACGCCCGCGAAGTGCTTCTGGACGGGCAGGCGGCGGCAACGGGCGAACTTATCTGGGCGCTGGCGGGCATTTTAGGCATAACGCCCGACCGCGGCGCCATGCACGCCTTGTATATCGCCGTGGCGACCGATACGGGGTGCTTCTGCTTTTCCAACACAACGCCGCTGTCGCACCGCATCGCCGCTGCCTGTATCGAGGCCGGCGTCGACGTCCACGCCGTCAACCGCGAGTTTTTCGAACGCAAGTCGCGCGCGCGGTTCCAGATCGAGCGCCGCCTGTTTGATACCCTGTGCTTTTACGGGGGCGATCGGGTGGCGGCTTCGGTGCTGGATCGTGATTTTGCCGACTCGGTCGGCGCGTCGGGTGATGATTTGGACAACCTTTCTACGCTGATCATGCAGCTTGACGGCGTCGAGTGCGCCATTTTGCTTCAGGAGCTCCCGCAGCGGGGAGAATACAAGGTGTCCCTGCGCACGCAGAAGCCGCTCAACGCGTCGGGCATCTGCGCCGTTTTCGGCGGGGGCGGGCACGCCCGGGCCGCCGGGTGCATGGTGCGCGGGGACGCGGAGCAGTGCCGCGACATGCTGGCGCGCGAGGCGGTGCGCCAGATGGAATCGCCATGCTGAACGGGTTTCTGGTTTTAAACAAGCCGGCGGGATTTACTTCGCACGACGCCGTGGCCAAGCTGCGGGGCATTTTGAAAATGCGCCGCGTCGGACATGCCGGTACGCTTGACCCCATGGCCGAAGGGGTGCTCGTCATGCTGCTGGGCGCCGCGACCCGGGCGTCGGAATACGCCAGCGGGGCGGATAAGGAATATGTCGCCGGCTTTGAACTGGGCGTGACGACCGACACGCAGGACAGCTGGGGGACCGTGCTGTCACGCGCGCCGGTGGCGGCGTCGCGCCGGGATGTAGAAGAGGCGGTGCGGGGGTTTCTCGGACAAAGCGAGCAGACGCCGCCCATGTACTCGGCTGTTCAGGTGGGCGGCGTGCGCCTGTACGACCTGGCCCGCCGGGGGATCGAGGTCGAGCGCGGAAGCCGGGAAATCACCATTTCGGACATCGAGCTGCTGCCCCCGCGCGAGGGGGACGGCCCGAACGAATACCGTCTGCGCGCCGTGTGCTCCAAAGGCGCGTATATCCGGACGCTGTGCCACGACATCGGCCAAAAGCTGGGCTGCGGCGCGTGCCTGACGTCGCTGACGCGCACCCGATCGGGCAGCTTTACGCTGCGCGAAGCGACCGGCTTTGACGGCGTTGCGGCGGCTGCCGCCGAAGGCCGGCTGGAAAACCTGATCCGCCCGGTTGACGGGCTGTTTTCCGATCTGCCGGCGCTGGTCGTCAACGCCGAAGGGGAAAAGCGCGCCCTCAACGGCGCGCACCTGGCGGCCCGGCATTTGCAGTCGGGCAGGGTGCCGCCTGAAGGCGGGCTGTGCCGCGTTTATGCGCCGGACGGCGGCTTTTTGCTGCTTGGCGTATCCCGGCCCCTGGACCGGGGGGGCCTTGCGGTGTTCTGCCGCAAATACTTTACCGTGAAGGAAGACCACGCATGAATGACCGCCCGATCAGGGCCGTTGCCCTGGGGTTTTTCGACGGTGTCCATCGCGGACACGTGTCGATTCTGCAAAAAACGGCCGAGACGGCGCGTGCGCTCGGCCTTCGGCCGGCTGCGCTGACTTTCCGCCAGCATCCGCGGTCGCTGTTCGGCGGGGCGCCGCCCCTGCTGACGACGGCGCAGCGCCGTGCGGAACTCATTGCCGGACAGGGCATTGAAGAGGTACTGATGCTCGATTTTGACCGCGGGTTCGCGTCCCGGACACCGGAGCAGTTTATTGTGGACGTGCTGTGGAAAACATACCGCTGCGGCGCCGTCGTCACCGGTGAAAACTACCGGTTCGGGCGCTGTGCGCAGGGGACGCCGGAGCTTTTGCGCAGGGAAGGCGGGGCGCTGGGGATGCATGTCGTCACCTGCCCGGCCGTCACAGACGGTGGGCTGCCCGTTTCGTCGACCCGCATCCGCCGCCTGGTCGAAGCCGGCGGGCTTGAAGAGGCAGGGCGCCTGCTCGGCAGGCCCTTTTCGCTGTCCGGCCCGGTGACGCACGGCCGCCGCGTCGGCCGCAGGCTGGGGTACCCCACCATTAACCTGGCTCCCGATCCCGGCCTGGCGCTGCCGCCCCATGGGGTGTACGCCGCACGGGTCCACATCGCGGAACAGACCGTGCCGGCGGTCACCAATATCGGCGTGCGCCCGACCTTTGGCGAGGGCGGCGGCCTGAGCGTGGAAAGCTATCTGATGGATTTTGACCGTCAGATCTACGAGCAGACGGTCCGGGTCGACCTGCTGCGGTTTCTGCGGCCTGAACGGGCCTTCCCGTCGGCCGACGCGCTGCGCGAACAAATCGCGCTCGACGTGCAGTCGGCCCTGCGCGCCCAACACGAGGTGAGTCTATGACACTGCTGAGAGACCTGTACGCCACGATAGTCATTTTTATCAGCAACTTTACGGCCCGGTGGGGAACCTGGGTCAACGTCCTGCTGCTGACGGCCCTTGCCGCGCTGATCCTTGTCATGCTGGTGCGGGCCATGCTGGCCGGGCACACTTTCCGCCGGCCGGCCCCCGTCGCGCCCCCCACCCCGGACGAACGGCTGACCGAACATGCGGCGCAGTCACTGTCGAGCGCCATCCGCTTTGCCACCGTTACGGGGGATCAGGCCGCCATGGACGGGCTGGTCGAGTACTTAAAAGAGCGCTATGCCGACGCGTTTGCCAAGATGAACGTGCTGGCCCTGCCCGAGGGCAGCCTGCTGCTGCGCTGGCGCGCGGCCGACCGCAAAGCGGCGCAGGCGCCCGTTATGTTCTGCGGCCACCTGGACGTCGTCCCGCCCGGCGAGGGCTGGACGGGCGAACCTTTTTCCGGCGCCCGTGAAGACGGGCTGATACGCGGCCGCGGGGCGGTCGACTGCAAAGGCCCGGTCATCGCCATGCTCGAAGCGGTGTCGTCTTTGATGGAAGAAGGTTATGCGCCGCGCCGCGACCTGTATTTTGCCTTTGGCCACGACGAGGAGACCGGGGGCACGGGCGGCGCGGCTGTGCTGGCCGAGCTTTTGCAGAAGCGCGGCGTGTATTTCGACATGATTTTGGACGAGGGCGGCACCATCCGCAAAAGCCACCTGGGCAGGCGCAGCTACCCGGCGGCGCTCATCGGCGTCGCCGAAAAGGCGGTGTGCGTCTATAAACTGACGGCGCGCGTCCCGGCGGCGCAGCTGGGCGAGCCGCCGCGGCATACGGCGGTCGGCGCGCTGTCCGAAGCGGTTTGCCGCATCGAAGCGGCGCTGCCGCGCCTGCGGCTGCTTGACCCGGTCAAACAGGCGCTGCGCGCCTCCATGCCGGCTATGGGGTTCTGGCGGCGCCTGGTCGTCGCCAACCTGCCGCTGACAAAACCGCTTCTGGGCCTGTGCTTCCGCGGGCACGCGCCGACCATGGCCCTGCTGCGCACGACGCTGTCCGCCACGCAGATGAGCGGATCGGGTTCCGAAGTACAGCTGCCGACCGTCGCTGAAGCTACGGTGACCGGCTGCCTGCTGCAGGGGGACACGGCGCAGTCGGTGCTGCGCCACATCCGCGATCTGGTCGCCGACCTGCCCGTCGAAGTCGAACTCGGAAGCGTCCAAAGCGACCCGTCGCATATTTCCTCGGACAAGTCGCCGTATTACGAGGCGCTGTGCAACGCCGTACACGAGCGCTTTGCCACGCTGCCCTGTATCCCGACCATTTTGACGGGCAGCACCGACGCCCGCTATTATGAACCGCTGAGCGGGACGGTCATCCGGTTTACGCCCATACTGACGAGCGATCAGGCTTATAATGCCGTGCACGGGCCGGACGAGTATGTCCGCGAAACCTCGCTGGGAGCTGCGGTTGAAATCTACCGCAGCTTTATGAAAAAACTATGAGCAGGCGCAGACGGAAAAGCCGCGCGCCCGCGGCGCTGGGGGGCCTTATCCTGGCGGCGCTGGCGCTGCTGGCCGGATATTTCGGACTGGACCTGCCCGGCGTGCGGCAGGAGCTGCCGCCGCAGGAAGGCGGGATGTCGCTCATTGTCCTCGATGTCGGGCAGGGCGACAGCCTGCTGCTGCACAGCGAAGGGCAGTGGGCCCTTGTCGACGCCGGTACGGCGGACAGCGCGGAAGTTATTTTGCAGGCGCTCGAAGCCTACGGTGTCGACAGGCTGTCCCTGGCGGTCGCCACGCACCCGCACGCCGACCACATCGGGTCGATGGCCGCAGTGCTCGACGCCTTCCCGCCCGGGACCTTTTGGATGCCCGACGCCGACCACACCAGCCAGACCTATGCAGACATGCTTGACGCTGTCGAGCGCAGCGGGGCCGACGCCGTGCTGGCCGCGGCGGGCGACACCTTTATGCTGGGCAGTATGCGCATCACGGTGCTGTCGCCGCCTGCGGACGGCGGTTGGGGCGACGAGCTCAACAATGCGTCTTTGGTGCTGCTGTGCGAGGGCGCGGGCGTGCGCTTTCTGCTGACCGGGGACGCCGAAGCGCCGATGGAAGAGATCATGCTGCAAAACGGACTGCCGCAGGCCGACGTCCTCAAGGTGGGGCACCACGGCAGCGTCACTTCGTCGAGCCCGGACTTTATTCAGGCGGTTTCCCCCCGGTATGCCGCCATTTCGTGCGGCGCTGGCAACAGCTACGGGCATCCGGATCCCGAGACCCTGGAAACGCTGGAAAGCGCAGGCGTACAGGTTTTGCGCACCGACACCCAGGGGACGCTGGTCTTCAACGCGTCAGGAGGGCAGATTGATGTGCAGACCGAACGATGAACTTTATGTCGTGGATCGGCGCGAAGGCGCGTTCTTTGTCCTGACCGGCGCCGACGGGCGCGAATCGGCGGTGCCTTAGCTGCCCGAAGGGGCGCGCGCCGGCGACGTGCTGCGCCGCACGGCGCAGGGCTGGACCCTGTGCCCCGATGAAACGGCCGCGCGCCGCGCCCGGATGCGCGAAAAGAAAGAGCGGCTTTTCCGCCGGGGGGACGCCCTGCGGGGGCAAAAAGGCGTTTGAAATATTTTTTGGTTTTTTTTCGAAAAAGATAGTGCAAATCTGCATGTTTTCTGGTATAATAGTTCCGCAAATCAAAAGGGTCAAAGAACGATAAGGAGTGTTGAAAATGCACAAGTACGTTTACCTGTTCTCAGAGGGCAACGCCGGTATGCGCGAACTCCTCGGCGGAAAGGGCGCCAACCTGGCGGAAATGACCAACATCGGCCTTCCCGTACCCCAGGGCTTTACCATTACGACCGAAGCCTGCACCCGCTATTATGAGGATGGGCGGCAGATCAGCCCTGAGATCCAGGCGCAGATCATGGAGTATATCGAAAAGATGGAAGGCATCACGGGCAAGAAGTTCGGCGATCTGGAAAACCCGCTGCTCGTCTCGGTCCGTTCGGGCGCGCGTGCGTCCATGCCCGGCATGATGGACACCATCCTGAACCTCGGCCTCAACGAGGACGTCGTCGAGGTTCTGGCCAAAAAATCCGGCAATCCCCGCTGGGCGTGGGACTGCTACCGCCGCTTTATCCAGATGTATTCCGACGTCGTTATGGAAGTCGGCAAAAAATATTTTGAACAGCTCATTGACAAGATGAAAGAAGAACGCGGCATCACCCAGGACGTCGAGCTGACGGCTGACGACCTCAAAGAGCTGGCCGCGCAGTTCAAGG
>CALWJQ010000092.1 GCA_944381055.1 uncultured Clostridia bacterium | reverse complement strand
CGGGGCTACATCGGCAAAACCGTCGTCGCCGGCATCCGCGCCGAAGACCTGTACCCCGTGTGCGAAGGCACCGCTGTCCCCGGTGTGGAGCTGGCTTCGGCTGACGGCCGGGTGTACATCGATGGGCAGGACGTTACCGATCTGGAGCCGCAGCAGCGCGGCATCGGCATGGTTTTTCAAAACTACGCCCTGTATCCGCATATGAACATCCGCAAAAACCTGACCTTTGCCCTCGAAGTCGCCCATATGAAGCGCAAAAAACGCCGGCAGGCCGTGGAAAGGGTGTCGGACATTCTTGACATTGGCCGTCATCTGGGCAAAAAGCCCCACATGCTTTCGGGCGGCGAACGGCAGCGTGTCGCCATGGGGCGGGCCATGGCCGGCGAATGCCGGCTGTACCTGTTCGACGAGCCGCTTTCCAACCTGGACGAAGGGCTGCGCACCCGGCTCCGCCCCGAAATTCTGAGCCTGTTCCACCGGCTGCACGTCCCCTTTGTCTATGTGACCCACGATCAGGTCGACGCCATGACCATGGCAACCCGGGTCGTCGTCATGAAGGACGGCCGCATTGAGCAGATGGGCACGCCGCAGCAGATTTACGACCGCCCGGCCAGCGTGTTCGTCGCGGGGTTTGTCGGGTCGCCTAAAATCAACCTGTTCCCGGCGGCGGTCCGCGTGCAGGACGGCAGGGCCGTGCTCGACTGCGGCGCGCTGCGCCTGGATCTTCCTCAGTACCAGGACGCGCTGCTCCCGCGCGAGGGGCGGCAGGTCGTCGTGGGCGTCCGCCCAGAGGATCTGCTCACCGCACCGTCAGGCGGCGGTTTACAGCCTTTTACCTGTCTTCTGGACCGATATGAAAACCTGGGCGGCAGGCTTTTGCTGATCAGCGATTACGGCGGGCGCACGCTGCGCGTCATCGCCCCCCTGACGGTGCGCGCCAAGACCGGCGAACCGCTGGAACTGTTTCTGGACAAAAGCAAGGTGCATCTGTTTGACGCTGAAACGCAGGCGCGCCTGTAAGCCGCCGTACCCCCGCAGAACCGGATGCGGATCGACACGGGCAGCGCCGGTATTTCCCGCCGCCCGCACAGCAAAGCCCGATATGAGGACAATGTGAAGAAAGGAAAAGCGCAATGACGGAAAAAGAGCGTCTTTTGCACATTCTGGAACAGAAGAAAGCCGATCGGCCGGCATGTATCTGCCCCGGCGGCATGATGAACATGGTGACCGCCGCGCTGGCGGATGCCTGTGGGGCGGCGCTGCCGCAGGCCCACTGTGATGCCGTGCAGATGGCTGCGCTGGCCAAAGCGGTCCATGATTACGGCTGCTTTGAAAATGTGGGCGTGCCTTTCTGCATGACCGTCGAAGCCGAGGCCATGGGCGCCCGGGTCGACCTGGGCAGCCGGATCTACGAGCCGCATGTCGTCGGCTGCGTCCTTCAGTCGGTCGACGAGTGGGAACGCCTGCCGGCCCTGGATGTGAAAAAGGGCCGTGCCGCCGTCGTGCTTGAAGCCATTTCCCTGCTTAAACAGCAATGTCCCGACGTGCCGGTCATCGGCAACCTCAGCGGCCCGGTCAGTACGGCGGCTTCGCTTTTGGAGCCGACGACCTTTTACCGCGAACTGCGCCGGAAAAACGCGCAGGCCCACGCCTATATGGATTTTGTCACCGAACAGCTCATGCGCTTCGGACTGGCGCAGATCGAGGCCGGCGCCGACGTCATCGCCGTTTCCGATCCGAGCGGGACGGGCGAAATTCTGGGCCCCAAATACTTTGCCGAGTTTGCCGTCCCCTGCCTCAACCGCCTGGTCGGACGCTTCCGGCAGGCCGGCGCGGGCACCATCGTCCACATCTGCGGGCAGATGAGCCCCGTCTACCGGCAGGCCGCCGGCATTGGCAGCCATGCGCTCAGCTTTGACGCCATCGTCCCCCTGCGCGAAGCGCGTGAAAACCTGCCCGGCCGCGTGCTGATGGGCAACGTCAGCACCTACGGGATCGAATTCGGCGACCCGCAGAAAATCCGCGCCATGACAAAGGCCTGCCTGCAAACCGGCGTCGACATCCTGGCGCCCGCCTGCGGACTGGGCATGAAAACGCCGCTCGAAAACGAACAGGCCATGCTTTCCTGCCTGAAAAGCCTCTACCCGCAAAACGCCTGATCGATCCCCGCCGTATATCCGATTGTATTCAAGCCGGCCCTGCGCCGGCTTTTTCCCTGTCCGCCTGCGGCCGCCGTATAGGCTGGCGTAATAAGCGCTTTGGCAATCTTCGTTTGTATAAATATATATCGAATAAACCTTGTAATCCCCAAAAAAATCTATATAATAAAAAAGGATTTTCGCGCAGAAAACAGCCGTAAATGCTTAAAATCCATTGTTTATACATTTTTTCAATGGCTGCTTTTCAGCTTATCCAAGCTATCTATTCGGTGTATAAAATACATATACAGAATAATTATTTATTTGATTTTAAAGGGAACGCCTTTAAGATAAAATACACAAAAGGAAACGCATCATGAAAAAACTTTTGAGCCTGCTGCTCGTCGCAATGACGCTCGTCGGTCTGACGGCTGGCTGCAATTCCGAAACCCAGGAACCCCAGGAGCCTGACACCGTGCAGGAAAACACTTCCGATGAAGGCACGGCAGCCCCGGACGAAGG
>CALWJQ010000091.1 GCA_944381055.1 uncultured Clostridia bacterium | reverse complement strand
GATTTTTTCAAAGCTCTCGTCGCTTAAAACATGCTCGACCCGGCAGGCGTCGGCCGCGGCGGTTTCAGGGTTGACCCCCAGGCTGGTCAGGATTTTTGTCAGCAGCTTGTGCCGGTCATAAATGCGCCGGGCGATTTCTTCGCCGGGCGGCAAAAGGGTGATGAAGCCTTCGGCGTTCATTTCGATATACCCGTGTTCACGCAGGCGTTTCATGGCCACGCTGACGCTCGGCTTGGAAAAGTCAAGCTCGTGGACAATGTCGATCGAGCGGACGGCCCCCTGGCGTTCCCGCAAAATGAGAATCGCTTCGAGATAATCCTCGGCGGACTGATAGATATTCATAACACCACACCTTGAAAAAGAATACCTTTTGTATCAGGTTACCATATACTAACCGAAAAAGCAAGAAAATTTCATTTTCCCCTTGACAGGAGATGGTTAGTGGTGGTAAACTACATTCAAATCGAGTTAGCATATGCTAACTTTCGCGCTTGTACAGAGGGGCGCACATCAGACGCAGGGAGGATTGACATGATGCCGTTGACGATGGCAAAAGCGGGGGAAACCGTCACCATCCGCAAAGTGACCGGCAAAGACGAAGTGCGGCAGCATCTGGCAGAGCTGGGCTTTGTCGTCGACACCGATGTGACCGTGGTCAATGAAATGGCGGGGAACCTGATTGTCCAGGTCAAGGACAGCCGTATCGCCCTTGACAAGACGATGGCGAACCGGATTTTGTTTTAAGGGAGGAAGCAGCATGAAAACACTCAAAGACGTCAAGGTCGGCGAGGCAGCGACCGTCGCAAAACTGCATGGCGAGGGGCCGGTCAAACGCCGTATCATGGACATGGGGATTACCAAAGGGACGGAAATTTTTGTCCGCAAGGTGGCGCCGCTGGGCGACCCGATGGAGCTCAACATCCGGGGGTACGAGTTGAGCATCCGCAAGGCGGACGCCGAAATGATCGAAGTGCAGTGACCCGGCGGCTTGAACGCCGTTTTTCATTGGAAGAGGGTTAGTTATTACTAACGCAAAGAAGGAGAGGACGCATATGAGCATCAAAATTGCGCTGGCCGGCAACCCGAACTGCGGCAAGACGACGCTGTTCAACAGCCTGACCGGCGCCAACCAATACGTCGGCAACTGGCCCGGCGTTACGGTAGAAAAGAAAGAGGGGCGGCTCAAGGGGCACAAAGACGTTATTATTCAGGATCTGCCGGGCATTTACTCGCTGTCGCCGTATACGCTCGAAGAGGTCGTCGCCCGCAATTACCTGGTCAAGGAACAGCCCGACGCGATTCTGAACATCGTCGACGGCACCAACATCGAGCGCAACCTGTACCTGACCACGCAGCTCATCGAACTGGGGCTGCCCGTCGTTGTGGCGGTCAATATGATTGACTTGGTGCGCAAAAACGGCGACGCCATCGACCTGAAAAAGCTGGGCGACGCACTGGGGTGCCAGGTCGTTGAGATGAGCGCACTCAAAGGGGAAGGCGGTATGGCGGCGGCCGAAAAGGCCATGGCCGCCGGGAAAAGCCGCCAGGCCGGCGAGCTTCCCCACGTCTTTACCGGCAGCGTCGAACACGCCATCGCGCACATTGAAGAGTCGCTGGACGGGCGTGTCGACAGCCGCTATTTGCGCTGGTACGCCATCAAGGTTTTCGAGCGCGACGAAAAGGTGCTCGAAGAGCTCAAGCTGGACGGCAAGCTGGCCGCCCATCTGGAAGAACACATTGCCGACTGCGAAAAAGAACTGGATGACGACGCCGAGAGCATCATCACCAACCAGCGCTACGCCTATATCAGCAGCGTGGTGGGCAAGGCGGTTCGGAAAAGGGCGGCCAAACACAGCCTGTCGGTCTCGGACAAGATCGACCGGATTGTCACGAACCGTGTGCTGGCGCTGCCCATTTTTGTCGCAGTCATGTTTTTGATTTATGCTGTCGCCATGGGCGGCTGGGACGTTTCAATCGGCACAAAAGCCACCGACTGGGCCAACGACGTTTTGTTCGGCGAATGGGTGCCCGGGTTCTTTGACAGCTTTTTGCTCAATTCCGCCGGCGAACCTGTTGTCGCCGAGTGGCTGTACGGCCTGATTCAGGACGGCATTGTGGCCGGCGTCGGCGCGGTGCTCGGCTTTGTACCGCAGATGCTGGTGCTCTTTGTCCTGCTGGCCATCCTTGAGGACGTCGGCTACATGGCCCGCATCGCCTTTATCATGGACCGCATTTTCCGCCGCTTCGGCCTTTCGGGCAAGAGCTTTATTCCCATGCTGGTCGCCACCGGCTGCGGCGTGCCGGGCATCATGGCATCCCGTACCATTGAACAGGACCGCGACCGCAAGATGACCATTATGACGACCGGCTTTATCCCCTGCGGCGCCAAAATGCCCATCATCGCCCTGTTTGCCGGCGCTGTGTTCGGCAATTCGGCCTGGGTTGCAACCTCGGCGTATTTTATCGGCGTGGCCGCCGTCATCATTTCGGGCATCATGCTCAAAAAGTTCAAGGCCTTTGCCGGCGAGCCCGCTCCCTTTGTCATGGAGCTGCCCGCGTACCACGCTCCCTCGGTCGGCAATGTGCTGCGCGCCACCTGGGAACGCGGCTGGAGCTTTATCAAGCGCGCCGGCACCGTGATTCTGCTTTCGTCCATCGTTTTGTGGTTCCTGCAGGGCTATGGCATTGTCGACGGCACCTTCCAGGCTGTTGAAGACAACAACCATTCGCTGCTGGCCGCCATCGGCAACGGCATTGCCTGGCTGTTCTATCCGCTGGGCTGGATGGGCGAAATGGCGTGGAAGGCGGCAGTGGCCACCTTTACCGGCCTGATTGCCAAAGAAGAGGTCGTCAACACCTTTGGCGTTCTGTACAACTATGCAGGCGAGCTGAGCGAAGATGGCAACGAAATCTGGCAGCTGATCGGCGCTGACTTCGGCGCGATTACCGCTTATTCGTTCATGGTTTTCAACCTGCTGTGCGCTCCCTGCTTTGCCGCGATGGGCGCCATCAAGCGCGAAATGAACA
>CALWJQ010000090.1 GCA_944381055.1 uncultured Clostridia bacterium | reverse complement strand
CTGCAGTTCTGGGCCTGTATGCAGAAGGACCGCGCCGACGCCTGGCAGCGGTACCTGTCGCTGGTCCGCCTGGGCGGTTCGCGGCCGTTTGACCAGCTGGTCAAGGCTGCCGGCCTGAGCGTTCCCTTTGAAGAGGCCGCTTTGCAGGAAGTCGCCGCGGCGGCCGAGCAGTGGCTGGGCCAGAACAAACCTCAGTAAAATCCAATGTAGCAGAGGCTGTTAAATGACGGCCTCTGCTTTTTTGAGCTTGATGTAAACCAAAAATTAAAAATAGTTGACAAATATCCCGTGCAATGATAGGATAAAGCCTGGCGGGCATCTGACCGCAGAAAGGGCCGCGCACTGCGGCCCGCAGGAGGGATAAAGCTTGAGAAAAAACACACTCAGAAATATGACTTTGTGCGCCATGTTTGCGGTGCTCATTGCGGCCGGGGCCTTTATGCGGATTCCCATGCCGCTGGTCCCCATTACGCTGCAATACCTGTTTACCATGCTGGCGGGGTTGCTGCTGGGCGGAAAATGGGGCGCTGCGGCAGTCTTCGTCTATATGGCGCTCGGCCTGGCCGGCCTGCCTGTCTTTACGCAGGGAGGCGGCATCGGCTATGTCTTGCAGCCGAGCTTTGGCTATATCATCGGCTTTGCCGTGGGTACTTATGTGACGGGTACCCTGGCCTGGCGCAGAGAGAAACCGGGATTTGGGTATTTGCTAGCATCCAGCCTGCTCGGCCTGGGCATCATTTATCTGTTTGGCCTGATCTATTATTCGCTGATCAGCCGGCTGTACCTGGGCACTCCCATCGGGCTGTGGCCGCTGTTTGTCCACGGCTGCCTGCTGACGCTGCCGGGCGACATCGCACTGAGCGTGCTGGGGGCGGTTTTGGGCAAAAGGCTGATTCCGCTGCTGCGGCAGAAAGGAAGGGCGTTATGAACCTAAACACCTTATGCGGTAAAGTGATGGACGGCAAAGAGGTTTCACGTCAGGAAGCGGAAGCGCTGGTTCATCAGCCTTTGGAAGCGCTGTGCGAGGCAGCTGACCGCATCCGGAAGCATTTTTGCGGAAATCGGTTTGACCTTTGCGCCATTATCAATGCAAAAAGTGGGAAATGCCCTGAAAATTGTAAGTTCTGCGCACAGTCGTCTCATTATCAGACCGGCGCCGAAGAGTACCCGCTGTTGCCTGCACCGGCCATTGCCGCACAGGCGGAGCGGTATGGCGAACAGGGTGTGCTGCGCTGTTCCATGGTGACGTCCGGCCGCCGACTGACCGATCGGGAGCTGGATGAGGTGTGCAGGGCGGCAGATAAGATTCGAAAGGCGGGCCAATTATCGGTCTGCGTTTCGGTCGGCCTGCTGGACAGGGAACAGTACCGCAGGCTGAAAGACGCAGGAGTCACGCGGATCCACAATAATCTGGAGACATCCCGCAGGTTTTTCCCCCATATCTGCACCACCCACACCTTTGATGACAAGATCGGCGCCATCCGTGCGGCGCAGGAAGCCGGACTGACCGTATGCAGCGGCGGCATCATGGGGCTGGGTGAAACGCCGGAAGACCGTATCGACATGGCTCTGACCCTGCGCGGGCTGGGGATCAAAAGCGTACCGCTCAACATGCTTAACCCCATACCGGGAACCCCGCTCGGGCAGAACAAAAGGCTGGGCGCTGCGGACATGCGACGCATTGCGGCGGTGTACCGGTTTATCCTGCCGGACGCCGACATCCGGCTGGCCGGCGGGCGCGGGCTTTTGCCAGACAAGGGGAAGAGCTGCTTCATTTCGGGCGCCAACGCCGCTATTTCCGGGGACATGCTGACGACAGCAGGCATTACCGTCGAAGCCGACAGGCAGATGCTTGCAGAGCTGGGCTATCAGGCGGTGCGCGGCAATGGGCAAAATGGCAGTACGGGAATGTGAAGATGAAAGAGCGGGCGGCGTTTTACAGGAAAATGCGGTTTGCATAAAAAAACAGCATGGCCGGCGGGCCATGCTGTTTTTTTATTATTTGATTACATCAGAGGGGCGAGATACAGGTCTTCGTAGTGCTTCTGCCAGTGGGTAAACTGATCGCCGCCAACCTGGCCCAGCACCTTGCGGTATTCGTGGATGTCGAACGTGCTGTTTGCGTCGTTGTACATGGTGACGTAAATGGCAATGTTGGCGCAGTGGTCTGAGATCTTTTCAAAGTTGTGGATAATGTCAAGGAAGGGGACGCCGGTCGCCACCGTACACTGGCCGTTTTGCAGCCGCGCGATATGTTTGCTCTTGAGGGTTTCCTTGAGCGAGTCGATGACGTCTTCGAGCGCTTCAATGCGCGGAGCGGCATCGCCGTCGGAGGCGGCATAAGCGTCGTTGGTCAGGGCGACGATTTCTTCGGTCGCGCGCCGCATGACGTCGAGCTCGGCGTGGGCGTCGGTCGAAAATGAGATTTGCTTGTCGGCCATCAGCTTATACTGATCCAGCAGGTTTTCCGCATAGTCGCCCAGGCGTTCAAAATCGCCGATGGCATGCATCATTTCGGCATAGGAGCGGCGGCCCTGTTCGGACAGCTCATCCTGTTTAATGCCAATCATGTAAGTGTTCAGACGGGCCTCGCAGCGGTCGATATATTCTTCGTTGTCCACAAAATTTTCTTCAGGGAAGGGTTTTTTGTCTAAAATGCCGCCGCAGACCATCTGGATATTGATGAGCGCGTAAACGCCCATGGAGCTGATGACCTTGTTGCTCTGCTCGAGCGCGACGGCGGGCGAAGAGTAAAAGCGCTCGTCCAGCAGGTCGAGATCTTCGCCGACCACGGGGCCGGTGGAACGGATGGTTTTTTCGGCCAGGACGATCAGCAGCTTGTTGAAGGGGATAAAGAAGAGCGTAACCACAATATTGAACATCGTGTGGAAATTGGCGATGGCGGCCTTGTCAATGGCCGAATACCACAATTCGCCGAACATGGGGCGGAACAGATAGACCAGAACGATAAAGACCAGCGAGCCGATGAGGTTGAAATAAAAATGGATCATGGCGGCGCGCTTGGCATTGCGGTTGCCGCTCAGCGACGACAAAAGCGCGGTGACGCAGGTACCGATGTTCTGGCCGAGGATAATGGGAATAGCAGCTGCATAGGTGACGGCGCCTGTCGAGGCAACAGCCTGCAAAATACCGACCGACGCGGACGAGCTTTGGATAATGGCGGTGACCAGCGTGCCGGCAAGAATGCCCAGAATGGGGTTTTCAAGAGAGGCAAAGAGCTGGGCGAACCACGGCGAGTCGCGCAGCGCGGTGACCGAGCTTTCCATTACCGACATGCCGATGAACAGAACGCCCAGGCCGAGCAGCATTTCGCCCGCCGTGATGACCTTTTTGCGTTTGGAAACCATCATCATGACGACGCCGACGGCGACGACAACGTAGCTGAGGGTCGAAGGGGTCAGGAGCTGCATCAAAAGGCTGCCCGAGACCGCCCCCGTCGTGTCAAGACGCAGAATCTGCGCCGTGACGGTGGTGCCGATGTTGGCGCCCATGATGACGCCGACGGCCTGCTGCAGGGACATGATGCCGGCGTTGACAAAGCCGACGACCATGACCGTCGTTGCGGAGGAGCTTTGGATGATGCCGGTGACGACTGTGCCGACCAGGATCGCCTTGAAAATATTGTTGGTCATCAGTTCCAACGTGCGTTCCAGTTTTTCGCCGGCCAGTTTTTCAAGCGCGTTGCCCATCGTCGTCATGCCATAAAGGAACAGGCCGAGACCGCCGAGCAGCGTGATGATCGAAATCAGATTCAAGCCAACCACACCCCTATTTTACATTCTGTTTACATTATATAAGATCTTTGACAGGCGGTCAAGGAAAACCATCCGCGCGCTTGAAAAAAAACGGCGTTTCTGATAGTATGGATATACAGGCGGCGCCGGCCGGAGCGGCGTGCCGCAGACAACGGGAAGGGTGATAGATGTATGATTATGGGAAAGCCGGTTCTCTGTGTTTCCAGCGACTCCAACAACCGTGAAAAAAAGGGCGCCGAGCCGCGCCAGCATGTCTGCCCGGCGGCGTACAGCCGCGCGGTCGCGGCGGCGGGCGGGGTGCCTGTCATCGCGCCGGAACAGTGCTGTGACGAAATGGCCGAGCTGTGCGACGCTTTGCTGCTGACGGGCGGCGACGACGTGTGCCCCGAGCTGTACGGCGAGCCTGTCCTGAACGACACGGTGAGCACTGATCCCAAGCGTACCGCGTATGAGGTCCCGCTGGCCCGCGCGTTTCTGGAAAGGGAAAAGCCTATTTTGTGTATCTGCCGGGGCTTTCAGCTTATGAACTGCCTGCTGGGCGGAGATCTGTACCAGGATCTTGTGGAACAGTGCGGATATGTTCATATGAACGCCGACATCCGCCATTATGTTGCGGCCGAACCGGGGTCGGTGCTGTACCGGCTGTTCGGCGAGCGCTTTAAGGTCAACAGCACGCATCATCAGGCGGTGCGCCGCCTGGGCAAGGGGCTGCACGTTACGGCGCGATCCGTCGAGGGGCTTGTCGAAGCGTTCGAGCATGACACGCTGCCCATTTGGGGCACCCAGTTCCACCCCGAGCGCCTGACCGGAATTGCATGGGATGACCGCACGGAAGATTTTGCCCCTTATTTTGCAGCATTTATCGACCTGGTCCGCCGGCATTGCCAGGCGTGACATGCGGTATATGCAGGCGGCTGAAAAAGAAAATAAAGTGTAAAGAATAAGGGGAGCGGGGCCTGCAAAAGGCTCCGCTCCTTGACAAATCCCCCTGTTTTGCGGTATGATAAGAATCCCGAAAGGCAGGATTTTAGCATGAATATCACAAGAATTGGTCGATATATCGCTGCTTTGCTGACCTTTTTGTTGTTGGGCGGCTGTACGTTGTTTGAGTTCGAGCCCATGGAAGAGGTCCAGCAGAAAGAAGCGGACAAAACGCAGCTCGCCGTGCAGAGCACCGAGGTCGAGCCCGAGAGCATGATGGCCGACGACCTGGTTTTCGAACGGAGCATGAAAACCGACTCCGGCGTCGTGCTGGCCAGCTATGAAGCGCGTTTGCCGCAGTTCGCCGAGGACGGCGCCAAAAGCGGCGTTTTTCAGAATATCAACGAGTTTTACCAGCAGGAGTTCGAGGCGTTTTCCGCCGACTGCGACTGGGTTTTCCTGACGTTGCAGGAAGAGCTTGGCGCGGGCTGGAACAACATCACGGATGAGCGCCAGCCGGTGACGACCGAGTTTGGGTATGAAATGTTCACGCTGGGGGATCAGTACCTGAGCATTGTGCGCGATTATACGTATACCGATACGGCCGGGCGGCAAAGCATTTATTATTTCGCCGAGGTCTTTGATCTTGCGACCGGCTGGAGGCTGAGCTTTGATACGCTGTTCGGCGATAACGCCGACGAGGCGGCTAGGGCGGCCGTTGAAGGACTGGCCGGCTGGTGCGAGCAGAACGGCCTGGCTTTTGACACCCGCGAAACCATTTCGGCCGACGCCGTCGTACAGGAATTCGCGCTGAGCGACGACGAGGCGATTTTCTGCCTTGAACCTTTCGCCCTGTCGGCCGGCGACGCCCAGGGCCGCCTGATCAGGCTGCCCCTGTCTCTTTTCCAAAAGTGGCTGCCATAAAACAAAGCAACAGGAAAAAGCGGGCCATAAGGCCCGCTTTTTTGACGGATCTGTCTGCACAGGGAAACTTTCAGGCAAGTTTGATGATGCTCATGGAATACTGCTCATAATGCACGGGGTTGCCGGCATTGTTGGTAAGCATCAGAGACATCGGCCTGTCGGTGGTCAGGATGGTGTGGACGTGCGTCGGGATTTCGTTGCCCGAGGCAGCCGAAGAATAGTAATGCGGATTGGGCAGGTACTGGGTGTCTGATTCCAGTGAAATGCCGACGGTGCCGCCGCCTGCGCCGCAGGGACGCGTGCCCTTGCTGTGGAACAGGACAAAATACGTGCCGGGCTGCAGCTGCACGGCGTAATCGCCGTCGGTGAAACGGATGCTGCCCTGCGGCGCGTTGACCTGCGAGTGTTCGAAGCGCAGGTGTTCGCCGGCTTCCAGTGTGCTCTGCGGCGTCTGGTACAGGACGGCGTTTTCGTTAGTCGTGGCCGTGCCTGCCGTTCCTGCCGGGCCGGTGGGCCCCTGGATTCCTTGCGGGCCGGTCGGGCCGGTTGGGCCGGTTACACCGGTTACACCGGTCGCCCCGGTGGGCCCCTGGATCCCTTGCGGGCCGGTCGCCCCGGTGGGCCCCTGGATTCCTTGCGGGCCGGTTGGGCCGGTTACACCGGTCACACCGGTGGGTCCCTGGATCCCCTGCGGGCCGGTCGCTCCGGTGGGTCCCTGGATCCCCTGCGGGCCGGTCGCTCCGGTGGGTCCCTGGATTCCCTGCGGGCCGGTCGCGCCGGTCGGGCCTGCAATCATGCTGGGGCAGCACATGACAGGGCTGCAGCAGGGATACGGCGGGCAGGGAGGCGGACAGGGCGGGGGACAGCAGCCGCCGG
>CALWJQ010000089.1 GCA_944381055.1 uncultured Clostridia bacterium | reverse complement strand
GTGTAGTATCATATATAAGCAACTGTTATGCAGAATATGGCATAATTGCGTGCAAATGCGATGACGCCGTAGATTGCCGCCGCAAAATGGCGGGTAACTTCGGCCGAGTATGTCCGACAATCGGGCGGCAGAGAGCTGAAAACAAACGCGTATCCTGCGGACCTTCTGCAAGGTCCCAAAAGCGGGGAACTACCGGTCGCAGACCGGCAAGCCCGGCCGGAAACCAACGTTTGTCTTGTAATGCCGGAGCGAGAGCGTGTATCCCGGTTTATTTTATGCCCAAATTGAGATACACACGGTAGCGTGGCACGCTTTCCGCCGTACAATGTCACCAAAAAACATTGTATGAAAGCACCAAGGAGGAAACAGCACATGGCAGACATGCAGAAAATCCGCATCCGACTCAAAGCGTACGACCATCAGGTGATCGACCAGGCGGCCGAGAAAATCGTCGAGACGGCCAAGCGCGCCGGCGTCGAGGTTTCGGGGCCCATCCCCCTGCCGACCGACAAGAAGGTGGTCACCATCCTGCGCGCCGTCCATAAATATAAGGACAGCCGCGAACAGTTTGAGCGCCGCACCCACAAGCGGCTGATCGACGTCCTCAACCCGACGCAGAAGGCCGTCGAGGCGCTGATGAGCCTGGATCTGCCGGCCGGCGTCGATATCGAGATCAAGCTGTAAAAACGTTTTTAACCCGTGCCCGCACAGCGGGCGGGTCAAGTTGGGGAAACTCAACCAATAACCTGAAGGAGGAACACCATGCTGAAAGCAATCATCGGGAAAAAGGTCGGCATGACCCAGATCTTTGACGAGACGGGCAAGGTCATTCCCGTTACCGTCATCGAGGCCGGCCCCTGCACCGTCGTGCAGAAGAAGACAGCGGAAAAAGACGGTTACAGCGCCGTGCAGCTCGGCTTTGAAGACATCGCCGAGAAAAAGCTGACCAAGCCGGAAAACGGACACTTTAAAAAGGCCGGCGTTTCGGCCAAGAAGTACCTGAAAGAGTTCAAGCTGGACGGAAGCGAGAGCATGAATGTCGGCGACACCGTCCTGGCCGACACCTTTGCGGCGGGCGACCACATTGACGTCGTCGGCATCAGCAAGGGCAAGGGCTACGCCGGCGTCGTCAAGCGCTGGAACGCCCATTCGCAGCAGCACACCCACGGCGTCGGCCCTGTCCACCGCAGCGTCGGTTCGATGGGCGCCAACACCGACCCGTCGCGCGTCCTGCCCGGCAAGAAAATGGCCGGCCACCTGGGCGCCGAGCAGGTCACCGTGCAGAACCTTATCGTTGTCAAGGTCGATCCCGAGGTCAACCTCATCGCCGTTCGCGGCGCGATCCCCGGCCCTAAAGGCGGCGTCGTTTATCTGAAGAGCACCACCAAGACCATCCGCGAAAAGAACACCGAGGTCCGCAAGAGCAGCAACCCGCAGAAGGCCTCGGCCAGACGCTAAGAGGGAGGAGGAACGAAAGTGGCTAACACCAAAGTTTATGACATGACCGGCAAGGCCGTCGGCGAAATGGAGCTGAACGACACTGTTTTCGGCATCGAGCCCAACACCGCCGTCGTGCATGAGGTCGTTAAGAATTACCTGGCCAACCAGCGCCAGGGCACCCAGAGCACCCTGACCCGCGCTGAAGTCAGCGGCGGCGGCCGCAAGCCGTGGCGCCAGAAGGGCACCGGCCGCGCCCGCCAGGGCTCGATCCGCGCCCCGCAGTGGACGCACGGCGGCATCGCCCTGGGCCCCAAACCCCGCACTTACCGGTACAGCGTCAACAAGAAGGTCCGCGCCCTGGCGATGCGCAGCGTGCTGAGCGCCAAGCTGCAGGAAGGCAACCTGATTGTTGTCGACAATCTCAATATGAACGAGATCAAGACCAAGTCTTTTGTGGGCTTTTTGAAGCACTTTGAGGCCGGCAAGGCGCTGGTCGTCACCCCCGAAGTCCGCAAGAACGTCGTTTTGTCGGCCCGCAACATCCCCGGCGTCAAGACGACCATTGCCGGCGTTTTGTCGGTTTACGACATCCTGAACGCCGACAAGTTCATCGTTGACAAGGCGGCCGTCGCCGCCATCGAGGAGGTGTACAGCAAATGAAATCTCCGTACGACGTCATTCTGCGCCCCATCATCACCGAACAGTCGATGGAGGCGGTCGCCGATAAAAAATACGTTTTCGAAGTGGCCCGTGATTCCAACAAAGTCGAGATCCGCAAGGCCATCGAGACCATCTTCAAAGTCAAGGTCCTGAGCGTCAACACCCTGAACGTCAAGGGCAAGGAAAAACGCATGGGCGTCCATAAAGGCTACACCGCGGCCCGCAAAAAGGCTGTCGTCCGCCTGACCGAGGATTCCAAGCCCATCGAGATCTTTGAGGGCATGGTGTAAAAGGCAGAAGCCGAAAAAGGCGGGGGCGGCAAACGCCCGCCGCCGCACCCGGAGACGCGCCGCGCGCGTCCCGAGCAGCCAAGAGCTGCCGCATGTATGCCGCAGAACTGCCCCGCGGCGCAAAACGATTAACAGTAATGGAGTGAAACGAACATGGCGATTAAAAGCTACCGGCCGACAACGCCCTCGCGCCGTCATATGACGGTGACCGATTTCCGGGGCCTGAGCCGCGTCAAGCCCGAGAAAAGCCTTCTCGAGCCGCTGAAGAAAACCGCCGGCCGCAACAGCTACGGCCGCATTACCGTCCGCCATCACGGCGGCGGCAACAAGCAGAAATACCGCATCATCGACTTCAAGCGCGACAAGGCCGACATGCCGGCCACCGTCCTGACGCTGGAGTACGATCCCAACCGCAGCGCCCACATCGCCCTTTTGCAGTACGAAGACGGCGAAAAGCGCTACATCCTGGCGCCCAACGACCTGCGCGTCGGCGACGTTGTTTTGTCGGGCGAGAACGCCGACATCAAGCCGGGCAACTGCCTGCCCATCAAGAACATCCCCCTGGGCACCATGATCCACAACATCGAGCTGTACCCCGGCCGCGGCGGCCAGCTGGTTCGTTCGGCGGGCGCCGCCGCGCAGCTGATGGCCAAGGAAGGCGAAGCCGCACAGGTCCGGCTGCCTTCGGGCGAAGTCCGTTATATCAAGATGAACTGCCGCGCCACCATCGGCCAGGTCGGCAACATTGACCACGAGAACGTGCAGATTGGCAAGGCCGGCCGCAAGCGTCACATGGGTGTGCGCCCGACGGTCCGCGGCAGCGTCATGAACCCGGTCGACCACCCGCACGGCGGCGGCGAAGGCAAGAGCCCGATCGGCCGTCCCGGCCCGGTCACCCCGTGGGGCAAGCCCACTTTGGGTTACAAGACCCGCAAGCAGAACCACCGTACCGACAAGCAGATCGTCCGCCGCCGCAACGGCAAATAAGGAAAGGAGCGACAAGTAAATGGGCAGAAGCGTAAAGAAGGGCCCCTTTGTGGCTCCCGAGCTGCTGAAGAGGGTCAACCAGATGAACGAGACCGGCGAGAAAAAGGTGCTGAAGACCTGGTCGAGAGCCTCGACCATCTTCCCCGAGTTCGTCGGCCACACCATTGCCGTGCATGACGGCAGAAAGCATGTCCCCGTCTATATCACCGAGGACATGGTAGGACACAAGCTCGGCGAGTTCGCCCCCACCCGCACCTATCGCGGCCACGCGGGCAACAAGTCGAAGTAAGCGAGGAGGAGAGAGAATGGAAGCCAAAGCGTATTTGAAGTATCTCCGCATCGCTCCCCGCAAGGTGCAGATTTCCTGCGACCTCATCCGCGGCAAGGACGTCTCGGCGGCCGCCGCGATTCTGATGAACAGCCCCAAGGCCGCCAGCGAGCCGCTGCTCAAGCTTTTGCGTTCGGCCATGGCCAATGCGGAGAACAACCACCAGATGAATCCCGAAAAGCTGTATGTGGCGCAGGTTTTTGCCTGCCCCGGCCCGATCCTCAAGCGTGTGATGCCCCGTGCGCAGGGCAGAGCCTTCCGCATCAACAAAAGGACCTCGCACGTCACCATGGTCCTGGGCGAGAAAGAATAAAGGAGGAGAGTTATGGGCCAGAAAGTCAATCCCCACGGACTGCGCGTGGGCGTCATCAAGGGCTGGGATTCCCGCTGGTTCGCCAAGGACGAACAGGTCGGCGACCTGCTTGTCGAGGACCACAAGATCCGCACCTATCTAAAAAAGAACCTGTACGCCGCCGGCGTGCCGCGCATCGAGATTGAGCGCGACAGCGCCAAAATGCGTATTTTCATCCACTGCGCCCGCCCCGGCATTATCGTCGGCAAGGGCGGCAGCGAAATTGAGAAGCTGCAGAAAACGCTGTCCGACATGGTCGGCAAGCCGGTTTCGGTCAGCATTGTCGAGGTCCGTTCGCCGGATCTGAACGCGCAGCTGGTCGCCGAGAACATCGCCAGCCAGCTTGAAAAGCGCATTTCCTTCCGCCGCGCCATGAAGCAGGCCATGGGCCGCGCCATGAAGCTGGGCGCCAAGGGCATTAAGACCTGTGTGTCCGGCCGCCTGGGCGGTGCGGAAATCGCCCGCACCGAGCACTATCACGAGGGCACCATTCCCCTGCAGACCCTGCGCGCCGACATCGACTACGGCTTTGCCGAGGCTAACACCACTTACGGCCGCATCGGCGTCAAGGTGTGGCTGTACAAGGGCGAGGTCCTGACGGGCGGCCCGCGCACCACTTCGGTCGAGGCCCCGCGCCGTGACCGCCGCGACCGCCGCGGCCCGCGCCGTGAAGGCGGCGATCGTCCCCGCCGCGACGGGCAGGGCGGACGCTACGGCGAGCGCAAGCAGTTTTCGGCCGGCCCGCGCGGCCCGCAGGGCGGCGGCCGTCCCTACTCTCCGCGGCCCCAGGGTGACCGCCCGCAGCGCACCCCCGCCGCTCCCAAGACGGAAGGAGGAGCACAGTAATGTTAATGCCCAAACGTGTCAAGTACCGCAGAGTGCAGCGCGGCCGCATGAAAGGCAAGGCGACCCGCGGCAACTTTGTGTCCAACGGTGAGTACGGCATCATGGCGACCGAGCCGGCGTGGATCACCAGCAACCAGATCGAGGCCGCCCGTATCGCCATGACCCGTTACACCCGCCGCGGCGGCCAGGTGTGGATCAAGATTTTCCCCGACAAGCCGGTCACGCAGAAGCCGGCCGAAACCCGCATGGGTTCCGGTAAAGGCTCGCCCGAATACTGGGTCGCCGTCGTCAAGCCGGGCCGCGTCCTGTTCGAGATTGCCGGCGTTTCTGAAGAAACCGCGCGCGAAGCCATGCGTCTGGCCGGCCACAAGCTGCCGCTCAAGACCAAGTTCGTCAAGCGCGAAGACACCGTGAAAGAAACAGGTGGTGAAGTATGATGAAGATAAAAGAGGCGCGCGAGCTGAGCGCGCAGGAGCTCAACACCAAGCTGGGCGACCTGAAAAAGGATCTCTTTAATCTGAGACTTCAGCACGCGATCAACCAGCTTGACAACCCGCAGAAGATTGTCGAGGTCAAGCGCGATATTGCCAGGGTCAAGACCGTGCTCCGCGAGAAAGAGCTCGCGGCCAAGTCGTAAGCCGTAAGGAGGATTTTGAAACATGAGTGACAGAGCTTTCCGCAAGGCGAGAGTCGGCATGGTCGTTTCGGACAAAATGGATAAGACCATCGTGGTCGCGATTGAAGACCGTGTGCAGCACCCGCTTTATAAAAAAATCATGAAGACCACCTATAAGCTCAAAGCGCACGACGAAAAGAATGAAGCCGGCGTGGGCGATCGCGTCCGCGTCATGGAGACCCGCCCGCTGTCCAAGGACAAGCGCTGGCGCCTGGTCGAGATCATCGAAAAAGCCAAATAAGGAGGGTTTGCCGTGGTACAGCAGGAAACACATCTCCGCGTCGCCGATAATACCGGCGCCAAGGAACTGAAATGCATCCGTGTTCTCGGCGGCTCGACCCGCAGATACGGGAACATCGGCGACGTCATCGTCGCCAGCGTGCGCAAAGCCGCGCCCGGCGGCCAGGTCAAAAAGGGCGACGTCGTCCGCGCCGTCATCGTCCGCACCCGCAAGGGCCTGCGCCGCGCCGACGGCTCGTACGTCCGCTTTGACGAAAACGCCGCCGTCATTATCAGAGAAGACAAGAACCCCAGGGGCACCCGCATCTTTGGGCCTGTGGCCCGCGAGCTGCGCGAAAAGGATTACATGAAGATCCTGTCGCTGGCACCCGAAGTTCTGTAAGGAGGACGCTATGAACACGTTGAATGTCAAAAAAGGCGATACCGTCATAGTGCTTTCCGGCAAGGACAAGGGCAAGCAGGGCAAGGTCCTGTCGGCCGCGCCCAAGGACGGCACCGTTGTCGTCGAGGGCGTCAACTTTGCCACCAAGCACAAAAAGCCCCGCCGCCAGGGTGAAGCCGGCGGCATCATCAAGCAGGAAACCCCCATCCGCGCCTGCAAGGTCATGCGCGTTTGCCCCAAGTGCCAGAAGCCGACCCGCGTCAAGCACAGCGTTTCGCCCAGCGGCGAAAAGGTACAGGTCTGCAAGCACTGCGGCGAGACCATTTGATTGAGGAGGACAGACGAAAATGGCTGAAATGAATGAAAAGTATACTCCTCGGCTCAAGGTCCGCTATAAAGAAGAGATCGCCCCTGCGCTGATGAAAAAGTTCACCTATAAAAGCGTCATGCAGATTCCCAAGCTTGACAAAATCACCCTGAATGTCGGCTGCGGCGAAGCCCGCGACAACGCCAAGGTGCTTGATTCCGTCGTCGCCGATCTGCGCGCCATCACCGGCCAGCAGCCGGTGATCACCAAGGCCCGCAAGAGCGTCGCCAACTTCAAGGTCCGCGAGGGCATGAACATCGGCGCCAAGGTCACGCTGCGCGGCGACCGCATGTGGGAGTTCCTTGACCGCTTTTTCAACATCGCGCTGCCCCGCGTCCGCGACTTCCGCGGCATCAACCCCAACGGCTTTGACGGCCGCGGCAACTATGCCCTGGGCGTGCGCGAACAGCTGATTTTCCCCGAGATTCAGTACGACAAGATCGACAAGATCCGCGGCATGGACATCGTGTTCACCACGACGGCCCGGACCGATGAAGAGGCCAAGGAGCTGCTCACGCTTCTCGGCGCTCCGTTTGCAAAGTAAGGAGGAAACACAATGGCAAAGAAAGCGATGATCCTCAAGCAGCAGCGGGGCAGCAAGTTTTCCACGCGCAACTACAACCGCTGCAAGATCTGCGGCCGTCCCCACGCCTATCTGCGCGATTTCGGCATCTGCCGCATTTGCTTCCGCGAGCTGGCTTATAAGGGCCAGATCCCCGGCGTGAAGAAAGCTTCGTGGTAAAAAACGCCGCACCCCGGCGTCAATAGAATAGTGGAGAGAAGTTCCGCTCAATCACCCCCGGGCATGAGGCCAATCGTCCGGACCGGCGCTTATCCCCGGGGGGAAACGCGGCGAAAAGGCTGCTCTCTAACTTCTGAAAGGAGAAAACACCCATGCAAATCACCGATCCCATCGCTGATATGCTGACGCGTATCAGGAACGCGGGCGCCGCCCGGCACCAGACGGTCGACGTGCCGGCTTCGGGCGTCAAAAAGGCCATTGCCCAGATTCTGCTGGACGAAGGCTATATCCGCTCGTTCGAAATTCTGGACGAGGGCGTTCAGGGCGTTATCCGCATCATGCTCAAGTATACCGCCGGCAAGGAAAAGGCCATTTCCGGCCTGCGCCGCGTCAGCAAACCCGGCCTGCGCGTTTACGCCGGCGCTGACGAGCTGCCGCGCGTTCTGAAAGGCCTTGGCGTCGCCATCATCTCGACGTCCAAGGGCATCATGACGGACAAAAAGGCCCGCGAGCTGCATGTCGGCGGCGAAGTCCTTGCGTTTGTCTGGTAAGGGGGAGGAGTAGGAAATGTCCAGAATCGGAAGAATGCCTGTTGCCATCCCCGCCGGCGTCACCGTCGCCGTAGACGGCAGCAAGGTTACCGCGAAAGGTCCCAAGGGCGAGCTGACCCAGGTCATGCACCCCGATATGATTGTGTCCGTCGAGGGTAACATGGTTCACGTCGCCCGTCCGTCGGACGACAAGCTGCACCGCTCGCTGCACGGCCTGACCCGTTCGCTGATTCACAATATGGTCGTCGGCGTCAGCGAGGGCTATAAGAAGGAGCTGGAAATCAACGGCGTCGGCTACCGTGCCGCCAAGGCCGGCAACCAGCTGCAGATGAACCTTGGGTACAGCCACCCGGTCAATGTCGACGAAATCCCCGGCATCACCATCGAGGTGCCGGCGCCCAACAAGATCATCATCCATGGCATCGACAAGCAGAAGGTCGGCCAGTTTGCCGCCGAAGTGCGCGAGAAACGGCCCCCCGAGCCGTACAAAGGCAAGGGGATCAAGTATGCCGATGAAGTCATCCGCCGCAAGGAAGGCAAAGCCGGCGGCAAGAAAAAGTAAAGGGAGGTGCGCTTAAATGGTTAAAAAGTATGATTCCAACGCCCAGCGTTTGAAAAGACACAAAAGAGTGCGCGCCAAACTGAGCGGCACCGCCGCGAGGCCCCGCCTCGACGTCTTCCGCAGCAACACCCACATTTACGCCCAGGTCATCGACGACGTGAGCGGCCGCACCCTGGCTGCCGCGGGATCGAACGAAAAGGACTTTGGCATGTACGGCGGCAACTGCGAGGCCGCCAAGAAGGTCGGCCAGATGATCGCGGAAAGAGCGCTCAAGGCCGGCGTCGAAAACGTCGTGTTTGACCGCGGCGGGTACCTGTTCCACGGCCGCGTCAAGGCTCTGGCCGACGGCGCCCGTGAAGGCGGACTCAAGTTTTAAGGGAGGATAAAGTTATGGCTAAGCTTATTGACGCCACGCAGCTGGAGCTGAAGGAGAAGCTCGTTTCCCTTAACCGTGTTTCCAAGACGGTCAAGGGCGGCCGTATCTTCAAGTTTTCGGCTTTGGTTGTGGTCGGCGACGGAAACGGCATTGTCGGTTTCGGCCTTGGCAAGTCCTCCGAAGTCCCCGACGCGATCCGCAAGGGCATCGAGGATGCCAAAAAGAACCTGGTAAAGATTTCGATCAGCGGCACCAGCATCCCGCACGAGGTGCTGGGCAAGTTCGGCGCTGCGCGCGTGCTGCTCAAGCCCGCCGCCCCCGGCACCGGCGTTATTGCCGGCGGCCCGGTCCGCGCCGTGGTTGAGATGGCGGGCATCAAGGATATTCGTACCAAGTGCCTGCGCTCGAACAACCCGCAGAACGTCGTCACCGCCACGATGGAAGGGCTCAAGTCGCTGCGCGACGCCCAGCAGGTCGCGGCCGTGCGCGGCATTGCGGCCGAAGAGCTTGTAAAGTGAGGAGGATGTCGCTATGAACAGCTTGAAAATCACTCTGGTGAAGAGCCTGAATGGCCGGCTGGATAAGCACATCGCCACCGCCCAGTCGCTGGGCCTTCACAAGATCGGAAACGTGACCGTGCAGCCAAACAACCCCCAGACCCAGGGAAAGATTGCTTTGATCGGCTATCTTCTGAAGGTCGAAGAATGCAACTAAGGAGGGATGCTGCGATGAAACTGAATGAACTTTCCCCGGCCGCCGGCAGCGTCAAGGCCGGCAAGCGCAAGGGCCGCGGCATCGGCACCGGCAACGGCAAGACGGCCGGACGGGGCCACAAGGGCCAGTGGGCCCGCAGCGGCGGCGGCGTCCGCCCCGGTTTCGAGGGCGGCCAGATGCCCCTGACCCGCCGCCTTCCCAAGCGCGGCTTTAACAATGTGTTTGCCAAAAAGTATGCCGAAATCAACCTGAACGTCCTGAACAGCTTTGAAAACGGCACCGAGGTCACCTTTGAGCTGCTGGCTGAAAAGGGCCTTGTGAAAAAGACGCTGGACGGGTTCCGCGTGCTGGGCACCGGCGAACTGAACAAGAAGCTGACTGTCAAGGCGGCCGGTATCACCGCTTCGGCAAAGGAGAAAATTGAAGCCGCAGGAGGAAAGGCGGAGGTGATCTGATCCATGCTTGAAACCATCAGAAACGCGTGGAAGATCCCCGAGCTGCGTAAAAAACTGCTCTTTGTCATCGGCTGTATCGTTGTTTACCGTTTTGGGTATACCATCTTTGTCCCCTATGTCGATACGGGCCTTTTGACTGAGGTCTTCCGCGCGCAGGCTGACACCCTGATCGGTTACTTCAACGTGCTGTCAGGCGGCGGTTTTTCAGAAGCATCTATCTTTGCACTGTCTGTTTACCCGTATATCAACGCGTCGATCATCATGCAGCTTTTGCAGATCGCCATTCCCGCCCTTGAGCGTATGGTCAAGGAAGGCGGCGAAGAGGGCCGCAAAAAGATTGCGTCCATCACCCGCTATGTCACTGTTTTGCTGGGCATCATCACCGGCTTCAGCTATTATATGCTGCTCAGAGCCAACAACGTGCTGACCCGCACCGATGCGTGGAGCGCCATTGTCATTGTCCTGACCTTTACCGCCGGCTCGGCTTTCATTATGTGGCTGGGCGAGCAGATCAACCAGAAGGGGATCGGCAACGGCATTTCCATCATTCTGTTCTGCGGCATCGTCAGCCGCGGCCCGGCCATGGTGCAGTCGCTTGTCAGCGGCCTGCAGACCGGCACGCTCAACATCGTCAAGACCATTCTGATTCTGCTCATCGCCATTGCGATGATTACGTTCATCGTTTTCATCACCAATGCCGAGCGCCGCATCCCGGTCCAGTACGCCAAACGCGTCGTCGGCCGCAAGATGTACGGCGGCCAGTCGACCAACCTGCCCATGAAGGTCAATATGGCGGGCGTCATGCCGGTCATTTTCGCCAGCACCATCATTACGGTGCCCGCGACGATTGCCGCTTTTATGACCCCGGCCGAAGGCGGGTTCTGGGATCGTTTCCTGGATTCTTTCCAGCAGGGCAGCCCGGCGTATATCATCGTTTATTTCCTGCTCATTCTGGGCTTTGCCTACTTCTATTCGACCATCCAGTTCAACCCCATTGAAGTGGCCAACAACCTGAAGAAAAACGGCGGCTTTATTCCCGGGTTCCGCCCCGGCAAGCCGACGAGCGACTTCATCAAGCGCGTGCTCAACAAGATCACCCTGATGGGCGCTTTGTTCCTGGCCGTCGTCGCCATTTTCCCGCTCATCATGAGCAATGTCGAGGGTATGGGCGGACTGGCCATCGGCGGTACGTCGGTGCTCATTCTGGTCGGCGTTGCGCTTGAAACCGTCAAGGCCATTGAAGGCCAGATGCTGATGCGCCACTACAAGGGCTTCCTTGAATAAACGGGAAGAATGTGAAGTTTGCTATGAATCTGGTTTTACTGGGCGCTCCCGGCGCAGGGAAAGGCACGCAGGCTGAAAAAATCCGGAAGGCGCTGGACATTCCCGTTTTGTCAACGGGGAACCTGCTGCGGCAGGCCATTGCGGCCGGCACCGAGCTGGGGAAAAAAGTCGAATCGATCATCGACGGCGGCAACCTGGTGCCTGACGAGCTGGTGTTCGGCCTGGTCGCCGAACGGCTGCGCGAACCTGACTGCGCGCGCGGCGTCATCTTTGACGGGTTTCCCCGGACCATTCACCAGGCCGAGGCGCTGGACAAAGCCCTGGCGGTCGACGTCGTGCTTGACCTTGAAGTGCCGGACGATGTCATTCTGCACCGTATGAGCGGCCGCAGGATCTGTCCGAACTGCCAGGCCAGCTATCACGTCGTTGACAACCCGCCCAGGGTGGAAGGCGTGTGCGACAAATGCGGCGCGGCGCTGACCATCCGTCATGACGACCAGCCCGAAACCGTCAAGGCGCGCCTTGAGGTGTATCACAAACAGACCGAGCCCATTAAGGAGTATTACCGGGCGCAGGGCAAGCTCAGGACCGTACAGGGGCAGCCCAGGCTGTCCGATACAGTCCGGCTGGTTTCAGAGGCGTTGGGAGTCGCATTATGATCAAGATCAAGTCTGCGCATGAGATAGCGCTCATGCGCGAGGCTGGCCGGCTGGCCGCCGAGGCGAGAGCCTTGGCGGGCAGCCTGGTTCAGCCAGGAATTACAACAAAAGAGATCGACCACGAGGTCCGCAGGTTTTTGAAAAGCTGCGGCGCCACGCCCTCGTTCCTCGGATACGGCGGATTTCCCGCCGCGCTGTGCTGCTCGGTCAATGACGAGGTCATCCACGGTATTCCGGGGCCGCGCAAAATTAAAGAGGGCGACCTGGTCAAAATCGACGTCGGGGCCATCTACCATGGGTATCACGGCGACTGTGCCGCCACCTATGGCGCGGGAACCATCTCGCCCGAAGCCCAGCGGCTTATGGAGGTGACCCGGCAGAGCTTCTATGAAGGTATCAAGCAAGCCCGTCCGGGACAGAGGATCTCTGATATTTCGCGCGCCATTCAGGTGTACAATGAAGAGCGGGGATATTCTCTGGTGCGGGATTATGTCGGGCACGGCATCGGGAGCGATATGCATGAAGAGCCCGAAGTGCCCAATTATGTTTCGCCCCGGGCGCGTGCGCGCCTGGTGGCCGGCATGACGCTGGCCATTGAGCCGATGGTCAATGTGGGCGGGTACGAGGTCCGCCGCCTGAAAGACGGCTGGACCGTCGTCACAGCGGATGGAAAGCTTTCGGCCCATTATGAAAACACCATTCTTATCACAAATGGCGAGCCCGAGATTCTCACCGTGACCGGAGGAAAGCACGATGCGGAGTGACATTGTCACGTCAGATATTGTCGCTTCACTGTGCGGGCGCGACAGAGGCGCGCTCATGATGGTCGTCGGGCTGGACAGCGAGGGATACGCCCTGTTGTGCGACGGCCGACTGAGAAAAATCGAAAAGCCCAAGCGGAAAAAGCTCAGGCATGTCCGGCTGGTCTGCCATACGGACTGTCCGGCGGCACAGAAGCTGCGCGCGGGCGAGCGATTGTCAAACAGCGAAATCAGACGGGCGCTGTCGGACTTGCAAAAGCCGCAGCCGATTGAATGACCGAGGAGTGATTTTGATTTGGCAAAAGAAGATATGATCGAGGTTGAAGGTACCGTTATAGAGGCGCTGCCAAACGCCATGTTCAACGTCGAGCTGCCCGGCGGCCATAAAGTGCTGGCGCATATTTCGGGCAAGCTGCGCATGAACTTTATCAAGATTCTGCCCGGGGACAAGGTCACGCTGCAGATGTCGCCGTACGACCTGACCCGCGGACGCATTACATGGCGCTCGAAATAATCAAACCGCAGGGCCGGGACGCCGCGGACAGGCGCGCGTCCCGCAGGGCCCGGCATTGACGGCCGGCCGCAGGGCCGGATTACCCCCAATCCTTGAAAGCCGTACGGCTTTGAGGGCAGATTAAGGAGGAACCACGAATGAAAGTAAAACCGTCGGTGAAACCCATCTGTGAAAAGTGCAAAGTCATTCGCAGAAAAGGCCGCGTCATGGTCATCTGCCAGAACCCCAAGCACAAGCAGAAGCAGGGTTAAAACACACAGGAGGTGCAAAAGTAAATGGCTCGTATTGCCGGTGTTGACCTTCCCCGCGAAAAAAGAGTGGAGATCGGCCTGACTTACATTTATGGCATTGGCCGCAAGCTCTCGAACGATATTCTGAAAAAAACCGGTGTCAACCCTGACACCCGCGTCAAAGATTTGACTGAAGACGAGACCGCCCGCCTGCGCGAGGTCATCGAGCACGAGTACACCATCGAAGGCGATCTGCGCCGCGACACGGCGCTGAACATCAAGCGCCTGACCGAAATCGGCTGCTACCGCGGCCTGCGTCACCGCCGCGGCCTGCCCGTCCGCGGACAGCGCACCAAGACCAACGCCAGAACGCGCAAAGGTCCCAAGAAGACCATCGCCAACAAGAAGAAATAAAGGAGGGACGACAAAATGGCCAAAGCACAGCCGAAAAAGGGCGCCGTCAGAACCAAGCGCCGTGAACGCAAGAACATTGAAAAGGGCGCGGTCCATATCCGTTCGTCCTTTAACAACACCATTGTCACCATCACCGATATTAAGGGCAACGCCATTTCGTGGGCCAGCGCCGGCGAGATGGGCTTCCGCGGATCGAGAAAATCGACCCCGTTTGCCGCGCAGACCGCTGCCGAGACCGCTGCCAAAGCGGCCATGGAGCATGGCCTGAAGACCGTCGAGGTCTATGTCAAGGGCCCCGGTTCGGGCCGCGAGGCCGCCATCCGCGCCTTGCAGGCCGCGGGTCTTGAGGTGGTCATGATCAAGGACGTCACCCCTGTTCCGCACAACGGCTGCCGTCCGCCCAAAAGAAGAAGAGTTTAACAGGAGGGAACCTTTAGATGGCAAGATATACAGACGCGGTATGCCGCATTTGCCGCAGAGAAGGCGACAAGCTCTTTTTGAAGGGCGACCGGTGCTACACCGACAAGTGCGCGATTCAGCGCCGCAGCTATGCCCCCGGCCAGCACGGCCAGGCACGCAACAAGAAACTGAGCGAGTACGGCATGCAGCTGCGTGAAAAGCAGAAAGCCAAAAAGTATTACGGGCTTTTGGAAAACCAGTTTGCCCACTATTTTGAGCTGGCCGAAAAAATGAGCGGCATGGCCGGTGAAAACCTGCTCAAGCTGCTCGAAAGCCGCCTGGACAACGTCGTTTACCGCGCCGGCTTCGCCATGAGCCGTCCGGAAGCGCGCCAGCTGGTTTCGCACGCCCACTTCACCGTCAACGGCAAGAAGGTCAACATTCCCTCTTACCTGTGCAAGCCGGGCGACGTGATTGCGATCAAGGAATCGAGCATGAGCTCGGACAAGTTCAAAATGGTCATCGAAGCCAACTCTTCGCGCCCTGCGCTCAACTGGCTGAGCGTCGACCGCCAGAAGGGCGTCGCCAACATCGTCAACCTGCCGGCCCGCGATGAAATTGACTTGCAGGTCGAAGAACACCTCATCGTCGAGCTCTATTCCAAGTAAACCAGCCCTCAACCGGACTCGCAACGCGCGTGCCCGCTGGGGTGCGCCACTATATCAAGGAGGGTAATGAATGATCGCAATTGAAAAACCCCGCATTGAATGTGTCGATACAGCCACTGATGGCTCTTATGGCAAATTCGTGGTCGAGCCTCTGGAGCGGGGCTACGGCACTACCCTCGGCAATTCGCTGCGCCGCATCCTGCTGTCCAGTCTGCCCGGCACTGCTGTCACCGCCATTAAAATAGACGGGGTGCAGCACGAGTTTTCCACTATTCCGGGTGTTAAAGAGGATGTAACGGAAATCGTCCTTAATGTCAAGGGAATCATCGCCAAGCTGCACAGCCAGGGCGAAAAAGTCGTGATGCTGGAAGCGACGACGGCCGGCGAAGTCACGGCCGGCGATATTCACTGCGACAGCGAGATCGAGATCCTCAACCCCGAGGCGCACATTGCCACTTTGATGGAGGACAGCAAGCTGGTGATGGAGCTGACCTTTAACCACGGCCGCGGCTATGTCCCCGCGGACCGCAATAAGCCTGCCACCCCTGTGATTGGAGTCATTCCCGTCGATTCCATTTACACGCCGGTCTACAAGGTCAACTATACGGTGGAAAACACCCGTGTTGGCAATATGACCGATTTTGACAAGCTGACGCTCGAGGTTTATACCGACTGCACCATTTCGGCGCGCGACGCCGTGTCGCTGGGAGCAAAAATCCTCACCGACCATCTGAACCTGTTTGTCAACCTGTCAGAGGAAATCGGCTCGAAATCGACGGTTGTCGAAAAGAGCGAGACCACGCAGGACAAGGTGCTGGAAATGAGCATCGAAGAGCTGGATCTTTCGGTGCGCTCTTTCAACTGCTTAAAGCGCGCAGGCATCAACACAGTGGCCGATCTTGTCAACACGACAGAAGAGGACATGATGAAGGTGCGCAACCTGGGCAGGAAGTCGCTTGAAGAGGTCATCAAGAAAATGGCCGACCTTAACCTGCTGCTCTCAAAGGGCGACGGCTCGCAGAGCTGATCCCCCGCGTGGCCCGGCGCCCAGGCGCCGGGCGGCGCAAGTCATTTTTACACATCTTCCGCCCCCCACAAGGGACGGCGGATTCTGAGGAGGTATAATCATGCCCGGAACCCGTAAGCTCGGCAGACCGACTGATCACCGCCGCGCCATGCTGCGCGCCATGGTCACCTATCTGCTGGAGAACGGCCGCATCGAAACGACTGTGACCCGTGCTAAAGAGGTCCGTCCGCTGGCTGAAAAAATGATCACTCTTGGCAAGCGCGGCGATTTGAACGCCAAGCGCCAGGCTTTTGCCTTTATCACCAAAGAGGCGGTCGTCAAAAAGACCTTTGACGAGATCGCGCCTAAGTACGCCGGCCGCAACGGCGGCTACACCCGAATCACCCGCATCGGCCCCCGCCGCGGCGACGGCGCCGAAATGGCCATTATCGAGCTGGTATAAAAAGCCTGATATGCAAAGGGATTATCCCGAGAAGATGCCTCGGGATAATCCCTTTTTTCATACGGCGCTGTCCCATGCGCCGTACAGGGCAGTCGCCATTTTTTGCAGAGCGCGCTCGCGCACGCGGTAGACCTGCGCCTGTTCGCACCCCAGTTCTTCACACAACAGGCCGGCGCAGCCCGGTTCGCGGTCGATAAAAAAGCGCTGAAGCACCCACTGCTCTTCGTCGGTCAGACAGGCCAGGCCGCAGTCGATGGCGTCGCACTGCTGCCGGGCCAGCTCCATGCTGCGCGCCAGCGCATCAACGTCCGGAAGGGCCTGTGGGTCGTCCTGTGCCGCGTCGCGCAGCAGAGCTACCCGTCCGGGAAGCGTTTCGAGGCTGGCGCGCAGCAGCCGGTAGCGCTTTAAATCGTGAACCGTCTGCTTTTTCCAATCTTTCATCTGCACCCCTCCGCTCAAAACAGGATCATATAACCTTATTATACAGAACATTTGTTCTAATTTCAAGACTTGAAAACAACGCTTCCGACAGTATAATAAAAAACAGGGAAAAGGAGGATAAAAATGGATTTGACAGCTTTGTACAGACAATGCGGCATCGACAGGCTGCCGCTGAAACCCGCATTGCTGGCCCGCGGCATGGGGTGCGGCCTGCTGACATACGAGCAGTTTTGCCGAGGCACAGGGGCTGACCTGCTGACCCTGCTGCGCTGTCATAATCCGGACGCTTTTACCTATGCACTGTCTGACGGGCCGGTGGTCGTGTATAACCGGCAGAGCTCACCGGGCCGGCGGCGCTGGAACATCGTTCATGAACTGAGCCATATCCTGCTGGGCGATCTGTCAGGGAAAAAGGACGCGCATGACGGGGCAGCGGATCGGCTGGCAGCTGATTTGCTGGCGCCGCTGCCGGTTGTCAGTCTGTGCGGCGTCCGGACGGCCCGGGAAATGCAGTGGCTGTGCGGGCTGTCGCACGAGGCCGCCGGGTTGCGCTGGGAGGAGCTGTGCGCCTTTCGGCGCGGGGAAAAGGGCGTGTGGAATGAGAATGACTGGACCATTGTGCGGCATTTTCAACCCTTTATCAGCGCGGTACTGGACAGGCTTTCACCCCAGACCACAACCGTGCCGGTGTATTGAGAAAAAACCAAAAAGACATGCCGTGAGCATGTCTTTTTTATAGGACGGGTTTCGGCACTTCCGGTTTGGAAATAAAAGCGCGCAGAAACCGGGCAGGAAAGAAAAACAGGCGGCAAATACTGCCGCCTGTTTTTCCTCTTTCAGTGTTTTTTATTCCGCGGGGACGGGGGCGACGGTGTAACCGGCGTCGAGCAGCTGCTGCACAATGCCGGTCTCGCCAATCATGTGCCCGGCGCCCACAACCACAAGGGATGTCGCGCCGTCCTGGGCGTCGAGAAGGTTCTTGACATAAGAGGACATGTTGTCGTCACGCTCGCCGAAGAGCTTGCTGTTGAGCTCGTCACCGGACAAGGCGGCTTCATCTTTGGGGTAAGCGGCCGTAAAGCCGTCAATATCGCGGTTTACCCACATGGCAACCCATTCGTCATAGACGTCGTTGACCGATTCAGACGCGCCTTCGGCTTCGCCGCCGGCGAGGAAAAGATCGACGGCCTGGCGCAGGTAATCATTCTGGTATTCGGCCGACAAGCTGTCAAAAATTTCAGCCTGATAGACATAACCTTCTATTTCAGCGATTTCTTTGCCGTCAACCAGCGAACGGCTGTAAACGTACATGTCGATGACCATAGGCGCCGAAGCGTCGGTTTGCTGTACATTGCTGGCCTGCAGCGACGTAAACAGATTGGCGACGACCCACGGCTTTAAGGTGCTGACAATGCTCTCGTCATAGCCGTAGGGGGCCAGCAGCTCGACAACCTGCTGGTAAAGGTCGGCGTCGATATGATCGCTCAGGCTGGTGCCGTCGCTGTAAGCCTGCATGGCGGCATAAGCGGCAAGGCCCTCTTCGCTGCCAAAATCGACTTCAAACACCACGCGGTCAGCGTCTGCCATCACACCGCGAAGCTGGCTGCCAAACGGATAGATATTGCCGCGGTCGACATGGATGGTCCCGAGCAGGTAGACAATTGTGCCGTCTTTTTCGGCCTTCCACAAAAATCCGTCAGAGCCGTTGTCCAGCAGGTCGACAAGGGCGGTAACGCAGCGGCTGCCCATGACAAAGGCCTCTTCCAGGGTGCACAGGCGGTCGGCCTGCACGCTGCCGTCGCTGTACCCGCGCACAACACCGAGCAGCTGCAGCAGCTGAGCGGCGTCGGCGGCTTCGGGCAGCACGCCGTCGGGCACGGCATAGCTGTAAACAACGTCGGCCAGCGCGTTCATGACGGCGCCGCGCGTCAGCTCACCAGCCACGGGGGCCAATGTATAGTCGGCGCGCTTTTCCAGTCCGGCGGCGGCCAGACGGCTGTCGAGGACTTGGCAGATGGTTTGCAGTTTTTCAGGGGTGACGGTGTCTTGCAGCGCTTCCATGTCAGCCTGGGTCAGCATTCCCAGAGCCTCGCTGTCGGTCAGCTCGCCGAGCGCCCAGGCAGACGGATCGGCCGCCGCGGCGGGCATGGCCAGCATAAGGGCGGCCAGCACGGCGGCAAACAGTTTTTTCAGATTCATGACGGGTTTCCTTTCTCCGGGAGATTATTTTTTCTCAAACATGGCCGAGACCAGCTTGAGGTTTTCACGAATGGGCAGGTGCTGCGGGCAATGGTTTTCGCACATGCCGCAGCCGATGCAGTCAGAAGGCTTGCCCCGCCCGGCGACAGCGCGGTTATAGTGCATAGAGGGGAAGTTGTTGGTGCCGAACTGCTGGACAAAATTGTAGATCGAGAACAGGCGCGGGATATTGATCTGCTTGGGGCAGTCGTCGACGCAGTACTGGCAGCCGGTGCAGGGAATGGCGGTCGACGCGGCGATGATCTCGGCGGCCTTGTTGATGATTTCGATTTCGGCGCCGCTCAGGGGCTGGAAGTCCTTCATGTACGACATATTGTCTTCGAGCTGATCGGGCTGGGTCATGCCGCTGAGAACCATCATGACGCCCTCGTGCGAAGCGGCGAATCGAATGGCCCAGCTGGCGCAGGAAGCGTCGGGGTTGTACCCTTTGAGCAGCTTCTGCACCTCTTCCGAGGGGTTGGCCAGGCCGCCGCCCTTGACAGGCTCCATGACGATGATGGGCTTGTTGTGCTTGCGCGCGACATCGTAGCAGGCATGGGACTGGATGCTGGCGCTTTCCCAGTCGGAATAGTTGATTTGCAGCTGGACAAAATCGACCTCGGGGTGATCGGTCAGGATGCGATCGAGCACCGGAGCAGTGTCGTGGAAGGAAAAGCCGACCTTTCTGGCTTTGCCTTCGGCCTTGATTTTCTGGATAAATTCAAAGCCGCCCAGCTTGGTGGTCAGGTCGTAGGCTTCGCTCCACAGGTTGTGCAGCAGATAATAGTCAAAGTACTCGACGCCGCAGCGTTCGAGCTGCTGCTGGAAGTACATGGGGTACTCTTCAGACTTGGTAATTTTGAAAACCGGCATTTTGTCGGCCAGCAGGAAGCTGTCACGCGGATGGCGCTTGACCAGGCACTCGCGCACCGCGATTTCGCTGTGTTCCTGGTGGTAAGGGTAGGCGGTGTCAAAATAGGTGAAGCCTTCCGCCAGAAAGCGGTCAAACATGGCTTTCAGGGTTTCATAATCGATGTGGGTGACGTCTTCGTCCAGCAGAGGAAGACGCATACAGCCGAAACCAAGCTTTTTCAGGTTGTCCATCGCAATCTCTCCTTTGATGTCCGGCAGAAGCCGGCAAGTCTGCAAATATTTTATCATACCGCCGTGAAGAACACAACGGGCGGAAAGGGGTAAACAATAAAAGTTTGGGTTTTTACGGGATAAAAGCGGGAAAAAACAGAGAGAGGCGGGCTGTGCCAGGCCGTGATACCATAAACCTGCCGGTGAGCGGAAAGGATGGATGCCCATGAAGCGGCCAGGGTACAAGCCCGGCTACTGCAAAAAAATGCTGGCGTATTTTGCGCAGCCGCCGCAGCGCATGGAAAAGAAGGTGGCCTATTATCCCGACGGAGGCGTCAAGTCGGAAGAGCCGGTCGTGCTTCCGGCGCCGCTGCCGACGTTCCAGGCGTTTGCCGAAAGCATCGGCGTGCCGGTGTCGGCGCTGATGCGGTGGCGGAAGGAACACCCGGATTTTGACACGGCTTATGAACGCGCCCGGCAGATGCAGGAAAATGCCTGGCTGGTCAACAGCTTGAGCGGCGGGTACAACAGCTCGTTCGCACAGTTTTTCGGCAAGACGGCGCTGGGGTACGGCGACGGTGCGCCTGAAGAGCAGGATACGGTCATCACCGTGCGGGTCGTTGAGTGATGGAACTGAAAGTCACGCGCAGGCAGCGGCAGTTCATTGACGCGCAGGCGGACGAGGTTTTGTTTGGCGGGGCTGCGGGCGGCGGAAAATCTTACGGACAGCTCATCGACGCGCTGCTCTACGCCCTGCGCTACCCCGGATCGCGCCAGCTGGTGCTGCGCAGGACCCTGCCCGAGCTGGAAAAGTCGCTGATCCGTGCGGCGCTTTCGCTGTACCCGCGCAGCCTGTACCGATATAATGCGGCGCAGCATGTCGGGCAGTTTAAAAACCGTTCGCTTATCGACTTTGGCTACTGCGACCAGGAACGCGATGTCTACCGCTATCAGTCCGCCGAGTACGACGTCATCCGCTTTGACGAACTGACGCATTTTACCGAGAGCATGTATTTGTACCTGCTGTCAAGGCTGCGGGGGGCCAACCCCTTTCCCAAGTCCGTCAAAAGCGCGACCAACCCGGGCGGCGTAGGGCACCAGTGGGTCAAAAGCAGGTTTATCGACATCGGCCCGCCTGACGCCGTCCATCGGACGGAAGGAGGCAGCCGGCTGTATCTGCCGTCCCGCGTGCAGGACAACGGTTTTTTGGCGCGGGCCGACCCGGGGTACGTCCGCCGGCTGCAAAACCTGCCTGAACGCGAGCGGCGCGCCCTGCTGTACGGGGACTGGGATTTGTTTGAAGGGCAGTATTTTTCCATGTGGGACAGGCGGGTGCACGTTCTGCGGCCTTTTGCCATCCCGGGCCACTGGCGGCGGTACTTTACCATGGATTACGGCCGTGATATGCTGGCCGCTTTCTGGCTGGCCGTTGATGAACGCGGCCGGGCGGTCGTCTACCGCGAAGCCTACCGCCCCGGCCTGCTGGCCGGCGAAGCGGCCGAGCTGGTGCGCGGCCTGACGCAGGAAAGCATCTCGGCGTGGTATGCGCCGCCCGATCTGTGGAACCGGCACGGCGATACCGGGCGCAGCACGGCCGACATCTTTGCCGCGCACGGCATCGGCCTGACGCGCGCGCAGAACGACCGCGTGCAGGGTTGGTATGATTTGGCTGAGTGGCTGCGCCCCTTTGAAGACGAGCAGGGCGTCAGGACGGCGGCGCTCCGGGTCTTTGACTGCTGCCCCAACCTGATCCGCACCCTGCCCGCGCTGCGGTATGACGACCGCAACCCCAACGACACGGCCCGTGAGCCGCATGAGCTGACCCACGCGCCCGATGCTATCCGGTATTTTGCCGCAGGCCGTCCGGCTCCGGGCGTTTTGGAAGAGCCTGAAGACGGGCCGGATTTTGACCGGCAGGCCGATGATTTTCTGCATTACAGCGGCCGATGAAAAAGCGAAAGGAGAGAGACAATGGAAGTTCTGTTTGCCGTCGCCGGCTGCCTGGGGGCGTTTGCCCTGGGCGCGATGGCGCAAAAGCCGCGTTTAACAGGAAAGACGCGGGAAACCGCTCCGGATCCGGAAGAGGAGCTGCCGCCCGGGCTGAGGCGGCAGTGGGAAGACTTTTTGCGGTATACCGGGTACCCGGAAGGGGAGGGGCGCGATGAGGACTGATCCCGCCGGCGTCTGGGCCGAGTACCAGAAAGGCGTCAGCTACAACGAGAGCCTGGGGCTTTATGAACAGGTGCGCGTCAATGAACGTTTTTACATCGGCAGGCAGTGGGAAGGGCTGTACGCCCCCGACCTGGACAAACCGGTCATCAACGTGCTCAAGCGCGTAGTCTCGTACTTTATTTCGATGATTGTGGCCGACGACGTTTCGGCGTCTTTTGCGCCGTTTGAGCCCGACAAACAGTCGGAACACGCCTGCCGTGTGCTGTCGCACGAGACGGCGCGCATCATTGAGCAGACCGGGCTTAAGGATTTAAGCCGCGATGTCATCCGCAATTCCGCCGTCGACGGCGACGGGTGCCTGTATTTTTATTACGACCCGCAGAGCGCTCTGGTGTGTGCCGAGGTCATCGACAACACAGAGGTGCATTTCGGGATGCCGGGGGTGCAGTCGGTGCAGAAGCAGCCCTACGTCATTGTCGCCGCACGGAAGCATGTCGACAGCGTGCGGCGGGAAGCAGAGGAAAACGGGTTTGACGGCGGCGACATCCTTCCCGACGGCGTGCGGGAAGGCGACCAGCCGGACGACGACATGGTCACGGTGCTTGTCAAGCTGTGGAAAGACGGGGGCACGGTGCGCGCGGTGCGGACGACGGCGTCTGGCATGGTGCGCGGCGAATGGGACACCGGGTACAGCCGGTACCCGCTGGCGTGGATGCCCTGGGACAAGGTGCGCCACAGCTTTCACGGACAGGCGGCGCTGACCGCCGTGATTCCCAACCAAATCGCCATCAACCAGCTGTTTGCCATGGGCATCCGTTCGGTTAAGATGAACGCCTTCCCCAAAATCCTGTACGATAAAAGCCGCATTGCGCGGTGGAGCAACCGTGTCGGCGAGGCGATCGGCGTTGTCGGCAGCCCGTCGGAACAGGTACTGGCCCAGAGCGTGCGCGGCGGCGACATGTCGGCGCAGGTGGTGCAGCTCATCGAGCTTTTGACCCAGCGGACGCTGGAGTTTATGGGTGCGTCCGACGCGTCGCTCGGCAATGTGCGCCCCGACAATACGTCGGCCATCATCGCCACACAGAAGGCCAGCGCCATGCCTCTTGAATTGCAGCGCATGGAATTTTACCGCTTCACCGAGGACTGCGTGCGCATCATGACCGATATGATGGCCGTGCATTACGGCGTACGCCCGGCGTCTGCCGGGGACGGAAAGACCGAAATGTTTGACTTCGGCATTTTGCGCAGCGCCAATTTGTCGGCCCGGGTGGACGTCGGTTCGGCGGCGTATTATTCCGAACTCATGCAAATCGAAACGCTGGACAACCTGTTCCAGAAAGGGATTATCACCGACGCCGTCACCTATCTCGAGGGAATCCCGGATCAATATGTGCGCGGAAAAAGCCGGATCCTGGAAAAACTGCGTGAAAGGCAGGCCGCGCTGCAGGATCCGGCAGGACAGTAAAGGAGTGAAACAACATGGCAACCATTAACCCGTTTGCGCTGGTGCAGCAGCAGCTGGCGCAGGCCGTTTCGGCGGCGCAGCAGGCGGCCGGGAGCGCGGCGAAAAATACGTCGAATCAAAAGAGCGCGCGCCGGACGAGTTCTTCTTCGCAAAGCGGCGCGTCGGCGTCGTGGTACACGCCCTTGGGCACCAACACCGACGAGGAGATCCGCAACAAAAGCCCGCAGAGCTGGCAGTTGATCCAGCAGGCCAAGGATGACTATACCCGCGCACAGGCAGCCGGCGACGCCGCCGGGATGGCGCGCGCCCACCAGACGGCTGAGCAGATCCGCGCGCAGTTCGGCTATTCGGGCGGCGAGGACGGCAGCCTGTATGTCCCGTATCAGACGGTCCCGGCCGAACAGCCCGCGGCCCAGCTGCCGCTGTGGGACACGTCGGGCTGGGGTTCGGGCGGCGTTTCGCAGGCGCAGGCCGAAGCGCAGGCGCTGTACGAGCAGCAGATCGCCGAGCTGGAGCGCGCCCGCGAAGCGGAACAGCGCGCCTTGCAGGCGGAAATCGACCGCACCCTTTTGGCGCTCAGCGCCCAGATCCCCGACATCGAGCGTTCGGCGGCCGACGCCAACGCCGGGGCGTACGAGACGTGGCTGCGCGCGTCTAACCCGTTCGGCGCTGCCGCGCAGCGGCAGTCGCAGCTGGGGCTGCTGAACTCGGGATATTCCGAAAGCAGCCTGACCAGCCTGGGCAACACATACCAGAGCGTCGTCGGGCAGAACGAGCGGGCTCGCGTCGATTCGCTGCGCCAGATTGATCTGGCGCGCGAGCAGGCAAAGCTGGAAGGCGGCATCGAAAAGGCCAACCGGATGGCAGAGTTCGCCAAACTCATCGCGCAGCAGCGATTCCAGCAGGGAAGCACCCTGCTCGACGCCGCGGTGCAGGATCGACAGCTCGGCCTGTCGCAGCAGCAGTTTGCGTACGAAATGGGACTTGCCCGGCAGCAGATGGCGTACGACACAAACCTCGCGCAGCGGCGTCTGGCGTACGAAACCGATCTGGCCCGCCGTGAACTTGATGAGGAAATGGAGCAGGAGGATCAGCGGCTGGCCCTGGAAATGGAGCAGGAGGAGCGCAGGCAGCTTGAAACGCTGGCCGAATTGCTGGCCCGCTATGGGATTTTTGACGGATACCGCGCCCTGGGGCTGAGCGATGAGCAGATCGCCGCCATGGAAGCCTATTGGCGCACATTGCAGGCGGAAAGGTAAGGAGAGAGTATGGAAGAACAAATGCGGCAAAATGATTTGTTTACCGGCGAGGAAGCAGGCGAAATCGCGGCGGAAAACGCACCGCAGCCGCCCGGGCCGTCGGCGCTTGAACGCGCAGCGCAGCGCATTGCGTCGGTCCAGGGAAAACGCAGCGGCAGCGCCGGCTGGGACAGGCTGTTTGCCCGCTACCCTGAAGCCCGCGAAGGCAGGCTCGACGCTGCTGTTTTTGACGGCGTGCGCAGCGGCATGACGCCGATCGAGGCCTATCAGGCCGCCGCAATGCGCCGTATGCGCGAAGAGGGGGCGGCAAAGCAGAGCGCGCAGCGCTCGGTCGGTTCGCTGGCCGGCGACGGGGGACCGCAGAGTACGGACGCGTTTTTGTCCGGATTCAACCATAAAAACTGAAAGAGAGGGAATCACATATGGCCATTAACCTTGCAGGAAAATACGAGAAAAAGATTGCCGAGCGGTTCACCCGCAGTTCATTTGTCGCACCCAACGTGTCGGACGATTACAGCTTTGAAGGGGTGCGGTCGGTGTCCATTTACACCCCGCAGACCGTCGGCATTAACGATTATGTGCGCGAGGGGCTCAACCGGTTTGGCACGCCGGGTGAAATGCAGGACGAAGTGCAGGTGTTGACCCTGAGCCAGGACAAGGGCTTTTCCATCACCATCGACCGCGGCAACAATTCGGATCAGATGATGGTCAAAAACGCCGGGCGGATGCTCAACATGCAGATCGCCGAACGCGTCGTCCCCTTTATGGATCAGTACGCGCTCAACGCCTTTGCCCACCAGGCCGGGCAGATCGCCGGCGTCAGCGAGCCGACCAAGGAAACCATCGTCGGCATGATCTTTGACGGCGCATACGCGCTGGACAACGCGCTGGCGCCCGACGAAGGCCGCGTCTTGTACCTGCCGGCCTGTTATTACAACATGGTCCGGCTGTCCAGCGAGTTCCAGGGGGTGGACACGCTGGCCGACCGCGCGCTCGAAAAGGGCTGCGTCGGCACCATCGCCGACATGAAGTGCATCAAGGTGCCTGACCGTTACTTCCCCGAAGGGGTGTATTTTATTATCGCCTACCGCGGGTCGGTCATCTTTCCGTGCAAGCTGAAAACGGCACGTATCCTGACCGACGTGCAGGGCATTGACGGCGCGGTGCTCGAAGGGCGAAATTATTTTGACGCCTTTGTCATCGGCGCCAAGGCCGACGGCGTCTATGTCGCCGCCGACGCATCCAAAGTGGCGGCAGCGCCGACGGTCAGTGTGTCGGGCGGGTCGGCGACGGCGTCGTGTACGACGTCAGGCGCGGCCATTGTGTACACGACCGACGGTTCGGATCCGCGGTACAGCAAGTCGGCCCAGACCTATACCGCGCCTGTGGCGCTGGAAAGCGGCCAGACGTTGCGCGCGTATGCCAGAAAGGACGGGATGCTGCCGTCGGGCGTCGGTGAAGGAACGGCGGAATAAGGACGGATCGGGCGGGGGCAAAGCCCTCGCCCGGACAAGGAGGTATGCGATGAAAGCCGAGACTGTTTACAAGCTGGCGTGCGCCATCATGTTTGAAAAAACCGGGCTGGACCCGGACTTTCAGACCTTTTTCCCCGGCCTGGCCACCATGCTTTTGCAGGAAGCGCTGCCGTATGAAAACGCGCGGCGCGAAACGCTGGGCCAGCCGCCGCTGGAAGAAGCTCCGGCCGTGGCGGATATGGAAGACGACATCCCGTTTTGCGATCTGATCTGCCGGGTCGCGCTGCCCTACGGCATGGCGTCGTGGTATTTTCAGGACGAGATGAACGATTACCGGTCGCAGGATTACCGGGGCAGATACATTTTGGCTTTGCGCGACGCCGCGCTGTGCCGCGGTGAAAGCGTCGACGACTGCTACGGGGGGAATAGCCCATGCCGTCCCTGACCGTGCGTTCAGCCCCGTCCGGCCCCAAAATCCATGTGAAAAATTACAGCTCGTTCCGCGGGGTGGATTTTTCGTCCGACCCGTCGAAGGTCGACGACCGGCGTTCGCCGTGGGCGCCCAATTTGATTTCAGACGCCGGGGGATTCCCCGAAAAACGGCTGGGGTGGCGGACAATACACCATTTTGATGGGCCGGTACACGGCATTTTCTTTTTTAAAAACGAGTCAGGCGATTACCGGCTGTGCCATGCGGGAGACAAACTCTGGCTGCTGGGCGGGGAAACGCCGCAGCTTTTGCGGTCGAACCTGTACCAGGGGCGCAGCCGCGCCTTTCCCATGGGCGGAAAGCTGTGGATCCTGACGGGCGGCCAGTATCTGGCCTTTGACGGCGCAGCGGTGCGCGACGCGTCAGATCTGGCCTATGTGCCCATTACCACGGTGCCGTCGTCAACGACCGAGCGGGTCAGCTACCAGCCGGTCAACCTGCTGACGCCCAAGCGTCAAAACCTGTTTATCGGCGACGGCGAGACCAAAAGCTTTTCGCTGGACAGCGAAGCCGATCCCGGCGGCGAGGTGCGTGCATGGATTGACGGAACCGAGACCAGCGGCGTGACGGCCAGCGGGACGACGGTCACCTTTGCACAGGCGCCGGCCGCCGCCGTGCCGGCCGGAACCCCCAACGTCCGGGTGCAGTTTGAACATACGGCGGAAGGGGCCGCGGAACGGATCACAGGCTGCACCTGCTGCGCGCTGTACGCGGGGCGCGTCTTTTTGTCGGGGAATCCCGATTACCCCGGCGTCGACTGGCACAGCGAAATCGATGTGTCGGACGCCGATTCGGCGGCATATATTCCCGACACGTCCTATGCGCAGGTGGGGTCGGACGATTCGCAGATCATGGGGTACCTGCGCGCCGGCGAGGCGCTCGCCATCATTAAGGAGGACAATGAGCAGGATGCGTCGGTGTTTTTGCGTACGGTACAGCACCTGGATTCGGGGGATTTGTTCCCCGTCGAGCAGGGGGTGTCGGGGGGCGGGGCCGTGTCGCGGCATTGTTTCGCGTCGCTGGTTGACGACCCGCTCTTTCTGAGCCGCAACGGCGTTTATGCCCTGGCGTCGCAGGTCGTCACGCTGGAACGCACGTTGCAGCAGCGTTCGGGATTCGTCGATGCGCGGCTGTGCCGCGAGCAAAACCTGTCCGAAGCCGTTGCCTGCGTGTGGAAAGGATATTATGTTTTGTGCGTCAACGGCTGCTGCTATGTCGCCGACGCCAAACAGCGCGCGTCGCGCAGCAACGAGACCGGCACGTGGGAGTACGAGTGGTACTATTGGACCAATATCCCGGCGCGGGTTCTGTGCGAACACGCCGGGACGCTGTATTTCGGCACGCAGGACGGCCGGCTGTGCCGCATGAACGACGACCGCGTCGACGGCGAAGGCAACGTGCGCATGGACGCCTATAACGATGACGGCCAGGCCATTGTCGCCGACTGGGCGACCAAACTGGACGACGACGGGGATTTTATGCAGTACAAGACCATGCCCAAACGAGGATCGGGTGTATACCTGAAAACCTATACCCGTTCGGGCGTGCGCGTCATTGCGCGCACGGACAGCGACTTCGGCCGCGAACTGCGGCACGGCAACGCCAGTATTTTTACGTTCGCGGACATCGATTTCAGTGATTTTACCTTTAACACCCTGCCGGAAAACGTCGTGCCCTTTGGGCAGAAGGTGAAAAAGTACAAGCTCATGCAGATCATCTGCCGCAATGACGCAGTTAACCAGGGCTTTGGCGTTTACGGCATTGAAAAGCGGTTTTATCTGGGCCGCATGGTCAAGTGAAAGGAGAAAGCCATGGCTTTATCGGACAAAAAAATCACAGGTTATGAAGTCAGCATCAAAAACCTGTCCGACACGCCGAGCGCCGACGGCGTGTCGGCCGATCAGCTTAAAGCGATGTTTGACGCGCGCACGGACGATGAGGTGCTGGAAGCGGTCAACGGCGTCATTGACGAGCTGCTGGATTCCGGCGCAGCCGCGCAGATCGGCGAACGGGACGGGACGGTGCAGCAGGCGCTCGACGCCTGCGTGCGCAGCGACGACGTTCAGGCAATCCGCGTGGACGGGGACAATTTTATCGAAGTCTCGCTCGACGGCCAGTCGTGGCAGGCGGCAGGTTCGGGCGGGCACTTGATTCTCAATGCGCAGGGGGGCGCCATGCCGCAGCGCAGCCGCCTGCAATTTGAAAACGCCGGTGTGCGTGACGAAAACGGCGCGACCGTGGTGTCGGCCATCGTCGGGGCGCAGGGAGAAAAGGGCGACAAAGGCGACAAAGGCGACCGCGGCGAACAGGGCCCCGCCGGGCCGCAGGGCCGGGCGTGGCTGCCCAGCGTCGACAGCGGCGGCACGCTGCGGTTTACCCTGTCGGACGCGCAGACGCCGCCGGCCCCGGTCAACATCCGCGGCCCCCAGGGCGTACCGGGAGCGCAGGGTGTCCAGGGGCCGCAGGGGCCGGCAGGCATTCAGGGCGTCCAGGGCGTGCAGGGTCCGACCGGACCGCAGGGAGCGCGCGGCCCGGCCGGCGCGGACGGGCGCGACTTCAAGGTGCTGGGGCTGTATCCGGATCTGTACGCGCTGCAGTCGGCGCACCCGGCGGGAAACGCCGGTGACGCCTATGCCGTCGGCACGGCGGAAAACAACGTCGTTTATTTGTGGGACACCGACGCCCGGGTTTGGCAGAACGTCGGCGCCTTGCAGGGTCCGCCGGGCCCGCAAGGGGTTCAGGGCGTCCAGGGCCCGCAAGGGGTTCAGGGCGTCCAGGGCCCGCCGGGAGCTGCCGGCGAAAGCGCCTATGATCAGGCGTGCGCCGCCGGGTACAGCGGTACAGAACAAGGCTTTTCACAAAGCCTGAGCGAACTGCCCGGACATTTGGAAAACACTGCTAACCCGCACGGCGTCACCGCAGAACAGGTGGGGGCCTTTACAAAGCGTCAGTCGCTGCTGGGAACCTTTGCGGACTGCGCCGACGGCAGTTCGTGGGATTGGGCTGCCTTTGGCGGCGGGCATTTTGTGCGTGTGCGCGCGCAGAGCGCCGCGGCGCAGTGGTCCCGGGACGGGCTTTGCTGGCAGGATGCGGCGCTGCCGTCGCCCGGCGCGTGGATTCAGCCGTGCCGCGGCGAGGCGGGATTTGTCACGCTGGCGGCAGGAAGCGCAACGGCCGCCCTGTCGGCTGACGGGCGCGGATGGACGGCGGTTCCGCTGCCGGTCAGCGCGCAGTGGGAAGCCGTCTGCTTTGGAAACGGGCGTTACGTCGCGGCGGCCAGCCAGCCGGCGGTTCTCATCGTCTCGCAGGACGGGAAAACGTGGAAGCAGGCGGAAGCGCCCGACGCGCCCTGGACGGCAGTCTGCTGGGGCGGCGGAAGATTTGCCGCCGTTTCGGGCACGGCGGACGCCCCCGGCCAGACGGCCGCTTTCAGCCTGGACGGCCTGCGCTGGCAGCAGACGTCCCTGCCGGCACAGGCGGCTTGGAGCGCCGTACGGCACGGCCCGGAGGGTTTTGCAGCGCTGACGGCGGCGGGTGCGCAGGGCGCGGTATCCCCCGACGGACTGATATGGCAGAGCGTAACGGTAGCCGGCGCCGCCGGCTTCTGCGCGATGGAATTGATCAACGGGCTGCTGCTCGCCCTGCCGTCGGGCAGCGCTGGGGCGCTTATGGCGTCGGCCGACGGGCGGAACTGGCAAAACGTCCCCATGCCGCAGACGGCGCAGTGGCGGTCGGTCTGTATGGGCGGCGGACGCGTCCTGGCGGCGGGCGGCAGCGCCTTTGCGGCCGCACAGATCCCGCTGGCTGCGCCCGGGCCGCAGGATCCGGCTCGCCCCGGCGGGGTCTGTACCGGCTGGACGGTGGTCAGCCTGCCGGATGAAGGGCCGTGGACCTTTATCGACTTCTGCGCCGGAAGATACGTCGCGCTGGCAGGCGGCGCCGGGCGGGCGGCGTGGTCTTTGGACGGCCAGGCGTGGACGCTGATGACGCTGCCCGGGGCCGATAACTGGCAGCGCATCTGTTACGGCGGCGGACGCTATGTCGTGCTGGGGCTGGAAAATTCAGACCGCGTGCTGTCGTCGGCAGACGGCAGCGCCTGGATCGAGGGTACATTGCCGGCCGCTGATACATGGAGCAGCGTCTGTTACGGGAACGGACAGTTTATCGCCGTCGGCAGCACAGGCGGCAACGGCGCCCGGTCATCCGACGGCCAGACCTGGCAGCCTTCGGCCGTCCCGCAGACGGCGGGGTGGATTGACCTGATTTACGACGGATCGGCGTTTCGCACCATTACTTACGGAAACAAGATCACGGCATACAGCACCGACGGCGAGACATGGTCTTTCCGTCAGCTGCCCAGCCGGGGGCAGTGGCGGAAAATCTGCTACGGCGGCGGCCGGTATGTCATTGTCGGCGATTCCGAAACCTTTACACTGGTATCGGAAGACGGCCTGACGTGGGATCGTGTTCCGCTGCCGGGCGGAAAGGCGTATGCCCTGTATAGCCTGTGCTGGACGGGCGAACAGTTCATCGCCGCCGAAGGCGGGCAGAAAAACGGCGTCCTGCTCAGCGCCGACGGCGTCAGCTGGAGCGAAGGGACGCCTCTGCCCGTCCCATCCGGGACCGCGGCGCTGTGCTGCGGCGTTCAGCCCGCCGGAGTTTGCGGCGCAGGGGCTTTGCTGTTACAGGGGCCGGCCTCAGCCGGACAGGCGGCCCGCATCAGCATCGACGGCAGAGCCTGCACCCTGTTCGGCGAACACAACGGGGCTGCGGCAGCCGGGACTTATACCGGGGATGGAAAACGCGCGTCAGACAGCGGCGGCGGGCAGATGATCAACCTGGGGTTTCAGCCGCGCGCCGTGCTGGTGCGTCCGCAGGCGGTCAAAACGGGCGGCCAGTGCATCCTGGCGGTTCGCGGAACGCCGGCCCTGTCCGCTGACGGGCAGGCCATATTGTCGGTGACCGATTACGGCTTTTTGGCCGGCGAGCAGCTCAGCACCACCGAATACGTCAACGCCGAAGGCGTCGCCTACCTGTTTGCCGCCATCCGCTGACGCCGGAGAACAGCCAACCCCGCTGCAAGGCTTTTACAGCTTGCGGCGGGGTTGGTGTTTTGCTGGCTCAGCCTGGACGCGGCGCAAAAGACGCGCACTGCCGGATGACGCCTGGCGGCGGAAGGGCAGGCAGGGTTATTCCGTCCCGCCGGCGAACTGCGCGGCCTGTCCGAACAGGGCAGGGGAGCCGCCCGTATGGTAAAAACAGACGCCTTCGTCCGGGGGCAGCATCCTGTTTTGCGCCAGATCCATCAGGCCGTGCAGCACTTTGGCGTTGTAAACGGTTTCGGCAAAAATGCCTTCAAAGCGCGCCAGCGTGCGGACAGCTTCAAGCGCGCCGGACGTTGGGCGGCCGTAGCCGCCGCCGAGGTACTGGCCGTAAAACCGCGCGGTTTGATGCATGTCACAAGCCGGGCGGACGCCGAGACGCTTTTCAAGGCCGGCGAAGATTTTGTCTGCAATGTCCCAAAAGACCGCCTCGCCGTATTCCACGCTGACCAGGTGAACGGTGACGCCGCCCGCCAGGCACAGGCCGAACAGCAGCCCGGTTTCGGTCGGGCCGGCGGACGCGCTGATAAAGACATGGCGCAGCGGGACGGGAATCACCCCGCGGTCGGCTTGTGCGCATAGCTCGAGCGCGGCCGACACATAGCCGAGCGCTCCGGTGACCGGGTCACCGATGATATAGGGCTTTTTACCCTGCGCGCGCAGCAGTTCGGCCTGCTGCCGGATAAAGTCCATGCGCCGGTATTCGTCGACCGGCCCGCAGTACAGCGTCTGTACGCCCATCAGCCGGTTGAGCAACGCGTTGCCCTGCAAAACGCTGCCTGCCGGCGGCTCGTCGGCGTTGTGGATTACCGTGCAGGAAAGCCCCGTCCTCGCACAGGCGGCGGCTGTCAGGCGGCACAGGTTGGACTGGGGGAGCCCGCCGACCAAAACGGTATCGCACCCTTGTTCCAGCGCTTCGCCGAGCCAAAACTCGAGCGAACGAACCTTGTTGCCGCCCATGCCCAGGCTCATCACGTCGTCGCGCTTGAAACACAGCGGAATGCCCAGCGCGTTCCCGAGCCGTGCGGCGGGTTCCAGCGGGGTTTCGCCGTTCATCAGCCGGACGCGCGGCTGGTTGTCCAGAAGCATGGCGTCACATCCTTTCGTTTTTTTTCAGTATAGCATGTGGGCAGCTCAAAAGCAAATGAAAATTATGTGTGAATTATTATATAAAATCATTGACAAATTATTATTGTGATGTATAATTTATTTCGGAAGCGAGAGGATCAATGATGAAAAAAAGCGTTTACAGTCTGGTGCTCATCGACGATCTGGTTGAGCAGCTGGATCACGCCGCTTATGCGCGGGGGCTGAGCCGCTCGGGGATGATCAACGAAATTCTGGCGGACTATCTGTCGGTTGTCACGCCGGAAAGGCAGATACAGCAGACGCTGGATACAGCCCGGGATCTGCTGGACAGCGTGGACGCACTGCAGCTGGTGGCTCCGCCGTCTGGCGGGGGCATGGTGCTGCGCTCGGCGCTGCGGTATAAATACAACCCCACGGTGCGCTATGCCATTGAGCTTTCGGGCGCGTCGGGCCGATTGGCCGGCCGCCTGCGCGTGCAGCTGCGAACCCGCAACGAGACGCTGCTGTGCGATGCCGAGAGCTTTTTCACGCTGTGGGACGGGATGGAACGCAGGCTGCGCGGCGGCATCCAGTCGGCCATCGAGCCGGGGCGGTATACCCGGTTCTTCCTGCCGCAGGAGCGTGAAATGGCCGCGCAGGAGTTCGGCGAGGGCATCGCCGAGTATGTCCGGCTGTTTGACGGCTGCCTGCGGCTGTATTTTAAAAACCTCGGCAGCGAACAGAATGCCGCGGCGGAAATTGGCCGGCGTTACGCCGCGTGGCTCAAAGCCGGCAAATCGATTTTATAAAAAACACCCGGGGCCGGGCGGAAGGAGCCTGGCCCGTGCAAGGAGTGAATCAATATGAATGTACAGAAACTGACCCAGAAATCCGCGGAGACCATCCAAAACGCACAGCGTCTGGCCGTTGAATACGGCAACCCGCAGGTCGAGCAGGAACATCTGCTGTCTGCGCTGACCGGGGAAAAAGACAGCCTGTGCGCCCAGCTTTTGAGCAAAATGGGCGTCAGCCTGCCCGAGTTTTCAAAAGCCGTCCAGGACGCGGTCAACCGCCTGCCCAAGGTGTCGGGCGGCGCGCGCGAACAGGACAAGATCTACATCGCGCGCGACGTGGACAACGCGCTCAACGAGGCGGAATCCCGCGCCGAGCGGATGCGTGACGATTATATTTCGGTCGAGCACCTGATGCTGGGCCTGATCGGCAAGCCGTCGGCGGAGACGCGGGCGCTGTTTGCGCGGTTTAACGTCACGGAACAGAGCTTTTTGACGGCCCTCAAGGGTGTGCGCGGCTCGGCGCGCGTGACGAGCGATACGCCGGAAGAGACCTATGAGGCCCTGAAAAAGTACGGCCAGGATCTTGTCGAGCTGGCCCGCGCGCAAAAACTTGATCCCGTCATCGGCCGCGACAGCGAAATCCGCAGCGTCATCCGCATTTTGTCGCGCAAGACCAAAAACAACCCCTGCCTGATCGGCGAACCGGGCGTCGGCAAGACGGCCATTGTCGAAGGCCTGGCGCTGCGCATCGTGCGCGGCGACGTGCCGGCCAGCCTGCGCGACCGCCAGATCTTCGCTCTGGACATGGGCGCGCTCGTTGCGGGCGCAAAATTCCGCGGTGAGTTTGAAGAGCGTCTCAAAGCCGTGTTGAACGAGATCAAAAAGAGCGAGGGCAAGATCATTCTGTTCATCGACGAGCTGCACACCATTGTCGGCGCAGGCAAAACCGAAGGGGCCATGGATGCCGGCAACCTGTTAAAGCCCATGCTGGCGCGCGGCGAGTTGCACTGCATCGGCGCCACCACGCTTGACGAATACCGCCAGTATATTGAAAAAGACGCCGCGCTCGAGCGGCGGTTCCAGCCGGTACAGGTGCCCGAGCCGACTGTCGAGGATACGGTGTCCATCCTGCGCGGGCTGAAAGAGCGCTATGAGGTCTTCCATGGCGTCAAAATCCAGGATGACGCCCTCATCGCGGCCGCGACGCTGTCCAATCGGTATATCACCGACCGGTTCCTGCCTGACAAGGCCATTGACCTTGTCGACGAAGCGTGCGCCATGATCCGCACCGAAATCGATTCTATGCCGGCCGAACTCGACGAGATCTCGCGCAAAATCATGCAGCATGAAATCGAAGAAGCGGCGCTCAAAAAAGAGACCAGCAAACTGTCGCAGGAGCATTTGCAGGAAATCCAGAAAGAGCTGGCCGAAATGCGCGAGGAAATGAAGTCCATGCGCGCCAAGTGGGAAAATGAGAAAAAGGCGATTGAAAAGGTACAGAAGCTGCGCGAAGAAATCGAGCAGGTCAACGCGCAGATGGAGCGGGCAGAAAGCGAGTATGATTTAAACCGAGCCGCCGAGCTCAAATACGGCCGTTTGCCTGAGCTGCAAAAGCAGCTGCACGAGCAGGAGTCGCTGGCCGAGCAGTATGATCAGGGGCAAAACCTGCTGCGCGACAAGGTGACGGAAGAAGAAATCGCCCGCATCGTGGCGCGCTGGACCGGCATCCCGGTCGCCAAGCTGATGGAAGGCGAGCGCGAAAAGCTGCTGCATCTGGACGAGATCCTGCATAAACGGGTGATTGGCCAGGACGAAGCGGTGCAAAAGGTGGCGGACGCCATTCTGCGTTCGCGTGCCGGCATCCAGAACCCCGACCGGCCGATCGGCTCCTTTTTGTTCCTCGGCCCGACGGGCGTCGGCAAAACCGAGCTGGCCCGCGCGCTGGCCGAAGCGCTGTTTGACGACGAGCGCAGCATGGTGCGCATCGACATGAGCGAGTATATGGAAAAATACTCGGTCTCGCGCCTGATCGGCGCGCCCCCGGGATATGTCGGTTATGAAGAAGGCGGCCAATTGACCGAAGCCGTGCGCCGCCGCCCGTATTCGGTTGTGCTGTTTGACGAGGTCGAAAAGGCGCACCCCGATGTGTTCAACGTGCTCCTGCAGGTACTGGATGACGGCCGTATCACTGACAGCCAGGGCCGTACGGTCGACTTTAAAAACACCATCATCATCCTGACGAGCAACCTCGGTTCGTCCGAGATCCTCGAGGGCGTCCAGCCCGACGGCAGCCTGTCCGAAGCGGCGCGCCAGCGCGTCGAAGGGCTGCTGCGCGTACAGTTCCGGCCGGAGTTTTTAAACAGGCTGGACGAAATCGTATTCTATAAGCCGCTGACCAAGCCTGAAATCGGCCAGATCGTCGATTTGCTGCTGGGTGACCTGCGTAAGCGCCTGCACGAGCAGCAGCTTTCGCTCGAGGTGAGCGGCAACGCCAAAGACTATATTGTCGAGCACGGGTATGACCCGGTGTTCGGCGCGCGTCCGCTCAAGCGTCTCATCCAGCGCGAGGTTGAAACGCGCATTGCACGGATTATGATCGAGCGCGACATTGCTCCCGGCAGTACGCTGATCGTCGAATGTGACGGCGACGGGCTGACCGTCAATGTCAAAGAGTGACAGCGGTTTGCGCAGGCCCGCCCCTTTCCGGGGCGGGTCTCATACAGACTAAAAAAATCTCAAAGACCTATTGACAAGCGCCCTGTCGCATGGTATTATATTTAGGCAGTCGCAGTTCGGCTGCTGAAAAGTTCATCTGGGGGTATAGCTCAGCTGGGAGAGCGCTTGAATGGCATTCAAGAGGTCAGCGGTTCGATCCCGCTTATCTCCACCACAAGGGATACGTGGAAAGGCTTGTTTTCATATGGAAACAGGCCTTTTTCCCTTTTTAATGATGAAATCGGCATATCCAGGCCAATTCAAGCACTCTGCCAAAGGGCCAATACCCTGATGACAAAGCAGAGAACAAAACCAAACATCGAGGAAAAAGCACGGCTTTACAAACTGTGCTTTTTTCATGCCCAAAGGAGAGAATCGCCATGCGAGAAAGGGCCTTTACAGACTATTTCTACGGGGACGAAAGCGAACAGTTTAGCTTTTTCCGTATCCC
>CALWJQ010000088.1 GCA_944381055.1 uncultured Clostridia bacterium | reverse complement strand
TCCCTGGATGACTTCGCCAGGCAGCTCGCCATCCATAACCGCCGCTCCAACAACTTCCCCATGAGACCCCTCGGCTGGCTTTCCCCCTCAGAGTTCACCGTCCAATATGTTTGACAAACCTACATTTTGCGGAAGAAAATACGAAAAATCCCGGAATTGCGGCTGTGCGTGCCGCCGGATGAAAAACCGGATATACGGCGGGCGAAAAGAGTGATATAATGGTGATGGAATAAAGCGGCAAAGGCCCCGTGCCGCGCGCTTTTAGGGAAGGCGGAAAATGGCTCATCGAAATCTGACATTCGAAAAATTTTGGAGCTTGTCTGAACAGGATCGCATTGAATGGGCGAGTGAGTTATCAGAAGATGATCAGTATAAACTGCGGATGACGATGCCGCCTGCGGCTACGCTTCCCCCATGCAATCAATGTGTTTATTATCACCGGGGCCCTCAATACCCGATTAAACCATCATGTGATGCTTTCTCTCAGGGGCTGACTGCGGAAGCGATTGAGAAGGTCGAAACTGATCCTACAATCGAGTGCAGTCCTGGGTATCGGTTTACGCCGGACAGAACGCACGGGGAGGAATAAAAATGGCCAGGAATCATGATGACAGATGTTGGTGCCCCCTGTATAACCGCGAAATCTATTATGGCGAGTGCTATGAAGTGCAGGAAGTCCGCGGGGATGAAATGGAACTGAAGTGGCTGCGCGAGCCGTTTGACCGCGCGCAGGCTGACGAGGTCTGTACCCGCTGCCGCTGGTATGTTGTGTCCGGGCGGCAATGATGCCATTCAGGCCAGAGCGGCCCAAAATGTCAAAGCAGCGCAAACGATGGTTGTTTAAAAAAGCGGCATCCCAATCCCGCGCCCAGGGCGCGAAAGAGGTGAAAGTATGGTAGCAAAGGTCAATACGGCCGGGTTAACCGGCATTGAAGGGCATCTGGTCATCTGCGAGTGCGATCTGTCGGGCGGCCTGCCGCGCCTCGACATCGTCGGCCTGCCCGGCGCGTCGGTGCGCGAATCGCAGGACCGCGTGCGCGCTGCCGCCAAAAACTGCGGGTTCCAGTTTCCGGCGCGGCGCATTACCATCAATCTGGCGCCCGGTGAGCTGCGAAAAGAAGGCCCTATTTATGATCTGCCCATCTGGGCGGGGATTCTGGCGTCGTCGGGGCAGTTGCCGCTGCCGCCGGAAGACAGCTGTATGCTGGGCGAACTGTCGCTTGAAGGAGAGGTGCGCGCCGCCAACGGCGTGCTGCCCATGGCGCTGTGCGCGCGTGAAATGGGGATGAAGAGCATTTTTGTCCCGGCGGATAACGCCTGTGAAGCGGCGGTCGCCGAGGGGCTGATCGTCTATCCGGTTCGTCACGCACGTGAACTGGCGGAGCATTTGCTGGGGCAGAAACTCATTGAGCCGCAGCCGCCGGCGGAGTTTGAAAGCACCGCCCCGCAGGGACTGGACTTTGCTGACGTCATGGGACAGGAAAACGTCAAGCGCGGGCTGGAAATCGCGGCCGCAGGCTCGCACAACGTGCTGCTCATCGGATCGCCCGGTTCAGGCAAAAGTATGCTGTCGCACCGCCTGCCGTCTATTTTGCCCGATATGACCCGTGAAGAGGCGCTCGAAGTCACCAAAATTTATTCGGTGGCCGGGCTTTTGGAAAAAGGGCGTCCCATGGTGACGCAGCGTCCCTTCCGCAGCCCGCACCACACCGTTTCGGCAGCCGGGCTGGCCGGAGGCGGGCGCACGCCGCGGCCGGGTGAGATTTCACTGGCGCACAACGGCGTTTTGTTCCTGGACGAGCTGCCCGAATACCGCAGCGACGCGCTCGAAGTGCTGCGTCAGCCGCTTGAAGACGGCTGTATTACGGTTTCACGCGTTTCGGGCAGCTGCACCTATCCCAGCCGGTTCATGCTGGTGTGCGCCATGAACCCGTGTAAATGCGGTTACTACGGCCACCCGACCCGCCCGTGCACCTGCACGGAACAGGCAGTGCGCGCATACCGCAAACGCCTGTCCGGACCGCTGCTCGACCGCATCGATTTGCACATTGACGTCGCGCCCGTTGCGTACGAGAGCCTGCGCGAGCGTACGCCGGCGGAAAGCTCGGCTGCCGTCCGAGCACGGGTCAACGCCGCGCGCGCCCGCCAGACGGCCCGCTATGCGGGCACCGAAGTCACCTGCAACGCCACGCTGACGCCGGCGCGCATGGCGCAGTTCTGCGCGCTGGATGAAGCCGGCAAGGCGCTGATGCAGCGCGCCTTTGACGTCATGGGGCTGACCGCCCGCGCCTATGACCGCATTTTAAAGGTTGCGCGAACCATCGCCGACCTGGACGGGCAGGAAAATATCGGCGCGCAGCACCTGGCCGAAGCCATCCAGTTCCGCACGCTTGACGAGGAAAAACAGTAGCGCCTTAAAGTATACACCGGGTTTATGCACTGATTTGCCGCCGAGTTTACATAATATCTGTGGATAACTCTGTGGAAAATGTGGATAACCCTTGGAATCATCGGAAATAAGTCCGGGGAATAAACATTTCACACCCTGTGGGAAAAGGCTGTATATCTGTATAAACGGGTGAAAAGGCGGCAGGGCGACAACAAACGGTAAAACCCCTGTGCCTGCCTGGGGAATAAGAAAAGCGCCGGATGCATGGCATCCGGCGCGGGCAGATGGTTACAGGGCCGCTTTGGCCTGGGCGACCAGGGCAGAAAAAGCGGATTTGTCTGAAATGGCGATCTCAGACAGCATTTTGCGGTTGAGAGTGACGCCGGCCTTTTTCAGGCCGTTCATGAACTGCGAATAATTGATGCCGTTCTGCTTGCAGGCGGCACTGATACGGGTGATCCACAGGCGACGGAAGTCGCGCTTTTTCAGCTTGCGGCCGACATAAGCGTATTTGAGCGACTTCATGACCTGCTCATTGGCCAATTTATAGTGGTTCTTTTTAGAACCCCAGTAGCCCTTGGCGAGCTTGATTGCCTTTTTCCTTCTTTTGCGCGTCATCATCGCGCCTTTGATTCTAGCCATCTATCAAAAGCCTCCTGTTAATCTTATTTATAGGGGATGAGCCGCTTGAGCTGCGGCGCGGTGGCCGAACCGGCGTAACCGGCTTTGCGCAGCTGGCGTTTGCGCTTAGGGGTCTTGCAGCCTTTGATATCATGGCGGCGGTTCATGCTCGACATTTTGATCTTCCCGGTCTTGGTGACGGAAAAGCGTTTTTTGGCGCCGGAATGGGTCTTTATCTTCGGCATGTGGTATAGCTCCTCTCTTTTATGCAGGCAAGCCTGCCGTTTATTGGTTTTTCAGGGGTGCTAGGAACATCAGCATCTGGCGGCCTTCCAGTTTGGGCTCCTTTTCCACGGTGCTGAACTCGGCGCAGGTTTCTGCAAAACGCTTGAGTACGTTCAGGCCGATGGATGTATGCGCCATTTCACGCCCGCGGAAACGCACCGAAACCTTGACCTTATCGCCGTTTTTCAAAAACTTCTGCGCGGCTTTTGCCTTGACTTCGAAGTCGTGAACATCAATTTTGGCGGACAGGCGAATCTCTTTGATTTCGATGATGCGCTGGTTCTTGCGGGCTTCCTTTTCCTTCTTGGCCTGCTCAAAGCGGAACTTGCCGTAGTCCATAATGCGGCAGACGGGCGGTTCGGCTTTGGGAGCGATTTTGACCAGATCAAGGCCCTTTTCGGCCGACACGCGCTGCGCTTCTTCAATCGGGACAATGCCCAGCTGCCCGCCGTTCTCGTCGATGAGCCTGACTTCCTTATCACGAATTTCTTCGTTGATCTGATGGTCCAGTTTGCTGATAGGGAGCACCTCCTAAAAAATAAATAACGGGCGGTCTGAACCGTCCGTTACAACAAAACCAGGCGCGCCGCAGCGCGCTGGAAACCTGTTGACCCTTTCTTATCCATGAGGGTGAGGACAGTTCATCCTGCTTTCTTTTCCACAATATTATACCAGCCTGCGCGGCCTGTGTCAAGCATTCTTTTTGTGAAAAAAAGTGCAAAAAGGGATTGGATTTTACAGGCTTTTGGCGTATAATAGATACAAGACAAAGGGCCGCGAAGACGCCCGGACAGGAGGCAGCACATGAGCGAAGAGTACGGCAACGATTACGTCACCCTGACCGACGAAAACGGCAATGAGCTCGAGCTTGAGCATCTCGATACATTGGAATACAACGGCAACACCTATTTTGCCTTTATCCCTGCCGACATGCAGCTCGAGGACAGCTACGAGCTCATTATTATGAAATCCGAAGAAGAAAACGGCGAAGAGATTCTCGTCACGCTGGACGACGAGGACGAGCTTGATGAGATGTTTCAGATCTTCAGTGAGCGGCTGGAGGATACCTTCGAAGACGAGACCCCCGATTAACCGGCACAAATCCCCCTGCGCGGTGCGACAGCGGCACTATATTTAACCTACAAAGTGATAAAACGGGATGGCGGACTTCAGCCCCCGGGCGCAGACCTCCCGTCCCGGGACGGACGTTGGGAGTGCCTAAAAGGGCTGGGAGCCAACCCACCTGCAATAGCGGGTTATTATCAGTTCGCATCGGCCGGCGCGGGGGGATTTTCTGACAAGACAAACGCCTGTCAGGGCGAAAAAAACGGCGCCTTAGGCGCCGTTTTTCTGTCATACAATATTGCGCCACACGCCCCAGACCAGCAGCCAGACAATGCAGAAAACGGTCAGGGCGTTTGCAAAGCGCGTGGGGGTAAGCGTCCCGATCCGAACGTACTGCCGGGCGGTCAGAAACGCCAGAACGGCCAGCGCGGGCGCCAGCGCCAGAAGGCCCGGATTATACCGCCAGGCCGCGCCGAAATCAAGTCGCAGCAGGCTGAGACACATGCGGGTGACGCCGCAGCCCGGGCACTGCAGCCCGGTTGCGGTGAAAAACAGGCAGGGCAGCGCAAACCCGAGCGCCGTGCACAGGCCGGCGTAGGCGAGCCCGCACGCTAAAACGGCGGAAAGAAAGCCGGCCAGGCGCACAAGGCGGCGCTTTTGTTCAAAGGACAGAGGCGTATTTATTGATTTCGTTCTGGGCGAGCGCATAGGTGATGATGCCGAGACCGAAAATGTTTAAAAGCAGGAAGACGATGCCCAGCGACCCCGAGGGGACATTGTTGTACGCGCGCGCCTTGTCCAGTTTTTCGCCGAGCTTGTAGCCCCAGTAAAAGAAATAGATGCCGCAGGTGACGATCGATAAAAGCAGTGCCACGGGGCCCGACGTACCCGGTTCGCCCGCTACGGCGTTGGATTCGTCGGTCAGGCAGATGAACCAGTAAAGACCATAAATACCGCAGGTGACAATGGACAAAAGAATACACAGTCCGATGCTCCGCCGGCGGATGTACATAAAAACCCCTCCTCTGAAAAGTTATTTACAGTATAACAGACAGGGGAAGGGGGCGCAACGATTTTTTGAATTTTTTCTGAATTTTTACTTTGCGGCACGGATCGCGCCGTTTTCACAGCGATTTCCCCACGAATCGATGAGACGGCCGTTTTGGTACACGCAGATGATTTCGCAGCGGTTCGAGCATTTCCCGCACTCGACGCCGCGGGTGACAAAGTCCATATCCGCCACGCCGAAAGAAAAGGGCTGTTCTTTTCCCGATTTGCGCGCCAGGATGGCGACGCCCAGCGCGCCGGTCAGGTGGCCGTTGGGGTCGACGGTGACGGGAAATCCGGTTGCGTCTTCAAAGGCCTTTTTGACGCCGACATTTTTACTGACCCCGCCCTGAAAGACGATGGGCGGGGCGATTTTTTTGCCCTTGCCGACGTTGTTGAGGTAATTGGTGACCACCGCCTTGCACAGTCCGGCGATAATATCTTCTTTTTTATGGCCGATCTGGGCTTTGTGCACCAGGTCAGATTCGGCGAACACTGTGCAGCGCGCGGCGATGGGGGTGGGGTGCTGGCTGGTCAGGGCGATTTCGCCGAACTCTTCGACCTGTACGCCGAGGCGGCGCGCCTGGCTGGACAAAAACGAACCCGTCCCGGCGGCGCACAGGGTGTTCATGGCGTAATCGACGACAATGCCGTTTTCCACCAGGATGATTTTGGAGTCCTGGCCGCCGATCTCAAAGATCGTGCGCACGTCGGGGTACAGGGACGTCGTGCCGATGGCGTGCGCCGTGATCTCGTTTTTGACGACCTGTGCATCCGTCATGGCCCCGGTCAGCTTGCGGGCGCTTCCTGTCGTGCCGACGGCGGCGACCTGGACGTCCTTGCCTTCGAGCTGTGAGGCCAGCGCCTTGAGCAGACGGCGCACCGCGCCCATCGGGTCGCCCTCGGTCCACAGGTATTCGGAAGCCAGAATGGCGTTTTTGCTGTCGATGACAACGCCTTTGGTTGAGATAGAGCCTACGTCGATGCCGAGATATGCCTTCATTTCCTGTCTTCCTTTCGCATGACGATCATGTCGTAAAAGGCTTCCAGACGGGTCTGGATACCGGTTTCGCTGGTTTGTGAGTCAAAACTGAAATACAAAATGGGGATTTTATAGTCGTTGCTGATGTTTTGCAGTACCGTCATGGCGTCGATTTCGGGGGTGCAGCCAAAGGATTTGACGTGGATGATGCCGTCGTAGTGCTTTTTGGCAAACTCGAGCGCCTTGTCGATGGAAAACATGGCCGTCGCGCCCATGTCGTATTTGGCGTAGTCTTTGATGTGGGTGATGACCTTTTTGGACGGGTTGTGCAGCAGAGTGTTGCTGATGTTGATCCACCGGTCGACGGCGATGCCCATGCGCGCCAGCGATTTTTCCATAAAATGATTGCTGAACGGCTCCATGATGGTGTAATATTCGCCGATAATTCCGACGCGCAGCGGGTTTTTGGGACGGTTGATGGGCAGTTCTTTGAGACGGCGCATATAGAGCTTGGAAATAGCGCTTAACTCCTTATGGCTTTCAACGGCGCTCAGCGAGGCAAGAAAGTCCTGGTGCAGGCGGTCGAACGACCCTTCTTCGCACTCAAAGCCGACGTTATTTCGCATATAGCTTTCAAAGGCATCGATGTGTTCGACCATTTTGAGCACCAGCGTCAATACGGCGGCCACGCGCTTGAGCGACAGATCGGGGTTGATACTGAGAAACTCGGAATAAAAACTGGCCGGGTTGGAATAGCTGGCACGCGCCATGTTGACAAACCGGACCTTGTACCCCAGATCGCGCAGGATCTGTTCGTGCAGCTCGCCGTAGTAACCCAGCCGGCAGACGCCGCCCGTCTGTACCAGCGTATTGGCGCCGGCTTCGATGGTCTCGATGTAGTTGCCCAGATTGTATTTAAAGGGGGCGCACACGGTGTCGGGGCTGTACCGGCTGCCGATTTCCAGCGTGCGGCGGGTAATGGGGGGCGGGGTGACATAGTCGACCCCCACCCCACGGGTGAACAGGTACTCGATGGGTACGCAGTAACTGCCCAGATGGGGAAAGCTGACCTTGGTTTCAGGCAAGGGTGATGTCCTCCTCACGTTTAAAGTGGATGATATCCACAAAACTCTCAAGCCGCGTTTCCAGCCCGGCGCTTCCTTCCTGCCCGTCAATGAGCAGATTGAGCACCGGCAGCTCACGCACGCGGCGGACGACGATTTCGTTGACCAGCGAATCGGGGCCGCAGGGAAAGGTGCTCATCAAAACAATGCCGTCGACATAGCGGCGGTAAATATCAATGGCGCCGACCAGCTGGCGGTTGAAGGCCCACGGAAGCGTCGAACTGATGTTCGCGCTGCGTTCGAGCGCTTCGCGGCGGTCGACAATGTCGGCGATAATGGGGACGGTGTTCAAAGCGCGCAGACAATCGAGCACCGGGCCGCCGACATAGGGGTCGTAGACGTTATAGGGGTGTCCGACAACCAGGATGCGGCAGCGGTCGCCCCGCAGCAGATCCTGCTGGTGCAGCAGTTCTGCGGTACCCACAGCCTTATCTGCCTGCCGCGCCGCCAGATAGGCGTGCAGGCTCTGCGCGCGTTTTTTGCCCACTGCGCGGCCCAGCGACAGAAAGGTTTCGATCTGGCCGCCGTTTTTGCGCAGGTCGACATTGTAGTCGAGCAGCTTGATTTGACGGCCGCGAAAGGCATTGCGCGCCACGTCGTAAGCAGCCTGATAGCGCATACAGGCAGAGCCCTGCCGCCCCAGGCTGGCGATGCGGGGCAGAAGGATCATGTCGCAGCGCCCGATCAGCCATTCGACATGGCCGAGAAAAATCTTCATGGGCAGGCAGGATTCGTCGATGGCGTAAATGCTGCCGGAGTCCAGAATGCCTTTATTCGTCGGGGGCGAGATGACGGTCTCGACTCCCAGCTCTTCAAAAAAGGTCTCCCACAAAGTGTGATAGCGGTAGTAGAGCAGTGCGCGTGGAATCCCAATCTTCAATCCATTCACCTCGATTGGCGCGCGGGGCGCGCTCGTTACAGTACAGGATAGTGTACCACAAAAAGCTGCGGCACGCAAATTTTTCCCTGGCTGCACCGGGGAGCAGGCGGCAGGGCGTCGAAACAGGTCGGAAAATGACGAACGATTGGGGGATGAAAGGCGCGGCGGAACGGGGTACAATAGGGGCAGCAACGAATGGAGGGAAAATTAAAGATGGCATCAATGCGGCAAACGGCGATCCTGAGAAAAAACAACATGACAGAAGTCCGGCTGGCATACTGGCTGCTCAGCCGCCCTGCACGGGCGGAAGGCGCGTGGCAGGGCGGGATGACGGAGTACGGCGTGCATATCTGCGTCAAACGGACAGGCGCAGAGGTGGAAAGGGTGGAAGTTGAAGGGATATCCTGCGATAAAAAACAGGTGCTTGCCCTGATGGAACGGCTGGCGGCCGGGCGGGTCACACCTGTGGGGATTTGGGACATTGTGGATGATTTTCTTGCATACCGGTGAGAGCTTTGTTATAATACCTATATATAAATAAGGATTGATCAATAAGGATTGATCAGGACAGGAGGGACGCCCGGTGAAATGCCCGTACTGCGGAGAGGCGGACAGCAAGGTGATCGATTCCCGTTCGGTGGACGAGGGCACCAGTATCCGCCGCCGCCGCGAATGCCTGAAATGCGGCCGGCGCTTTACCACTTATGAGACGGTGGAAAGCATGCCGCTGATTGTCGTCAAAAAGGACGGATCGCGCCAGACCTTTGACCGGAATAAAGTGCTGGCAGGCCTGGTCAAAGCCTGTGAAAAGCGGGCCGTCCCGCTGTCGACGCTTGAAAAGATCACGTCGGACATCGAGCAGCAGCTGTTAAACAGCCTCAGCCGCGAGGTAGCGTCAGAGCATATCGGCGAGCTGGTGATGGAAAAGCTCAAAGAAGTCGACGAGGTGGCTTATGTCCGTTTTGCATCGGTTTACCGCCAGTTCCGGGACATCAATACTTTTATGGACGAGCTGTCCAAGCTGCTCAAGGATCGCAAATAGAAAAAACCTGGCTTGGCCAGGCTTTTTCTTTCTCAAATTTTTTATAGAATATTGCGCAGCGTCGGGCGGTCAAAGGCCTGGATCATCTGCATCAGAGCTTTGAGCTGTAAAAGCTCGGCCAGGTATTCGTCGTGGGTTTCGTAACTTAAAAAAGCCATGGCGCGCTGAAAGCTGGCCGTCACCTGATCAACCTGATCGTGTTCGATAAAAGCGCACAGCCAGGTGTGAAAGTCTGTCCAGGTGTCGTAGGCCGCTGTCAGGGCGCGGCCGTCGTCATGCCCGGTTTCGGTCAGCTGCCAAAGCGACGCGTCGATCTGCGCCAGAATGTCGCCGCACACCGCGTTGGTGCAGCGGAGGCTGACAATTCCGCCGGCGACGATCAGGACAATGCAGACGGCCGCGACGGCGATTCGGCCCATATCAGTTCTCCTTTCCGGCAAAAATGGTATTGCCGTTTTTGTCGGCGCACAAAAAGAACACGCCGGAAAAATCTTTGGCGCCGTTGGCGGCCAGGACGCTGTCCAGCCACTTGCGGCTTTTGCCGACAGCCGACAGGTTTTCGGGCAGAAAATGCCCGTCGGATACGACAAGATAAAACGGTTCCTGCGGCGCGGGTGACAGCGAGAGCATTTTTGCGGTGACCGTCTGGGCCGGCGATTCCAGCAGTACGCTGATCTGCCCGTTGGTCTCGATCTGCGCCAGACGTACGTCGCGCAGATCGAACACGTCCTTGAGCCGCAGATCCTCGAGCACGTCGTCGATGCTCAGCCGCAGGCGGCGCAGCGCCGCCTGGTTGAAACGGCCGTGTTCAATGACGACGACCGGCTTGCCGGACAGCAGCCGGCGGAAGGGCAGGCTGTGCAGGGATACGGCGGAAATGATAACTTCAGCCCCAATCAGCGTGAGAATGGGGATGACGCCGTGCGCCAGCGGGATGTCGATGTCCTGCATGGGTACCGACGCCACAGCCGAGACCAAAATAGTGATGACCAGTTCGGCAGGCTGCATTTCGCCGACCTGCCGTTTCCCCATCAGGCGGATGGCGACGATAATAAAAAGATAAAGAATGAGCGTGCGCAAAAAGGGAACCAGCAAAAAAAGCCCTCCCGGCGAGAAACTTGCTTGCAGATAGTTTTGGCTCTGCCTGGTGAAATATGCAGAAGAGCTCTTTTCTTTTTGTCCGGCCGGTGGTACAATAAGCCGTGTGTTGTGTATGTGACTTTGCTTCCATATTGAAAGGAGGAGTTCTATGTTTCAGCGCAGCCAGATTGCACACAAACTGGTTACGGCCGAACAGGCCGCCGCGCGGGTGCGTTCCGGCGACCGGGTGATCACCGGGCAGGCCGCCGGCGTCCCGACGGCGCTGCTTGACGCGCTGTGCGCGCGCCGGGACCTGAAAGACGTTGAGGTTTTTCATGTGCTGACCATGGCCGACGCGCCTTACTGTGCGCCGGAAGCGGCGGGACGGGTGCGTTTCAACACCATTTTTGCCAGCGCCTCGACGCGTACGGCGGTGCAGGAAGGACGCGCCGACTTCACCGCCTGCTTTTTCTACCGCCTGCCCGACTGGGTGCGCGAGCACCCGTTTGACGTCGCCATGGTGCAGGTATCGCCGCCCGACAGGCACGGATGGTGCAGCCTGGGCGTTGCCGTCGATTACGCGCTGGCCGCCGTGCGGACGGCAAAACTGGTCATCGCCCACGTCAACGATCAGATGCCGCGCACGCTGGGCGACTGTTTTGTCCATGTCGACGAGCTCGACTGTATTGTCGAGCGCAGCGAGCCGCTGCCCGAACTGCCGCCTGCCCGCATCGGGCCGGTCGAAGAGGCCATCGGCCGCCACTGCGCGGCCCTGATCCGCGACGGCGACACGCTGCAGCTGGGCATCGGCGCCATCCCCGACGCGGTGCTGCTGTCGCTGGGGGACAAAAAAGACCTGGGCATCCATTCTGAAATGATTTCAGACGGGGTCGTCGAGCTGATCGAACGGGGCGTCGTCACCTGCCGCAAAAAGACCCTGGATCCGGGAAAATGCGTCGTGGCCTTTTTGATCGGCAGCCGCCGGCTGTACGATTTTGTAGACGACAACCCGTTTGTCGAAATGCGGCCCGTCGATTATGTCAACGACCCCAACGTCATCGCGCGTCAGGACAACATGGTGTCTATCAACTCCTGCCTGCAGGTTGACCTTTTGGGGCAGGTGTGTTCGGAAGCGGTGGGGACCCGCCAGTTCAGCGGCGTGGGCGGCCAGGTCGACTTCATCCGCGGCGCATCCATGAGCCGCGGCGGCAGGGCCATTATCGCCATGCCGTCGACGGCGGCGCGGGGGTCGTTGTCACGCATTGTTGCGCAGCACGGAGCCGGCGCCGTCATCACGACCAGCCGCAACGACGTCGACACCGTGGTCACCGAGTACGGCGTCGCGCATTTGCGCGGCCGCACGGCTCGGCAGCGGGCGCAGAGCCTGATCGCCGTCGCGCACCCTGACTTCCGCGCCGAGCTGCGCGGGCAGTACCGCGCAGCCTTCGGAGAGGATCTGCCGGAAGATTAAACATCATCATACGGCGCAGAGCCGGTTTCAGAGAAAGAAGGAACCCTTATGCACAAGACCGATACCCGCAAACTGACGCAGCTGGCGCTGCTCATTGCCATCCAGCTCATCCTTTCGTTCACACCGCTGGGCTTTATCATCCTGCCGGGCATGGTGTCCATTACCATCATGCACATCCCCGTCATTGTCGGCGGCATCGTTATGGGGCCGATGTACGGCGGGATTTTGGGGCTTGTTTTCGGCCTGCTGAGCATGTACAAGGCGACGACGGCGGCGACCAGCGTCGTCGACCAGGCTTTTTCACCGTTTTTGAGCGGCGCGCCGGTGCAGTCCATTATCATGTGCATTGTGCCGCGCATCCTGCTTGGCGTTGTGGCCGCGCTGGTCTTCCGTTTGCTGGAAAAACGGATCAAAAGCCGGGGCCTTGCCATCGCCGTCAGCGCGGCGATCGTCTCGATTATGCATACGGTGCTCGTTTTAGGATGCTTGTGGGCGCTGTTTGACAGTTTGCCTTTAAAGAGCGTCTTTTTGACGCTGGTCACCCTGAACGGCTTTTCTGAAATCGCCGTGGCGGTGCTCGTCGCCGTCGGTGTCTGCCGCCCGCTGCTGCGTCTGACGCGCAGGGAATAGCCTTTTCCCGGCCGGACCCGGTTGTGCGGGTTCCGGCCTTTTTTCGGCCGTTGTTCATCATTTTGGGCTTGTTTCCCGGAGCGTTTTGCAGTAGAATAAAATAATGCGGGACGTAAAGCGGAGCGCCCGCCCAAAGGAGATGAAAAAGATGCGTATTCAGGTCATGGAAATCGGGTTTGACGACGTCACCCTGGACGAGGCGGTTGACATTGCCATGCAGCACATCGAACGCGGGGAAAAATGCCGCGTCGTCACGCCCAATCCCGAGATCGCCCGCATGTGCCGCAACGACAGCCAGCTGTGCGATATTGTCAACAGCTCTCAGCTGGTACTGCCTGACGGCATTGGCGTCGTATACGCGTCGCGTATTCTGGGGCGTCCGCTCCGCGGCCGTGTGCCGGGGTTCGAGTTCGCTGAAAAACTGCTCGATCGGATGCAGAACACCGGGTACAGCGTTTTCTTCTTCGGCGCAAAGCCGGGGGTCGCTGAAAAAGCGGCGGAAAAAATGCAGAAAAAATATCCGGGCCTGCTCATTGCGGGCACGCTGAACGGGTATTATACCAATGAAAGCGCGGTGGTGGCCGCCATTAACGACGCCCGCCCCGACGTGCTGTTCGTCTGCCTGGGCGCACCCAAACAGGAACAATTCATGGCCCTGCGGGGCGATGTGTTAACCCCTACCCTGATGGCCGGCCTGGGCGGAACGCTTGACGGCCTGGCCGGCGAGGTCAAACGCGCCCCCGATTTTTTTATCAGGCTCAACCTGGAATGGCTGTACCGGCTGCTGTGCCAGCCCCGGCGGATCGGGCGCGTCATCAAACTGCCGCTGTACCTGCTTTCGGCTGTCGCGGCAAGGGGGAAGAACAGACATGCTTAAAGTTTATCTGATTGCGTATACGCCCATGCCCGAAAAAGTGGTGTCGGCGGCGGCCAAAATGTGTTACAGCGACGCCGGGGCGGAAGCCCTGCTCGACGGCATGACCGACGAGGCGGCCGACCGCTTTTTGCACATGCTGTCCGAGCTGGGGCACGAAAGCCCTATCGAGCACGCCAGCTTTACCTTCGCCATCGAAGGAGTTTCGCGTTCGCTGCTGGCGCAAATAACGCGCCACCGTCTCGCGTCGTTCAGCGTGCAGTCGCAGCGCTATGTGCGCAAAGACGCTTTTGAATATATTGTCCCGCCGGAAATCGCCAAAAACGAAGAGGCGCTTTCGCTGTACCGCGACACGATGGATCTTTTGCAGCAGCGGTACGACCGGCTGACCGAAATCCTGTCAGAGCAGCGCCGTGCCGAATTTGAATCGCAGGGCCTGTCACAGAAACAGGCGGCGCAGAAAACCGAAAAGGCGGCGATTGAAGACGCCCGCTACGTGCTGCCCAACGCCTGCGAGACCAAGATGATCATGACGATGAATACCCGTTCGCTGCTCAACTTTTTCCGCCTGCGGTGCTGCAACCGCGCCCAGTGGGAAATCCGCGAACTCGCCTGGCAGATGCTGGCGCTGTGCCGCAGGGCTGCGCCCGCGCTGTTTGAAAAGGCGGGGCCGGCCTGCCTGTTCGGGCCGTGTTCCGAGGGGAAAATGACGTGCGGCCGGGCCGACGAAGTCCGCCGGCGGGGGGATGCGTGTGGCCGGTAAGCTGTTTGTTATCGAGGGCACTGACGGCAGCGGCAAGTCGACGCAGTTCGCGCTGCTGTGCAGGGCGCTCAGCGACCGCGGTGTGCGTTTCCGCGCCGTCACCTTTCCGCGGTACAGCGAAGACTCGTCGGTGCCGGTGCGCCTTTATCTGAGCGGGAAGCTGGGGGAGCGCCCCGACGACGTCGGGCCTTATGCCGCGTCGAGCTTTTTTGCCATTGACCGGTATATTTCGTATAAAACCGACTGGATGCGCGACTATCAGGCCGGCGTGCCCATTTTGTGCGACCGCTATACCACGTCCAACGCCGTCCATCAGGCGGCCAAGCTGTCAGGAGACGAACGCGACCGGTATCTTGACTGGCTGTTTGATTACGAATACCGCCTGCTCGGGATTCCCGCGCCCGACGAGGTGTTTTTCCTGGATATGCCGTCCGAGCTGGCGCTTGATCTTTTGCACCGGCGGCAGGGGGAAAATGGCGACATCCACGAAAAAGACCCTGCTTATCTGTCGCGCTGCCGCGAGAGCGCGCTGTATGTATGCCGCCGTTTCGGATGGACGGCCGTTCCGTGCGCCGCGCAGGGGAAGCTGCTGCCGCCGGAACAGATCGGCGCGCAGATTGCCGAGCGGGTGCTCCGGCGCCTGGAGGCGCGGGAAGAAGCTTCACTCAACGAACATGTACAGACACATGAGGATGGAAAAACATGCTGAATTTCAGTGCTATCACCATTCAGGATCAGGAAAGGATTGCGTCGCTGCTGGCGTTCAACAGAGAGCGCGTCAATGAACGGAGCTTTGCCAGCATGTACGTCTGGGGCCGGCATTACGGCTTTGAGGTTTGCGTGCAGGAAGATATTTTGTTTACCCACTGCCTGCCGGCTGACGGGTACCGTATTTTTTTAGCGCCCATTGGGCCGGGAAACTGGGCGGATGCGTTTGAAAAAATGCACCGTGACAGCCAGCGCCTGCGTCAGCCGTACCAGGTGTACTGCCTGACCGCCGGCGAGGCGGAAGCGCTCGAACGCGCGTTTCCCGGGAAGTTTGACATTCAAAGCGACCGAAACAATTTTGACTATATTTACACCCGCGAAGACCTGGCCGGCTTGCAGGGGAAAAAATACCACGGCAAGCGCAACCATATTAAAAAATTTCTGAGCGCATACGAAGGGCGCTGGAACTACCGCCCCATCGAACCCGCGCTGGATTTTCAGATTTTGCTTGATTTTCAGAAAAAGTGGCAGGAAACCAAAAGCGGCGCCCGTCACGGGGAGTATCAGCATGAACACGACGCTATCGAACGGGCGCTGACCCATTACGACACGCTGGGGCTTCGCGGCGGTGTGCTCGAAGTGGACGGACGCGTCGCCGCCTTTACGCTGGGGACGCCCCTGACGGCGGACACAATAGACGTGCTCATCGAAAAAGCCGACGCCGGTATTGAAGGGGCTTACCCCATGATCAACCGCGAGTTTGTGCGGCATGAATGCGGCGCGTTTACCTATATCGACCGTGAGGAAGATATGGGCATCGAGGGCCTGCGCCGCGCCAAGCAGTCTTATTACCCGGCCATGATGACGGAAAAGTTCACCGCCGCCCCCAAAGAACAGGGGAAACCGCTGTGATCCGCAGGGCGGAACCGGGGGATCGCCCGGCGCTAGAGCAGGTATATAACGCCTGCTTCCCCGGGGAAGCGGATTTTTGCCATTGGTTTTTCGGGCGGGTTTACCGCCCTGAAAATACGCTGGTCTGGGATGAAGGCGGCATCGCGGCGGCGGTTCAGCTGCTGCCCGTGCGGCTGTCGGCAGACGGCGCCGAAATCCCCTGCACCTATATTTATGCCGCGGGAACGCTGCCGCAGCGCCGGGGCGAAGGGCTGATGGGCGCGCTTCTCAAACGCAGTTTTGCATTGTCAGCCGCGCGCGGGGACGGGCTGTCGGTTCTCATCACGCAGGAACCGTCGCTGGTCAGCTACTATGCGCGCTTCGGGTACCGCCCGGTCTTTGCGCGCCGGGAATGTCTGGCTCAGGCGGCGGAGTGTCCGGCGGACGCTGTCATTTCGTCTGCCGCGCCGCAGGATATTCCCGCCATGCAGAACCTGTACGAGCAATCGCAGCATGGCCTGTATGCCCTGCGGGACGACGCGGCGTGGACGTTGATTTTGGAGCAGTACGGCAAAAACGCCGTTGTTCTTCGCCGCGGCAGGACGGTCACGGCCTTTGCGCTGGCCGAAGGCGGACAGGATGTCCTGACGGCGGCCGAAGCGCTGGGGCCCGACGCGCAGCGGCTGATGGCAGCGCTGGCCCGGGAACGGGGCGCCCAAAGCGCCCGGTGGTATGCCCCGGCAGAAAGCGGCGGGGAGGTCAACGGCTGCGCGCGCCCGCTCAGCCAGGCCGGGGAAACGCTGCTGAACGGGATGAAAAGCGCCGGGTATCTGAACGTCCTGTTCAATTAACCAAAAAAGGAAGAAATATTTTGAAAAAAGACCGCATCGCCCTGTTGGCGGGGTTCATGCCGGCACTGTGCATGGCTCTGCTGATGGGCGCTGAATACATGACGGACAGCGGCCGCCTGCAAAACACTCTTCTGACGGCGGCGCTGGCCGAAGCGGCGGCCTTTCTGCTGCCGTTTGGAATCCTGCTCATTCTGCGCCGGCTGGGCGGGGAAGAGCGCTCAAAGCTGCGCCTTGGACGGGCTGTCGGGCGTTCTAAATCTTTTGTGCTGTTCCTGTCGCTGGCAACGCCCGTCGCCGCCTTTCTGCTGAACGTCCTGATTGGCGCGATGCTGGGGCAGGACATCGGCGGGCGGCAGGGGACGCTGACGCTGCAATACAGCGCCGGCGGCGCGTGGCAGGGCCTGCTGACAGCTGTTGTGCTGCCGGCCGTCGCAGAAGAACTGTTTTTCCGTTCCGCACTGCTGGGCTGCCTGGAAGGGGCGGGGACGAGCGCCGCCATTTTGCTGTCTGCGTTCAGTTTTGCCATGGTGCATGGCAGCGCTTCCAACCTGGCGGGGCCGCTGCTTGCCGGCCTGGTGTTCGGATACCTGTGTTACGCGCTCGGATCGGTTTGGCCGGCGGTATTCGGCCATCTGGTCAGCAACCTGTACGCATGGGTGTTCGTCTATTTCGCCGGCGTGTACGAGACGTTCAGCCTGTGGGGATATTTTATCCTTGCCAACGTCACGGCGCTGTGCATCCTGCTTTACCTGGCCATGCGCAGCCTTGAAAAGCTGATTGAGCGGGGCAAAATCCCCCGCTTTAAAAAGAGCGGGCTTGAAAAGCTGGTGTTTTCTTTCCTTTCACCCGGCTTTCTGCTGCTCGTTCTGCTCTTTGTGCTCAAGTCCTTTTACCTGTAACGGAGGTCGATTATGGAACCTGTCAAACGCAGCAGCAGCGCGCCGTCCGGTTCGCGCAAAAGCGCCGGACAGCCGCCGCGGAAGAAAAAAAGAAAGCGCTCGGTTGCCGGCGCGCTGGGCGGGACGCTCAGCTATATTCTGCTGGTGCTCGGCGTATCGCTTATCCTGGCGACTGTTGCCATTTTGGTCGCCAATGACATGTTTGCCCTGGTCAAAGACGGCACAACGGTCATGCTTGAGTTCGACGAGGATCTGGCGCCCGGCGAAATGGCCAGGGTATTGCAGGAAAACGGGCTCATTAAATACCGGTGGATCTTTACGTTGTTCGCCAACCTAAAGGACATCGAAAACTTTTCCAGCGGGACTTTCCAGCTGAGCGCCAGCATGGATTACGGGCAGATGATCAGCACGCTGCAGCGTGAGTCGACCTATCAGGAAACGGTCGACGTCACCATCCCCGAGGGCTACACCATTGCGCAGATCGCCGAGCTGATGGAAAAGGCCCGCGTTTGCGGCAGCGACGATTTTATCGAAACGGCCAACACTTACGACTTTGCGCATGAGATGCTTGAAGATGTGCCCATGGTGGAAAACCGGCTCGAAGGGTACCTGTTCCCCGACACATATGAGTTTTACGTCAATGATCGTCCGGTCAGCGTCATTAACAAGATGCTCAACAACTTTGTTGACAAATACACCGATGAAATGATTGCCCTGACCGAGGAAAAAGGCATGACTATCGCCGAAGTCGTCAATATCGCGTCGCTGATTGAACGCGAATGCAGGATACCGGACGAGCAGACCATGATTTCGGGCGTTATTCACAACCGTCTGGACAACAGCGACGAATACCCGTACCTCGACATCGACGCGACGCTGCTGTATGCCATCGGCCATAAGGAAGAGCTGACGGCCGAGGATCTGGAAACCGACACCCCGTATAACACCCGACTGTACCCGGGCCTGCCGCCCACGGCCATCTGCAACCCGGGCATCAGCGCCATGCTGGCGGCTTTGCAGCCTGCCGAACATGACTATTACTACTATGTCGCCAATCCGCAGACCGGCGCGCACGTCTTCTCGAGAACGCTTGAGGAGCACAACCGGGCCGTCGCCGAAATGCGCGCGCTGGACGAAGAATGACGCGCAGGGTTCCTGAACTGCTGGCTCCGGCCGGCGATATGGAAAAGCTGCGCTTTGCCGTCGCTTACGGGGCGGATGCGGTCTACCTGTCGGGAAAAAGCTTTGGGATGCGGGCTGCGGCCGGCAATTTTGACCCGGATGAGCTGGCGCAGGCTGTCCGGTACTGTCACGACCGGAACGTGCGGGTATTTGTCACCGTCAACACCATGCCGCGTCCGGGGGATCTTCCCGGGCTGCCCCGCCATATTGCAGGAATCGACCGGGCAGGGGCCGACGCCGTCATCGTTGCGGATCCGGGAGTCTGCGAGATGGTCAGACGCATCGCTCCGCGGCTGCGCGTCCATGTCAGCACACAGGCCAACGTCGTCAACGAGGCGTCGGCCTGTGTGTGGCACCGGATGGGGGCCAGCCGCGTCGTGCTGGCGCGCGAGCTGTCGATCGGCGAGATTGCGCATATCCGCGCCCATACCCCGCCCGAACTTGAAATCGAGGTCTTTGCCCACGGTTCGATGTGCATGGCCTATTCCGGCCGGTGTGTGCTGTCCAACTATCTGACCGGGCGCGACGCCAACCGCGGCGCTTGTGCGCAGCCGTGCCGCTGGACCTACCGGCTGGTCGAGGAAAAGCGCCCCGGTGAGTACTTTCCCGTCGTGGAAGACGAACGCGGGTCAACCATCCTCAGCGCGCAGGATCTGTGCATGGCCGGGCACCTGCGGGAACTGACAGAGGCCGGCGTCGACAGCCTGAAAATCGAGGGCCGCGCCAAGACGTTTTACTACGCCGCCGTCGTGACAGGGGCTTACCGCCGTGCGCTCGACGCTGTGGCGCAGGGGAAAGAACCGCCGTCCGACGTGTTCCGGGAACTGGACAAGGTCAGCCACCGCGAATACTCGACCGGTTTTTACTTCAGCCGTGCGCGGCAGCAGCTGACCGACGGGTATATCCGCAGCTGGGACGTGTGCGCATGCGTATTGTCATGCGATGAAAACGGCCGCGCCCGCCTGCGGCAGAAAAACAAATGTGTTGCCGGCGACGAGCTCGAGCTCCTCATGCCCGGGCGCGGGGCGGTGCCTTTTGTCCTCGGCCCGATGTGGGATGAGTCCGGCGCGCCGATCGGCGCTGCGCCCCACCCGATGATGCTGTTTGAAACGGTGCTGCCGCTGTGCGCGCCGCCCGACTCGATTCTGAGAAAGAAAATCAAATAAAGGACGGATGGATAGATGGAAAATATTGGACTGAATGAGCTGCGCGAGATGTTTCTCAGCTTTTTCGAGAGCAAGGGGCATTACCGGCTCAAAAGCTACCCGCTCATTCCGCAGAACGACAATTCGCTGCTGCTGATCAATGCCGGGATGGCGCCGCTCAAGCCGTTTTTTACCGGCGAACAGACGCCGCCCGCGCCGCGCGCCACTTCGTGCCAGAAGTGCATCCGCACCCCGGATATCGAAAGCGTCGGCAAGGACGACCGTCACGGCACTTATTTTGAAATGCTGGGCAATTTTTCTTTTGGCGATTACTTTAAAAGCGACGCCTGCCGCTGGGCATGGGAGTTTGTTACGCAGGTGCTGAAGATGCCGGCGGACAGGCTGTACCCGTCGGTTTTTCTCGAAGACGACGAGGCGTATGACATCTGGACGCGCGAAGTCGGCGTCGATCCGTCGCACGTCGTCCGCCTGGGGCGTGAAGATAACTTTTGGGAAATTGGCTCGGGTCCCTGCGGCCCGTGTTCGGAAATTTATTTTGACCGCGGTGAAGAGTACGGCTGCGGCCGCCCGGGCTGCGCTCCCGGCTGTGACTGTGACCGGTATGTCGAGTTTTGGAACCTGGTCTTTACCCAGTTCAATTCCGACGGCAAAGGGAATTATACGCCGCTGGAGAAAAAGAACATTGACACTGGTCTCGGCCTCGAGCGCCTGGCCTGCATCATGCAGAATACCCGTTCGATTTTTGACATTGATACCATCAAAAAGATCCGTGACCATGTGTCGGCGCTGACCGGCGTCGAATATGGCAAAGACCCTAAAAGCGATGTGTCGATCCGCATTATGACCGACCACGCCCGTTCGGTCACCATGATGGTGTGCGACGGCGTCATGCCGTCCAATGCCGGCCGCGGCTATGTGCTGCGCCGCCTGCTGCGCCGCGCCGCGCGTCACGGCCGTCTGCTCGGCCTGACCCGGCCCTTCCTGCACGAGCTGTGTGAAACGGTGATCGCCGAAAACGAAGGCGCGTACCCCGAGCTGCGTGAAAAAGAAGCCTTTATCAAGACGGTTATCCGCACCGAAGAAGAGCGCTTCAACGACACCATTGAAAGCGGCCTGGCCAAGCTGGACGATATGACGGCCGAACTGCGCGCATCCGGCCGGACAGAGCTTTCGGGCGACGACGCCTTCCGGCTGTACGACACTTACGGCTTCCCGATCGACCTGACGGTCGAGATTTTGGACGAGCAGGGCATGTCGGTCGATCGTCCCGCCTTTGACAAACTGATGGGCGAGCAGCGTGTGCGCGCCAAAAAAGCGCGCGGCAATACAGCCGGCCTCGGCTGGGAAGGCGAAGAAGTTTCACTCAGCGACGTGCCGGTCACTCGCTTTACCGGTTACGGCGGCACTGAAGGAACGGGGAAGATCGTTGCCATCGTCGGCGCAGGCGAGATGGTCTCGGTCGCGCCGGCCGGCGAAGAAGCCACGGTTTTTCTGGATTCCACACCGTTTTACGCTGAGAGCGGCGGACAGGTGGGCGACACCGGCCTGATTGAGACCGCGGGAGGCAAAGGCCAGGTGACCGACACTAAAAAGACGCCGGACGGCAAGTTTATGCATAAAGTCCGGGTGACTGAAGGGCAGCTGCTTTTGGGCGAGGAGGCACAGCTGCGCGTCGACAGCGTCCGCCGCGCAGCTGTGATGCGCGCGCATTCGGCTACGCACCTGCTGCAAAAGGCGCTGCGCACCGTGCTGGGCGAGCATGTCGAGCAGGCGGGCTCGCTGGTCGAGCCGGACAAGCTGCGTTTTGACTTTACGCATTTTGCAGCCGTGACGACCGAGCAGATGGTAGCGGTTGAAAACCTTGTCAACGATGCCATTTTGAATGATTTGGCGGTTTGCGTGCGCGAAATGCCCATTGACGAGGCAAAAAAACTGGGAGCAATGGCGCTGTTTGGCGAAAAGTACGGGAGCGTGGTCCGCGTCGTGTCAATGGGCGATACTTCCATTGAGCTGTGCGGCGGCACTCATGTGCCCAACACTGCCCGCATCGGCGGGTTTAAAATCGCATCGGAAGCGTCGGTTGCCGCCGGTATACGCCGTATCGAAGCCTTCTGCGGCAAGGGGCTTTTGAGCCTGATTTACGAAATGGACAAAGAGCTGAACGAGACGGCCCATTCGCTCAAGACGACGCCGGCCGACCTGGTGCGCAAGGCGGCGCAGCTGACACAGGATCTGCGTGATTTGACCCACAGGAATGAAGAATTGAGCGCCAAGCTGGCGCGTTTCCGCGCCATTGAACTGCTGAATTTTGCAAAAGCGGCGGGCAGCGTCAACGTGCTGGCCGTCAAGGTGGACGAAACCAGCGCTGACGCGCTGCGCAGCTTGAGCGATTCCATCCGTGACCGCGCGCCCAACATGGTCGCCGTACTGGCGATGGTCACGCCCGAAGGAAAGGTGCAGTTTGCGGCGGCCTGCGGTGCGGAAGCGGTCAAAAAAGGCGCGCACGCCGGCAACATTGTCCGCGAGCTGGCCAAAATGTGCGGCGGCGGGGGCGGCGGACGCCCGGACAGCGCCACGGCCGGCGGGCGCGATGCGTCCCAGCTGGAAAAAGCACTGGAGTCTGTCAACAACTTGGTTGAAAACATGCTGAAATGAGGTGCCGGTATGGATTGCGTATTTTGTAAAATCGTCACAGGAGAGATCCCTTCTAAAAAGCTGTATGAAGACGAAAAAGTCATTGCTTTTTATGACATCGCCCCGGCGGCGCCCGTGCATTTCCTTGTCATTCCCAAAGTGCATGAACTGACGGGGGCGTCGGATATTACCGAGGAAAACAGCGGTATTGTGGCTCATATTTTTGCCGTTATTGCCAGGCTGGCCCGCGAACAGGGCATTGAAAGCTACCGCGTGGTCACCAACTGCGGCGAACAGGCCGGGCAGACCGTGCGTCACCTGCATTTCCACGTGCTGGCAGGGGGGACGCTGGGCGCCATGGCGTAAGCCGTGACCGGGCAAAGGCGGCAGGATGCAGGGCAGCCCCGCAGGCTGCTTTGCTTTTCTGCCGCTTTTTGCGCTGTCTGCCTGGTTTTTGCACTGGCGTACAGCGGCGGCTGGCCGCGCCCGCTTTTGTGGCCGCTCGCGGCGGCGGTGCTGTGCGGCGCGATGCTGTGCTTCGGGCTGCGGAAGCGCGCGCTGGTTTGGATTGCCGGCTTGGCGTGCGGGCTGGCGTGGACGCTGGGCTTTTGGTATATTTCGCTGCGCCCGGCCGAAGCGTGGCGTGAACAGGGAGCCGAATTGACCGTCGAATTGACGTCGCGCGCAGCAGGGTATGCCACTTACGGTACGGCAGAGGGCAACCTGGTGGCGCTGAACGGGCGCCCGGCGTCCGGCAGGGCTTTTGTCTATCTGATCGACGGATCGCCCGATCTGGTTCCGGGGACGCGCATTACCTTTGTCGGTATTGTCCGCGCGTCTGAACGTCTGGATGAAGGGCTGGTGTGGTCGGCGCGGCAAACGGGTCCGCTGGAAACGGACAGCGCTTCGCCGCCGTCCTGGCGGGCGCGGTTTGCACAGTGCTCAGACGTCGTCGGACAGCGGATTGACGAACTGGTTCCCGGCGACGAGGGCGCTTTGCTCAAGGCGCTGATCTGCGGCGACACGGGCGATATGAGCCGCGCGCTCCGCTCGGCTCTCAGCATCAGCGGGCTGTCGCACATTGCAGCGGTGTCTGGAATGCATCTGTCCATGCTGGTCGGGTTTGCCTGCGCATTGTTGGGCAAGCGGTGGGGCAGCGCGGTGGCTGTGCCGTTGATCGTGCTGTACACTGCGTTTACAGGCATGTCGCCGTCCATCGTGCGCGCCGCTGTCATGTCGCTTATGGCGTCGGCCGCCTTTTTCCTGCGCCGCGAGCATGATTCCCTGACCTCGCTGTTTGCGGCGCTCTTGGTGCTGGCGGCAGCCAACCCATTTTCACTGCTGTCGCCGTCGCTGCTTTTGTCTTTCAGCGCCACGCTGGGGATTCTGCTGTTTGCCCCGGCGCTGATGGCTGCCTTTCCCAAACCGCCCCGGAACCGCCTGCTCAAAAAACCGATAGGATATGTTTTGTCCAGCACGGCGGTGTCGCTCGCAGCGACGGCCTGTGTCACGCCGGTAACCATGCTGTTTTTCTCAAGGGTATCGGTTCTTTCGGTTTTGTCCGGGCTGCTGGTGCTGTGGGCTGTCACACTGGCAATGGCGCTGGGCATTGCGGCGCTTGTGCTGTCGGCGGTTTGGATGCCGGCCGCCGTTTTCCTGGCCCAGTGGCTGGTGCGGCCCGTCATGTGCTATATCACTGGCATGACCCGCCTGTTCGGCGGCAACCCCGCCCTGACGGCTGCGTCCGACAGCCCGTATCTGCTCGTCGCGCTGATTGCTGTGATTGTGCTGCTTGCCGCGCTGCGGCAAAAACGTCCGCTGCGCGGCCTGTTGCCCCTGACGGGCGCGCTGCTCGCTTTGTGTATTGTGTTTTCCGGTGCGGAACGGCTGCTGCTGACCCGTGTCAGCATTGTCGGCGCCGACGGATCAGCGATCATCCTGATCGATTCCCGGGGAAAAAGCTGTGCCGTCAACTGTGGATTGGGCGCCGCGGGGCGCAATGCCCGTGCGGTCGGGGAGTACTTATACCGCTGGGGGAGGGGCGGGGTGGATACGCTGCTTGTCACATCGCCGGCGGCCCGGGCAGGCGGCGGGCTGGATGTGTTCTGCGATGAAATTGACGTTGGGCACAGCCTTGCGCCGGCTGGGAGCCGTGCGGCACGTTCGGCAGACAGCGTTTATTCCGGAGGCGGAAGCCTGCAATGGGGGAGCGCGCGGATTGAACTTATCCCGCTGGGCGGAACGTCGTGCGCGGTCCGCGTGCTGCTGCCGCATCTGGCCATCCTCGATTTGACACAGACCGCGGCAGTCGACTATGTCACATATGCAGACGGCGCTTTACTGACGGGCGACATCGCCGTGGCGACCGAAAGCTTTTTGTCGGACAGCCCGGCCGCCGAGCGTCTGCTGCGTGCTGCCGGATGCCGCGCCGTGCTGTGTGCTGACAGCGGATATCTTCCCGTGCAGGATTGCGAACAGAACGGCGTCGGGGTTTACAGCCTGTCCGCGCATGAATCCATCGAACTGACGATCCTGAACTGGTAGGTGATAAAAATGGCGGCTAAAAAGGATCAAAAGGCTTTCCAAAAACTCAAAAGCGATCTGGCCCGGGGTGAAGTCGCGCCGCTGTATGTGTTTTACGGGGAAGAGAGCTATTTAAAAGAATATTACCGCGACGCCGTCGTCAGGTGTGCGGTGGGGGACGGCCTGCCTGATTTCAACGTAACAGTGCTGAGCGAGCGCCAGACGACCCCGGAATCGCTGACCGACGCCGTCGTGAGCCTGCCCTTTGGCGCGGAAAAAAAGGCGGTCATCGTGCAGGATTATCCTATTATGCGCGCGTCCGGCGCCATGAAGGATACCTTGTCCGGGCTGCTGGAAAATCTGCCCGAAACCGTGTGCCTGATTTTTTATTTTGACGCGCAGGAATTCAAGCCTGACAAGCGCCTGGCGCTGTGGAAGCTGTTGGAAAAAAAGGCGGAAATCGTCGAATTTGAGCGCGCCGGCATGGCCGATCTCGCGCCGTGGATCCGGCGGCGTTTCGGCGCGCTGGGCAAGACCATCGGCCGGCCGGAATGCGAACACCTGGTGTTTTTATGCGGATCGCTTATGACCAACCTGATCACCGAAATCGAAAAAATCGCTTCCGGCACGCCGCAGAAAGAGATCACGCGGCAGGACATTGACCAGCTCGCTTCGCGCACGCTGGAAGCGCAGGTTTTTGACCTGACCGATCACATTATGGAAGGGCGGCACCGCGAGAGCATCGGGCTTTTACGCGATCTGTTCGCCGCAAAAAATCAGCCCGTCGCCGTACTGGCGGCCATAACCAAACAGTTACAGCGTTTGTATGCCGCCCGTCTGGTGCTGGAAAACCGGGGCGGAGAAGGCGACGTCATGCGGCTGTGCGGGCTGCGTTCGGCCTATCCGGCCCGTCTTTTGCTGCGCGCGTGCGCCCATATGGATTTGCCCTGGCTGCGCCGGGCGGCTCATTTGTGCCTTGAAGCCGATTTGCGGATCAAAAGCAACCTGCCCGATGACGAACGCACCGTTGAGCTGCTGTTGCTGCGGCTCGCCGCCGCGCGCGGGGCAGAAGGATGATTTCGATCAGACAAGCCATTGTCGTCGAGGGGCGGTACGACAAAAACAAACTCAGCCAGATTTTTGACGCCCTGATTGTGCCGGTCAACGGGTTTTCCATTTTCAACGACAGGAAGACGCTGGATTTCCTGCGACGGCTGGCCGTCGAACGCGGAATCATCATCCTGACTGACCCGGACGGCGCGGGGCTGGTCATCCGCAATTTCCTGCGTTCCGCCATCGCGGACGGACAGATATATCATGCCTATGTCGGCGCGCATAAGGGGCGGGAAAAGCGAAAAAGCACGCCGTCCGGCGAGGGGCTGCTCGGCGTCGAAGGCGTGACGGATGAAGAAATTATCCATGCCGTATTGTCCTGCGGGGCGGCGCACGAGGGATCAAGCGCGCCGCAAGCACCGATTACAACCGCAGATCTGTATGCGGTCGGGCTGAGCGGCGGGCCGGGCAGCGCTGCGCTGCGCCAAAGGCTGATGGACAGGCTGGGACTGCCGCCCAACCTGAGTGCAGGCGCGTTGTGCCGCTGGCTGAGCGGCCGGGTGACGCCCGATCAGCTGACGCAAATTGTACAGGAGTTGCAGGCATGAAAAAGCGGTACGCATAAAGCGTACCGCTTTTGTCATATCATTTTACAGGACGGTCCCGGAGCCCACATAGTGGGTGGTGTAATATGTGCTGTCCATAGAGTCAATCTTGACAACGTCGCCCGGGGAAGAGGCGTGAATGAAATTGCCGCCCCCAATGTAAATACCGACGTGGCCAATCGAGCTGGAACCCGCCGAACTGCTGAAGAAGACAAGATCACCGGCCTGAAGCTCGGATTTGCTGATCTTGGTTACGCTGGTCGAATACTGCGCTGAAGAAGTGCGCTGCAAACTGATATTGAAGTGGGCAAAGACATATTTGGTAAAGCCCGAGCAGTCAAAGCCTTTAGGGGAAGAACCGCCGTACACATATTTGACGCCGAGGAAGGTCTTGGCGTAATCGACGATTTCCTGACGAAGGCCGGTCGCGGCCGGAGCAGCCGCCGCCGTACCCGAAGAGGCGTTGCGCGCGGGGGACGCGGCGTACGCGACCACTTCAACGTAGTCGGGATGGATGTACCCGGTGTACGAACCATAAGTAACTTTCAGCCAGCCATTGTTGATGCCGATGATTTTGGCGATATTGCCGCTGGTCAAACGGGTGAGGATGCTCGCGGACGTCGAGGGTTCGGCGCGCATGTTGAGCACTTCGGTCGTCACCTGGGCTCCGCCCGGCTCAATGTTCATGACCGGGGACAAAGCGACATATTCGCTGCTGATATAGCCGACAACACCGTTGTAAGCGGCTTTGTACCAGCCGTTTTCCGCTTCGTCAAGCACACAGACGCGGTCGCCGTCCGACAGCTTGTCCAACACGTCGTGCGAAGTGGAAGCGCCGGTGCGGAAATTAACGGCGGAAGAAGTCTCAACCGTCCCGCCCTGCACATCAAAAGCAAAGGCGGTGATCGACATCAGGGCGGCGCTCAGCGCGCCGGCCAACAATAGCTTGGTGACTTTCATAATTACCTCCGGGATGTAGAGGGACGGGCGGAACTATTTGCCGCTCAGGGCTCTTTCCAGCCAGATGGACGCAATGTCCAGCGCGTTCCACAGTCCGTCCTTTTCGGTTGATTTCACGACCCGATCCCGGGAACTGATCTCGGGGTCGGTCAACTGAAGCTGCACCGATACCCGCCCCGAGAGCTTGACGTCCTTTAACGGTTCGGACGAGGCGACCTGCATCATGATGATGTATTTGTCGGCCATGCTCCCGTAGTAAATCATGGTGTCCTTTCTCATCAAAGGACGGCCCTTGTACATAAGCGGAAAATCGTTGCTTTGTGTCGAAGCATTCATCAGCTTGCCTCCTTTTTTATTTTACCATAAAAGTAACAAAAGTCAAACAAAATAGTTACAAAAGATATACAAAAATTCAGGCCAATTTTTGGAATGCCCCAAAAACCCAGTCATTGCAACGGTTTGCAGGTTTTTAGGCACGGCCGGAAAAATGACAAATCGGTAAAAGCGGCGGAGCGGCAGCCTTTAAAATGCGGTTTTTTCCGCGATATAGCCGTGCAGCTGGTCAATGGGGAGCCGTACCTGCGCCATGCTGTCGCGTTCGCGGACGGTGACGCAGCCGTCGGTCTCGCTCTCGAAGTCATAGGTGACGCAGAAAGGCGTGCCGATTTCATCCTGGCGGCGGTAGCGCTTGCCGATCGAGCCGGCGTCGTCAAAGTCGCAGGGGAAATCGGCGGTCAGCCGGTCATGGATGGCGCGCGCTTTTTCGCTCAGCTTTTTGGAGAGCGGCAAAATAGCGCATTTGATAGGCGCCAGGGCAGGGGAAAAGCGCAGTACGACGCGGGTGTCGTTCTTTTCGGCATCGACGACTTCTTCATCGTATGCGTCGCACAGCGCGGCGAGAACCATGCGGTCGACGCCGACAGACGGCTCGATGCAGTAGGGCAGGTAGTGCTCGTTGGTTTCGGCGTCGAAATATTCCATGTTTTCGCCCGAGGTCGTCTGATGGGCTTTCAGGTCGTAGTCGGTGCGGGACGCAACGCCCCACAGCTCGCCCCAGCCGAACGGGAAAAGATATTCGATGTCTGTCGTCGCGTTGGAATAGTGCGACAGCTTTTCTTTTTCGTGGTCGCGGTAGCGCAGGTTGTCGGCCGACAGGCCGATTTCATGCAGGAATTCCATACAGGTGCGCTTCCAGTAGTCGAACCAGTCGAGCTCGGTGCCGGGGCGGCAGAAGAACTCAAGCTCCATCTGCTCGAACTCGCGGGTGCGGAAAATGAAGTTGCCCGGGGTGATTTCGTTGCGGAAGGCTTTGCCGATTTGCGCGATGCCAAAAGGAATTTTTTTGCGGCTGGTACGCTGGACATTTTTGAAGTTGACGAAAATACCCTGCGCTGTCTCGGGACGCAGATAGATTTCGGATTTGGAATCTTCCGTGATGCCGAGGAAGGTCTTAAACATCAGGTTAAAGCTGCGGATGGGGGTGAAGTCGGTGCTGCCGCAGTTGGGGCATTTGATGCCGTTTTCTTTGATATAGCGTTCCATGTCGCCAAAGTCAAGGCTGTCCGGTTCGTGGCCGCAGAATTCCTCGATCAGGTTGTCGGCGCGGTGGCGGGTATGGCAGGCTTTGCAGTCCATCAGGGGGTCGGAAAAACCGCCGACATGTCCCGAAGCAACCCAGACCTGCGGGTTCATCAAAATCGCGCAGTCCAGCCCGACGTTGTACGGCGACTGCTGGACGAAGCGTTTCCACCAGGCTTTTTTGACGTTGTTTTTGAGCTCGACGCCCAGGGGGCCGTAATCCCATGTGTTGGAAAGCCCGCCATAGATTTCGCTGCCTGCGTAAATAAATCCCCGTCCCTTACACAGGGCGACCAGTTTGTCCATGGTTTTGTCAGCGTTTTTCATTGCTTATCCCTCCAAAATATCGATCAGGCAAAGACAGTAGTCTTTTATTCTATAAAGTATGCACCTATTTATTTATCGTATCGTAACCCGGGGGGATTGTCAAGTGTTGTGAATTGATGTATAATGAAAACCACAGTGCAGTTGAAAGCCTGCCGGAAGGTTCCATATCCGGGTGTAGCGCAGCTGGTAGCGCGCCTGCTTTGGGACGTTGTAGTATGATGTTCAAGCAGTTTTAGGTCAAACCCGGAAACCCTTGTGCCATGGGGCTTTTGTGGCTTTTCACAAATCCAAAAGTGCCTAATCGCATCGCTTTTGCCACAATTTTGACCACAATAAAATTGCTTTTTCTGTTTTTTCTGGTATGATATTTATATAGATCCGGGTGTAGTTCAGCTGATAGAACGGGCGCTTTGGGAGCGTCAGGCCGCGAGTTTGAGTCTCGCCACTCGGACCAAAAACCTCTGAGATCACGCAAGTGATCTCAGAGGTTTTTCTTTTTGCGCTCATACGTGTTAAATCTGATTGTCATGCAATTTGATAAACTCAGCATAGTATTTCTGAACTGTATCTCGGCTGACTCCGGTTTCTCTCGCAATCTTACTCTTGTTCTTTTCATTTGGATGTGCGCTCAAATACGTCATTACCGTCTTCTTTTTGAGGCTGATCCCATCCGGAATGCGATGCCCATCGCTCTCACCAACCGTAGCTATCAAGTGTATCTCGCGATCCATCTCTTCTATGAGCGCCTTGAGTTTCTCTTGGCATTCCTCTCTGGTTTTCGCATACACATTTCGAGGATGACGCTTACCATCGGGCCACTTGGGAGAGTATCGCCCTTCATAGAGGTGATCGTTAATCTCGCTTATGCATCCAGTTCCAGACCTTCTTTTCCGACCGAAGGATGGCTCGTATGGCTCGAATACAACGGGTGCTTCTTGTACCGGGATGTCCGGAACATCTATAGTTGCCTTTTTCGACATGCCTCGCTCAATCTTTTTCGCAGCTCCGCGTTGCATATCGTCAGTGATATGAGCATAGATGTCGAGTGTCATAGCAGATGAGACATGACCAATAACAGATGACAATGTCTTTACGTCCATACCACTTTGTAAGGCCATAGTTGCGAACGTGTGTCTCAAATCATGAAACCTAATATGCTTGCAATTCGCTCGCTCCAAAATCAGAGTAAATCTGTTTTTGATAGCAGAAGGGTCTAACGGCTCATCATTTAATTTAACCGGAGATGGAAACATCCACTTGGACGTCGTTTTACTGTGAAGCTCCTCCAACACAGAAACAACCGGCGCAGGGATGATAATCTTTCTTATGGATGACTTTGTCTTAGGCTGGGAAATAATCAACTTGCCCTTAATTCGATTAACCTGCTTGTATATATTCAGTTCGCCTGTCTCAAAATCAAGATCTTTCCACTGCAAAGCAAGAATTTCGCCACGACGCATTCCGGTTGATAGTTCGAGAAGAAAAAATTCATAGTAACCCTCAGCATTTGCCTGGCTCATAAAGCGATATAGCTCTTCAGGAGTTAGAACCTGCATTTCACGCGCTTTCTTCGGCGGCAGTCTACATCCATTTGCCGGATTTATATTGATAAGCTTATCAATTCTCGCTTTCTCAAGCGATGACCTGCAGAGAGCGTGAAGACTTCTTACCATCGCATTAGATAAACCTGCTCCTAACATCTCAACATGAGCTTGTCGCCCTTCTTTCTTTTCCTGGTTGTAAAATGTCTGCAGATCTTTCTGCGTAAGCTTATCAAGCTGAATATTGCCAATGCCAGGAACAATGTGCTTATAAATCATGTTCTCATAGTGTGCCTGAGTCGATTCACGAATTCTCGGTTTACAGTAGAATTGATACCAGCAATCTATCCAGTTGCCAAAGAGCATATCGGGGCTGACCTTTTCATGAGTTACCCCTAATGCTTCTTTGGCCTCTTTCATCTTCTTGATGCACTCAGATTTGGTTGCTGCCGAAACACTCTTGAACGTAGGTTTTCCTTCAAGTGTATAACTTACAATAAACCGGGCTTCCCAACTGCCGTTTGATCGTTTTCTTACGGTGCCTGTTCCGTTTTTTCGTTTTCCTGCCATGGCTTAAGATCCTTTCCTAAAAACTGCTGCAAAAAACCACAAACTACCTCAGCAGCTTGGGCGTGCATATCTGTTGTGACGTGAGTATAGGTATCCAAAGTGAACGAAGCATTTGTGTGCCCAAGAATACCTGAAAGTGTTTTAGCGTCAACTCCACTTGTGAGTGCGTGCGTAGCAAAGGTATGTCTCAAGTCATGAAATCTCATATCCGGCAAATTGGCCTCGTGCAGTATCTGCTTGAGTTTGCGGTAAGCTGTACTGGGATTCATTGGAAGCTCAGGCGCAAACGGATAATGAAATATCCAATTGCCGTATGCATTCTTCTTCCGTTCAACCAATACACTCACGGTGCTGGTCGGTAGGTATATCACTCTACGCCCTGCAAAAGTCTTTGTATCGCCGAGTGTCGGGGCACCTTTACTGTCACGTTGCAGCGTTCTCCGCACCTTAATGACACCCTTTTTCGGATCAAAATCATCCCAACGCAAGCTACAAATTTCACCCAGTCGCATTCCTGTTGTGATTTCTGTATAAAAGAAATCAAACCAATATGAATCCTTTTTAATTTGCTCAACAAAACGGTCCAATTGTTTATCATCTAAAATCTGCTTTTCACTTTTGTTAGGACGTGGTGCCACGGCACCTTCCGTTGGGTTGCTTGGGATAATATGTGCCTGAACCGCATACTTCAGAGCTAAATGAAGCATACAGTGAATGCTGTTGACCATCGTGTTAGACAACTCATAGCCATATTCAGGATGTTCGTGCTTGCGTCCATGCTTTTTCAATCTCGCATACATTTTCTGAATATCCATTTGAGTAATCAAATAAACCGGCTTGTCTCCCAAAATAGGATTTATATAGTGCTCGGCCATGCGTCTGTACCCGGCCCATGTACTTGGGCGAATAGAATTGAGCATATATTCATTGAGCCAAACATCAAACCATTGCCGGAGCGTCATTCGACTCTCCTCAGACAGTTTTACATTTTGGTGACTGTCAATGGTTTGGTGAAGTTTGGCCAACAGCGCCTTCTGCGTATTGGCGTAGACGGATCTGAACATCGGATTGCCATTGTCCTTATATCCAATGACGATTCGACCTTCCCATCGTCCGTCACTACGCTTGCGGATCATTCCATCTCCTGACGGTCGTTTGTTTGCCATGGTATTCCTCCTCTATAA
>CALWJQ010000087.1 GCA_944381055.1 uncultured Clostridia bacterium | reverse complement strand
ATGTTGCGGATAAACTTTTCATGGCCCGGCACGTCGATGATGCCCGCGCGCCGCCCGTCGGGAAGATCGAGATAGGCAAAGCCCAGCTCAATGGTGATGCCGCGCTTTTTTTCCTCCTGCAGGCGATCGGTGTCGATGCCCGTCAGCGCGCGGATAAGGCAGGTCTTTCCGTGGTCGACGTGACCCGCCGTGCCGATAATAATGTTGCTGACCGGTTGCGTGCTCATACGCTTTCAAACACCTCCGTCACCGCAGCCGCGGCAATGTCCTCGTCGCCCGTGAGAAGCGTGCGCACGTCTAAAAGCAGCCGGTCGTGGGCAATGCGCCCCACCACCGGCACCCTGCGCGCGCGCAGGCGCTTGTCAAGCGCGTCGGGCGACAGGCGGCCGTCGCAGATCTCCACGCAGAAGGTCGGCAAAAGCCGTGTGGGCACGCTGCCGCCGCCCACCTGCCCGTGCGACGCGACGCACCGGCACTGCACGCCGGCCTGCTGCAGGCGCTGCGCCAGCGTCTGCGCCCGCTCCTCAAGCTCGGCCTGCGTCATGCACAGCATGCGCAGCGCCGGCACCTGCGAATAGGGCAGCTCGGCGTCGCGGTATACCCGCAGCGTCGCCTCCAGCGCCGCCAGCGTCAGCTTGTCGATGCGCAGCGCGCGCGTCAGCGCGTTTTTCTTCATGCGGTCAATCCACTGCTTTTTGCCCGCGATAATGCCGGCCTGCGGCCCGCCCAGCAGCTTGTCGCCGCTGAAAGTCACCACATCGGCGCCGCTCGCCATGGCCTGCGCCAGCGTCGGCTCGTCGCCCAGCCCGGCACGCGCGGAATCGCACATGGCCCCCGAGCCGAGGTCGTAAATCATCGGCAGGTCAAACCGGTGGGCGATTTCCGCCGTCTGCTGCGCCGAAACCTCCTCGGTAAAGCCCATGATGCGGTAGTTGCTCGTGTGCACCTTGAGCACGGCGCCCGTGCGCTCGCACACCGCGTTTTCATAGTCTGCGGGGTGGGTTTTGTTGGTCGTGCCCACCTCGCGCAAAATGCCGCCCGACATCTCCATGATTTCGGGCACGCGGAACGACCCGCCGATTTCCACAAGCTCGCCGCGCGACACAATGGCTTCGCGGCCCGACACCATGGTGCTGAGCACCAAGAGCACGGCCGCGGCGTTGTTGTTGACCACCATGGCGCTTTCGCAGCCCAGAAGCGAACACAAAAGCCCCTCGACATGGCTGTAACGGCTGCCGCGGCGGCCCGTTTCCGGGTCATATTCCAGCGTGTTGTAGCTCTGCGCCACCTGCGCGACGGCCTGGGCCGCCTGCGTGCACAGCGGCGCGCGGCCGAGGTTTGTGTGCAGCACAACACCCGTGGCGTTGACCACGGGGCGCAGCGAGGGCTGCTCCGCCTGGCGCGCAAAACGCAGGCACAGCCGCGCCGCCGCGCGGGCCGACACCTCGGGCTCCCCGCCCTCCAGTATTTCGCGGCGCAGCGCGCCGATGGCCTCGCGGACATAGGCCGCCGCCACACCGTGGCCCCATTCGGCCGCCGCGGCCCGCACCTCGTCCTGCCGCAGCACCTCATCTATCTGCGGCAGCTGCCGCAAAAGCTCCCTGTTCATGCCGTTTTCCTCCTTATCGCGCCAAAAACGCGCCCGATGCGTCCATTATACCCGCTTTGCGCAGCGCGCGCAAGCGCGCAAAAAAAAACGGCGCCCGCACGGACGCCGTTTTGTTTTCCCTTACTGCCCGGTTTCTTCCCGGACAAAATCCCCGATGCGCAGGCCGCCCTGCGACATCATGTTTTCCAGCACGCTGACGTCGGTCGTGATGTCAAGCGCCTCGTCGCCGAACAGCGCGTCGAGCTGGTTTTCAAACCCCTGCACCAGCGAGTCCATGACCTCCTCGACCTCGCGCATGGCCGTGCGGATGTTCTCCCCCTGCACGCCCTGGCTTTCCAGCCGCGCATAGGCCTCGCAGATTTTGACGGTGCGCGGCAGGTAATGGCTGCTGAAGCGGCGCAGCCGGTCCTTTTTTTCCGGGTGCTGGGCGGCATAGTCGAAAATGCGCCGCGCAAGCTCCTCCAGCCGGCAGATACCCGCCGAAACCGACGGGTTTTTGATGCTCTGCCGCACTTTCATCAGCCGCGCAAGGTCTTCTGTTTCGGCCTGGGCCGGCTGCTCCGGCTCCGTCCCGGCCGGACGCACGTCCCGCCGCGGCGCATATTCGTGGCTGGCCACAAAGCAGCGCTCGGCAAGATCGAGGTAGCTGTCCTCTTCAAAATACCCCTGGTTTATCATGGCCTGCAAATCGCGCGCCACCGCGGCGTATTTGCGCCCCGTCGCCGAGGCGATAAACTCTATGGAAAGGCACTGACTCTCGCCGATGACGGCCAGATAGTTTGCGTACTGCCGCTCACGGCGCTGCCCCTGCCAGGCGATGAACACCATCACCGCGCCGCCCAGCGCCACGGCGCCCCATTTGAGCGCCTCGCGCAGGTCATAGCTGCTGTAGCCCAGCTCAAAAAGCCAGCTGACAGGCTCGGCCATCTGGTAAACGCCGAACAGCAGAAGTATGGCGCCCACGGCCAGCATGCCCCCGCCCGAACGCGCGGGCACGCGCCGCGCCTGTCCGCGCGCCTGCGGCTCCGGTTCCCGGACAGGGCGCTGCGGCTGCGCGCCGCCCCTTTGCTGCACGGGCACGGGCTTCCACTGCCCGCGCTCGCGCCCGCGCCCGGACATCGCCTTTTTCAGCTGGATAATCAGCAAAATCACGCCGAGCGGGAAAAACGCCCACAGCATGAAAATGGTAAAAATCCACGATCCGATTTCATTGCCGCTGCCGCGGCCCGTATTTGCCTTGCTCATTGCCGCACCTGCCACATAAAAATTCTATAGTTTCTTCCGGCTTCCTATTATACCTCATCCTGCCCGCGCGCGCAAATTCCATATTCGCGCAAAAGGGCGCGGGCCATGCTTTCGGCCTCGCCGACCAGCACGGGACAGCTTTTGCCCAGTTCGGGCTGCCCGGCCATGCGCCGCTTGCCCTCGGGCGTGCTGGTGTCCACCCCCAGCAGCTCCCGGCAGATGAG
>CALWJQ010000086.1 GCA_944381055.1 uncultured Clostridia bacterium | reverse complement strand
GATATGGTTTTGACTGACCCACCATATGATTTCAATCCACGCTCCCCGTGCGGGGAGCGACCGCGGGAGACGATATTTTTCATCGACGAGATTTATCAATTTCAATCCACGCTCCCCGTGCGGGGAGCGACAGCAAAACTGCACAAAGAAAGCACTGCAATTTGTACTTTCCAACCAGTTTTGCGCTGAGATAAACGAATTTTCCCGCTTTTCAGAGCGGGAATAGCGATGGATACTAAAAAGCACGTCCCAAATCCGGTGCGAACCCCACAGGCCCTGTCTGCCCGCTTCCCCTTCGCACTTAAAGGATCAGCGGCTCTTCGGGCAGATAGGTCTGTTTGCAGCCAAAGTGCTCGATTTTATTCTCATAGCGCTTGCCCAGATAATAAAACCGCAGACTGTCTTTTTCCGGATCCATGATAGCACATAATTTTGCTTGCAGCAATTTGCACTGTACCGGGTCCAGCAAACATTCAAAAACCGAATTCTGTACCCTCTGCCCATAGTTGACGCACTGTTTGGCAATTTGCCGCAGACGCTTGCGGCCGGCGGGATCCTCTGTGTTCACATCATAGGTGATCAGTACCAGCATAAGCGCCTCACTTCCACAAAAACGGCGGGTAATCTTCCAAATCGTCCCGCAAAGTACGGGCCAACAACAAAGCCTGAATGTAAGGGATCAGGCCCCAGGGAAGCTTTTCCTGCAAATATGGGTGGGTCAACTGCTCCCTCTTCCGATCCTGCCAGTGTTTCAAAAAACTCCTCCGGCCCGCGTCATTGAGAAAGACCGCGCCGTTTTCCCGAAATTCAAAATGCGATTTGCCGATAATATGGTTGTTGACAAGTGTCAGCACAAACCGTTCTGCCATACAGGGGCGCAGTTCTTCCATCAGATCCAGCGCCAAAGAGGTTCGGCCGGGCCGATCCCGATGAAGAAAGCCGACATAAGCGTCCAGGCCAACGCTTTCCAGCGCAGATGCGCAGTCATAGTTGAGCAGGCTGTACGCAAAAGACAGCAGGGCGTTGACCGGATCCATTGGCGGACGCCGGTTTCGCGTTTGGAAGGAAAAGAGGGGCTTTTCCCCCAAAATCAACTGGTCGAACACCCCAAAGTACAGGGCTGCCCCCGCCCCTTCCAGCCCCCGCAGACGATCTACGGAGGTTTCTTCCGCGATTTGCGGCAGCAGTTCCTTAAGCTGAGCAGATACCGCTGAAAGCGCGGCGGAATCCAGACGAAGCCCATGATCCCGCCGGGTCCGTTCCATGCTCCAGCGGGCATTGTAAAGCTTGCCGAAAATCATGCTGCGGGCGATGCGGCAGCAAAGCCCCGGATCGTCTGCCGCTCGGTACTGGGCGCGGCGCAGCAGCACATTTCCAGAGCTTTCCCCGGCTACCCTGGCCAAAAAACGTCCGCGGGGCGTACAGAAGGCCAGGGACACATCTCTTTCCGCGCAGGCGCCCATCAAGGCAGGAGATGCTCCGGCATAGGAAAAAGATATGATCCCGGATAAGGTGTGGAGCGGGTAGCGGGCGGCTTCCCGCTTGTCCCGGCTGGCCACCACATTTTCCCCGTCCAGGGACAGGTAGATGTCTTCGCTGGTGACGAACAGCGTGTTCAGCAGACGTCTCATAGCGTGTCCTCCATAGCCTGTTTCAGGTAGGCGGATACGCTTCCGCGCCGGGCCAGCCGGGGCAGGCAAAGCTCTTTCAGAGAACAGGCGTTACAGTGCTTTGCGGGCCTGGCCCTGGGTGTATAGCCGCGGCAGGCATACTGATGCATTTCATCTGCGTCATCCCGAACCGTCTGCCGCAGCTCCGGCGTAAAGGCAACCGCCGTGCGCCGTCGGGTCTCGCCATAGAACAGCGCGCCGTTGGGAATGGCACAGCACAGCATTTCCTCTAAACACATGGCCTGGGCACATAATTGCAATTCATCCGCCTGGTGTTCTTTGGGCTTCCCCCGTTTATACTCCACCGGACAGGGCCGCCAAAGCCCCTCTTCGCCCTGAAGGGGAACGCCGCAGGGATCTGCATAAAATTCCACCACATCACACTGGCCGGAAAGGCCCAAAGAGCGGGACACGACAGGCAGGCTCCGGAGAATCAGGGTGTCGCCCCGGCGCTCCCGGGCGGTCGCGTCATGGGCCCGCTGATGAAGCAGCCGCCCTTCCGCAGTGCGCAGGTTTTCTTCCCACTGCTGTTCCAAATGGATCAGCGCCCACTGCCGCCGGCAGAAAACGAAGTGCTGGATGCCGGACAGCGGAAGCAGATCCTCGTCGCGGTACGCGGTCACCCCATGCGGATGCATGTGACCCCGGCGGGGACAGCGGCCTCGTCCACCGAGACGATATAGTCGTGATAAGCCCGGGCGGGGGCGGGATCTTCTGGATCCTTCCGGGCCACCCTGACCGTCTCAAACAGCTTCCAGGCCGGCGCACAGCCGAGCTCGCTGTCGTGCCTGAAAACGATCAGTTCCCGCACCGCCATCTTGCCCCTGGCGGCCGAATGGTCATTTTCAAACATATTCAGGATAGCCTGCCACAGCAGTTCCAGATCTTTCTCCGAAAACCCGGTGACCTTCCGGGCCAGATTAGCAGATATGTAACCCTCGCAGCGGTAAAGGCCATAGGGGACGATGTATTTGCGGCCCATCTCGGTGTCCTTCTTTTCAGCGTCGGCTTCGGTAGTGATAGCCACCCGGGTAATGGTGACTTCCTGCGGAACGACAGGCTCTATGCTGCGGGCAAAGCCCAGCTGCACCGGGCCGCGGACCTGCCCGCAGTTGAGGGCGCCTTTGACCATCGTGGTCATTACGGCGCCAAAGGTGCGGATGTCAAAAAAGTTCAGGCACATAAAATCTCTGATGGCGAGGTCTACGCCGATCCCTTCGTCTTTTTTGGCCTTGATTTTTTTCTTTAGCTCTTCCGGTTTCATGCCGGCTGCATTTTCAATTCCCACCTGAAGAAAACTCTCATTATCGCTGCGGTTCAGGGGTACGCCGTCCTTGACATAAATTCGATAGCCGGCCTCGTCCTCTTTCACCGTCTCCACATAGTTGCGGATCTTGCGCTTGAGGCACACGTCGGTGACGATGCCCAGGCCGGTTTCCGGATCCACCCGGGGCATGTTGCCTGCGTCGGGATCGCCGTTGGGGTTGCCATTTTCCACATCGAACAAGATGACAAATTCATAGCGGTTTTTGATGGGCTCAGACATTCCTGTTCTCCTCCTTTTTCTGGTAGCGGGCTTGCGTCTGGTGATAATAACCCAATTGGAACGAACCCTGCTGAGGTAAATTCATGCGTTTGGGGTAATTTTCGCCTATACGGGCACACAGATCTGCCAGCTGCTTTTCATAAAAGATGACCAGCCCCGCATTTGAGCCCCGAAGCTTTTTCAGATGCTTTTGAGACAGATTGATCAAAACAGGGAAAATCACGGCAGGGGTTGCAGCGGCAGAGTTAAAGTACTTGTCCTTGATGGTGGTGTTGACGCCTGGATTGGCGGCGTCCTGGATCGCCTCTAAAACAGAAAACAGGCGGCCCAGGTTATAGGGAACATTGCTGCTGTCCGGGTTGAGTGACACGGTCAGAACCTCCTTTGGCACGTCAGGATGTGGATTTTTCAGGTAATATGCTTTCAAAATGGCGGCCCGTCCCCGGGTGATCTCGCGTTCCGCCCGGATACGCAGGGTGACGCCGTTTAAGAGCGTTGCAGGGTAACGGGTATTGCCGAGAACAGCCCGCAGCGTTTCCATCGCCAAGCGGGGGACGGGAGACTTGTCCCGCGCGTTTTGATTCACCGTCTCGCTGAGCAGTTTCCACAGCGGCAGCGTCTCGAACTTATCGTAAGCGGGGCGGACGATTTCCAGGCGGTCGTGATGAGCCTGGACATTGCGCAGGAAGCCCCCAAAGGTGTTGCGCAGGAAGAACCGCACCGACAGCCGCGCGGCATTGGG
>CALWJQ010000085.1 GCA_944381055.1 uncultured Clostridia bacterium | reverse complement strand
TTGGGCGTTTTTTGGTACTTTTTGTCGCTCGTGACAAAAAGTACGACCCTCATCCCCTGTGCTGCCCTGCCCGGGCATTTCCGCTTGCGCAACGGGCAGGATAATGATATAATCACTTCATTCGTATTTTCAAGGAGGTGCTTTTATGGGACGCATAGTCGCCATCGGCGGCGGCGATTTAAGCGCCGGCGAAACTCTTCCCATTGACCGATACATCGTGTCGCTGGCACGGAGCGAAAACCCCCGCCTGCTTTTTATCCCGACGGCCAGCCATGACTCTGCGGGATACATTGAGCGGTTCCGGGCTGCCTACACCCCGCTCGGCTGCGTGGTTGACACGCTCTGCCTGTACGGAGAGGAAAGCGACGACGGGATCCGGCGCAAGGTGCTGACGGCTGACATTATTTATGTGGGCGGCGGCAACACCGAAGCTATGATGGAGCTGTGGCGCAGCCGGTCGGTTGACCGATACCTGCGCCAGGCCTATCGCGCGGGTACCGTGCTGTCGGGGCTGAGCGCAGGTTCCATCTGCTGGTTCATCGCCGGCCACAGCGACAGCGAGTTTATCGCGGGTGCGGACAAGCCGGCTTACAAGTGGGTGCGCGGCCTGGGCTTTTTACCCTTTCTGCACTGCCCGCACTACAACGAGCCCGAGCGTCAGGGCTTTGACGCTTTTTTCGCCGGGCAGGCGGCCGACGCCGTTGCGCTTGAAAACAACACGGCCTTTGTCGAGCTGGACGGCGAATATTTCGTCATTCGATCCGATCCGTCTGCACGCGCCGTGCTTTTGTCGTGGGACGGCCATGCGGTGCAAAAGCGCGAGCTGAGCGGCGAAAAAGACTGTTGCTTTGCCCGCGGCGCAAATGAAGAACCGCACCGCTGACGCCGGCAAAAAACGGGTTGATATTTTCCCCGGTTTCCCCGATAATTTACATGTTCTTAACATACCCTTCATTGTTTTGCGGTACAATGAGGCTTGCGCATATTCCAACAGACAGTTATAAAACAAAGGATGGTTTTTAAGATGGGAAAAGGATCCAGAATCCGGCGCGAACACGAAACTGAAAGCCACGCGCCCAAGCAGCAGCCGAGCGGACCGAAGATCTGGAAGATTCTCGGCCGCGCGGCGATGATCGTCGTGTGCCTGCTCGTCGTCGCCGGCGGCGCATGGGGCATTATTTATTCCACAGGCGTTTTGCAGCGCAGTATGACCGCCGTCACCGTCGGCGACCATGAAGTCAGCGCCCTCGAGTTCAACATGTACTACAATGATATCCTGTCCGAACTGATGAACACCTACGCGCAGTACGGCATGGACACTTCGACCCTGGAGATCCAGATGTACGACGAAGAACGCACTTTTGCCGACTATATCCGTGATTCGGCGGTCAGCCAGATCACCGAAGTTTATGTGCTGTACAGCGAAGCGCAGGCCAACGGCTACGACTACGAAAACGACGTCTACGCGCAGGCGCTGTACCAGTCGTCGCTGTCGCAGCTTGAAGATGCCGCCGAAACGTATGAAATGGAGCCTGAAGACCTGCGCAAGTCGGTTTACGGCAACCGGATGAAAATGTCGGACTTTGAAGCCTTCCTCACCCGCCGCACCACGGCGCTGGGCTACGCCAAAGTCCTTGAAGACAGCCTGACCGTCGAAGACAGCGAAGCCGACACTTACTATGACGAACACAAGGACGAGTACGACAACGTCTCTTACCGCTACTTCACCTTCTCTTACGACAACGTCACCTATACCGAGCCCGAAGAAGGCGAAGAGCCTGAAGAGGGCGCGCCGACCAGTGAAGAAGAGGCCGAGGCCATGACCGAAGAAAACCGCGCTGCGGCCGAAGCCCTGGCCAATGAAATGCTCGAACAGATCACCGACGAGCAGTCCTTTATCGATCTGGCGCTGGAATATGCCGACGAAGAGGACAAAGAAAAGTATTCAGAAGACGACGCCACGCTGGTCACCAACGGCAGCGCAACGGCGACCAGCCCGCTGGCCGAATGGTACAGCGATCCGGCGCGCGCCGAGGGCGACACCGCTGTGATTGACAACAACAATAACGGCTACACCGTCGCTTACTTCATTTCCCGCGAACGCGACGAGTCCACGACCGTCAACATCCGCCATATCCTGTTCGGCACCGAGACTGCCGCTTCCGACGCCACTGAAGAAGAGCTGGCTGAAATTGAAGAAGCCAACGCCGCGCAGCAGGAAAAGGCCCAGCAGGTATATGACGAGTGGCTGGCCGGCGACCAGAGCGAGGAAAGCTTTGCCGCCCTGGCGCGCGAGTATTCCGACGACGGCAACGCCCCCGAAGGCGGCATTTACGAAAACGTCTACGAAGGCCAGATGGTCAGCGAATTCAACGACTGGATCTTCGATCCGGCGCGCCGCAGCGGCGACACCGACATTGTCGAGACCAGCTACGGCTACCACATCATCTACTTCATCGGCGAAGGCCTGCCCCGCTGGAGAGCCGAAGTCGAGACCGACCTCATCAGTGAAAAGTACACGGCCATGTACAACGACCTTGTGCAGAAATACACCGTTACCACCAGCGATTTCGCCATGAAGCTGTAACGGTTTGATTCCCCGGCAGAGCGGCAGCAGCCGCTCTGCCTTTTTCTGTTTGCACGGTTCCTGCCCGCAGCCGCAAAAGCTGACGGCAGCAATTGTCAAACACTTGACAATCGCCCCCCTACCTGATACCATGATAGCAGCGTATCAATGCTTGACATTTTACAGAGGAGGCATGTATATTGTGAATATATCTGTCTGTGTCGGCAGTTCCTGCCATCTGCGCGGCTCGTACAACATTATCGAGCTGATGAAAAGCAATCTGGCGCGCTACGGCCTGACCGACAGGGTCAACCTGGGCGCCGCTTTCTGTCTGGGCAAATGCACCGAGGGGGTTTCCATCCGTTTTGACGACGAAATCGTCTCCGGCGTCAGCACCGATAATTTCGACCAGGTTTTCCGCCAGCATGTCCTGGAGCCGCTCGGCCTGTGAGCCGCTCATGAGTTTGAAAAAGGAGGCGGTTTTATGAACGAATACCTGCGCCTGAAAAAGTCCAACTGCAAAAACTGCTACAAATGCATCCGCCACTGCCCGGTCAAGTCCATCCGCTTTTCTGACAACCAGGCCCATATTGTCGGCGACGAATGTATTCTGTGCGGACACTGCTTTGTCGTGTGCCCGCAGAACGCCAAAGAGATCCGCTGCGACCTTGACCGCGCCCGCGCCCTGATCGCTTCCGGCCGGCCGGTATACGCCAGCCTGGCGCCGTCTTTTGTCGCCGATTTCCCCGGCGTCACCATTACAGCCATGCGGAAGGCGCTGTCCGCGCTCGGCTTTGCCGGCGCCGAAGAGACGGCAGTCGGCGCGACGATGGTCAAAAAGCGCTATGAAGAGATTCTGGCCGCCGAACACCCTGACGTCCTGATTTCCTCGTGCTGCCACAGCGTCAACCTGCTGATCCGCCGCTACTTTCCCGAAGCGCTGCCTTATCTTGCACCCGTCCGCACGCCTATGCAGGCCCACTGCCTTGACCTCAAGCGCCGCTATCCCGGCGCGGCGGCCATTTTCATCGGGCCCTGCATTTCCAAAAAAGCGGAAGCCGACGAATACCCCGGCGCCGCCGACTGCGTCCTGACCTTTGAAGAGCTCAACCAGTGGCTGTCCGCCGAAAGCGTCGTCCTCGAGGACATCCCCGACCCGCCCGAGGTCGGCGGGCGCGCCCGGCTTTTCCCCACGTCGGGCGGGATTCTGCGGTCCATGAACGAAAAGGCCCCGGACTATACTTATCTGGTTGTCGACGGGCAGGAAAACTGCCTTGCCGCCTTGCAGGACGTCATCCGCGGCGACCTGAAAAACTGCTTTATCGAAATGTCGGCCTGCTCGGGCAGCTGCATCGGCGGCCCTGCCATGGGCAAAAACCACCGCGCGCCGGTGCGCGATTTTGCTTATGTCGACCGCTATGCACCGGACTGTGACTTCGCCGTCGACATGTCGGCCCAGAAGCTGCATTCCGAGCACAGCTTTATGGGCCTGCACCGTCAAAAACCGGGGCAGCGCGCCATTGAAGAAGTCCTGCACGCGCTGGGCAAGATGACGCCCGAACAGGAACTCAACTGCGGCAGCTGCGGTTACAATACCTGCCGCGAAAAGGCTGAAGCCGTTGTTCTGGGCAAGGCCGACCTGACCATGTGCCTGCCGTACCTCAAGGAAAAAGCCGAAACCTTTTCCGGCAACGTCCTGGAAAATACCCCCAACGGCATTATCCTGCTCGACGAAGACATGCAGATCCAGCAGATCAACCCCGCCGCCTGCACCATTATGAACATTGCCCTGCCTTCGGATGCCGTCGGGCAGCCCATTGTCCGCTACTTAAACCCCGAGCCGTTTTTACAGGCCCTGCAAAACAAACGCACCAGCAAAGCCGCGCAGGTCTATCTGCCGGAATACAAAAAACACGTCGAGCTGACCATTGTGTATGACGGCAAGTACCACAACCTGATGGCCATTCTGCGCGACGTCACGCGCGAGGCCGAAGAACAGGCGCGCAAGGACGCCGCCAGCCGCCACACCATCGAGGTCACAGACAAAGTCATTGAAAAACAGATGCGCGTCGTGCAGGAAATCGCATCGCTGCTCGGCGAGACGACCGCCGAAACAAAAATCGCACTGACCAAGCTGAAGGAGTCGCTGAACGATGACTGAGCTTTGCACCGACATCGGCTATTACAGCCTGAATAAAAAAGGCGAACAGCTTTGCGGCGATCACATCGACGTCATTGAGCCCGACGGCGACAACACCATTACCGCCGTGCTGGCCGACGGTCTGGGCAGCGGGGTCAAGGCCTGCATCTTGTCTACCCTGACGAGCAAAATCATCTCGACGCTGATGGCCAACAACATCAGCATCGAAGAATGCGTCGAGACCATTGCGGCTACGCTGCCGGTGTGCTCGGTGCGCGGCGTCGCCTATTCGACTTTTACCATTCTGCGCATTGTCGATAACCGTGAAGCCGAAATCATCCAGTTTGACAACCCCCACGTCATTCTGCTGCGCGGCGGCAAGCACCTCGATTACCCCGAAGAAGAACGGATCATCGGCGGCAAAAAAATCTACCGCTCACGCGTGGCGCTTCAGGAAGGCGACATCTTCCTGGCCATGAGCGACGGCGTCATCCACGCCGGCGTCGGCATGACGCTCAATTTCGGCTGGCTGCGCGAAAACGTCATCGACTTTCTCGAGCTGATGTACGACCCTGATTTCACGGCCAAGACCTATTCGACCATTCTGCTCAACGAGTGCAACCGCCTGTACGAAGGGATGCCGGGCGACGACACGACGGTGCTCGCCGTCAAGGTGCGGCGGCGCCAGCCGGTCAGCCTGATGATCGGCCCGCCGCGCAACCCCGACGACCTGCGCGAAATGCACGAGCGGTTTTTCGGCGAAGAAGGCCGGCACATTGTCTGCGGCGGCACGACGTCCAAACTGGCGGCCGAGTACCTGGGCAAGACGGTGGAAACCTGTATGGATTACCTCGACCCCGAGATCCCGCCCATCGCCACGATTGACGGCGTCGACCTGGTGACCGAAGGGGTCATCACGTTCAGCCGCGTGCTGGAATACGCCCAGAATTACCTGGAAGACAACACCCGCTACACCGACTGGAGCTATAAGCGCGACGGCGCGTCGCTCATCGCGCGGATGCTCTTTGAACAGGCGACGGACATCCATTTTTACGTCGGCCGCGCCGTCAACCCCGCGCACCAGAACCCCAACCTGCCCATCAATTTCAACATCAAGATGCAGCTGGTCGACAATCTGGCCGACTGCCTGAAAAAAATGGGCAAACGCGTACAGGTCACGAGATATTGACGCAAAAAATCCGCTCGCACGAGCGGATTTTTCCTTTTCTGCGGCGGCGCGGATCTGGCCGGCAGCCTCAGGCGCGCTTTTTCCGGCCGGGCGGCGAAACAAAGACCAGCTTGTCCGGGCCGGACAGTTCGGGCTGAAAAGCAAAGCCCAGCCGGTCGAACTGCTGCAGCTCCTCGGGGCGGCTGACGTTGTTTTCCGCCATAAACCGGATCATTTCGCCGCGCGCCATTTTGACATACACCCCTTTTTCGACGATCCGGCCGTCTTTTTGTTCGCCGAAAACGCAGGTGACAAAGCGCGCGCCTTTGGGCAGGTGGCGCCGGATAAGCCGGCTGTACTCGCCGGACGCCAGGTTGACGATGGTGTCGGTCTCGCGCAGCAGGGCGCGGCAGGGGGCTTCTCCCCAAAAATCATACAGATCTGCGCAAAAATCCGTGCGCAGGCGCGCCTGCATTTCGAGCCGGTAGGGCGCCACCCCGTCAAAGGGGCGCAGCAGCCCATAAAACCCTGACAAGATGCGCACATGGCGGCCGATATAGGCAAAGCAGCGCTCGTCGAACACGCCGGGCGCCATATACCGGTACTGGATTCCGTCAAAGGCCAGCACGGCCGGGCTCAGCCCAGAACGCAGATCCATGCGCTGGTACTGTTCCCAGCTGCGGTGCGCAATGTCGTTGCCGCATTGCAGCAGCTCTTGCAGCTGCGGCAGCGTCATGGATCGCAAAACGCCGAGCAGCCGCCCGGCCTGCTCTAAAAACACTGGTTCGGTCTGCGGCGCCAGGCAGTCTTCGTCTTTCATCCGCTTGGCCGGCGACAAAATGGCAAGCACCTGTCTCCCCCTTTCTTCATACTGAAAACAGCCCCGCCGCGCGGGGCTGCTTTTTACAGCGGTTTCATTAAAAAAATTTCCATGTTCTCGACCAGCGGCGGGCAGTTTTTGACCAGGCAGCCGCAGTCGCGGTACCCCAGGCGATGGTAAAAATGCTGCGCCCGCTCTTCCGCCATTGTCGACGTCATGACAAGGGTGCGGCCGCTTTCGCGCATCTGCTCTTCCCACAATTCCATGGCGCGGCGGCCCACGCCGCGGCCGCGGCGTTCCTGCGGCAGCCACAGCAGGGTAACAAAGGGAATCCAGTCCCAAAACAGCTGCCAGCGCAGCACGCCGGCCGCCTGCCCGTCTTCGAACACAAACAGGCAGCGCCCGGCCTGCGCCTTGAAACGGTATTCGCTTTCGTCCAGGCGCGGATCCAGCGACCGCCACAGGGCAAAGTCCCGTGCGTCTGCCCGTTCGAGAGTCACCATGTCACAGAATCCGGACCGTCTTCATCTCGGCGGTGACGCCGTTCTGCGCATCCTCGACAATTTTGTCCACAACGTCCATACCGTTTGTCACGCGGCCAAAAGCAGCGTACTGGCCGTCCAGATGGGGCGCGTCCTCGACCATGATAAAGAACTGGCTGCCTGCCGAATCATAGTCCTGCGCACGGGCCATGGACAGCACGCCGCGGGTGTGCTTCAAATCGTTTTTGACGCCGTTGGCGCGGAACTCACCCTTGATCTGGTACCCGGGGCCGCCCATGCCGGTACCCGTCGGGTCGCCGCCCTGAATGACAAAGCCGGGTACCACGCGGTGGAAAATGATGCCGTCATAAAACCCGTCGCGCGCCAGCTTGACAAAATTGTCGACCGAAATGGGAGCCGTTTCGGGGTACAGTTCCAGCGTAATGACGCCGCCGTCCTTCAGTTCGATCTCTGCCTGTATTGTTTTCATGTCCATCCTCTTTTCCCATTGTTTTCCGCCGGGCGGATGGGTCTATTGTATCATATCGCCCTTTCCTGCGCAAGGCCGCAAAAGGCCGCCCGGGCTTTCCCGTTCCGCATGCGCGGGCAGGGGCGCTTCTTCTTCCATTTCGGTCATGTGCTTCCAGTACCGCTTGGGCATGTGAGTCATGCGGCAGCGCGGGTTTTCGCGCCCTTCGATGCCGATGACGCGGTAAAACCGCTTCCACAGCTGCCGCCACTGTTCTTCAGCCGCATCGGGCGGCGGGAACTGTACGCTGGCGCGGACGACGCCCCACCGTCCGCCCCGGCACCACAGCGCCAGCCGGTGTGTGTCGTCGAAAATGACAATGCGTTCACCGGGGAACCGGCTGCTGAAATGCGGCCCCAGCCGCTGCACCACCTGGTGTTTGGGCGAGATCGTCGCCGTCAACACGCCGCCGCGCTCGACAAACCGGATAAAACCGGTCAAAAGATGGGCTTCCTGGTGCATCTGGTATACGGCGGTGCGCAAGGCCGCGACAGACCGGTCGCCGTGCGCCGACGCAGCCGCCGGCCCCAGCCTGCGCGCCAGCAAAAGCAGGCGTAAAATGTGCATTTCCCTTTGCGGCAGGCTGGACAAAAACCCCTCGCGCGCCAGCGACGCCACCTCGGGTCCCAGCGTCCCATTCAGCCAGCGCGCCACGCGCCGCGCCTGTTCGGGGTCGGTAACGACGTACCGGGCGGGATACAGGCTCTGCTGCGCCCCTTCACCGCCCTGGATGTCCGCCGGCGCTTCGCGCCGCTCGAAGCAGGTGAAAACGCAGCACAAAAACCCCTTCCACGTCCCGTCATACCGGTAAACTTCTCCGCCCTGCCTCACGGGATCAGACACCTCCTCAAATCTTCGTCGCTGACTTCGAACAGCGACAGCTGTTCCCCCTGCGCGCCTGGCAGCATGGACAGGCTGCGGTCGGACAGCAGCCCCCGCAAAACCCCTTCGGGCCCCTGCTGCTTCCGCACCATCGACCGCCCCCGGCAGGTGATGAAATACTGTGCCCGCTTCAGCACGACCCCGATTTTTTTGAGCGCGTCAAAATCCAGCGAATGAACCCTGCGCGCCTTGACGATGCGCCCCGCGCTGCGTACCCCGACGCCGGGCACGCGCAGCAGAAGATCGTAGGGCGCGTCATTGACCTCGGCCGGAAAATACTCGGGATGCCGCAGCGCCCAGCTGCACTTCGGGTCGACGAGCGGATTGAGGTTGGGGTGGCGCTCATCGATGATTTCATGCACATCAAAGCGGTAAAAACGCAAAAGCCAGTCCGCCTGGTACAGCCGGTGCTCGCGCAGCAGGGGCGGGCGCGTGCCGATTGCCGGCAGGTTTTTCCCCTCGACAACCGGCATGTATGCCGAAAAAAAGACCCTTTTCAGCCCGTACTTTTTGTAAAGGCCGGCTGTCAGGCCGAGAATCTGATAATCGGTGTCCGGCGTAGCGCCGATAATCATCTGCGTGCTCTGCCCCGCCGGCACAAAGCGCCGCGCGCGGTTGTACCGCACCAAATCGCTTTTTTGCTGGGCGATCCCCTGCGAAATCTGCCCCATGGGCTTTAAAATACCGTCGCGGTCCTTCTGCGGCGCCAGCAGGCGCAGGCTGCGCTGCGACGGCAGCTCGATATTGACGCTCATACGGTCGGCGAGCAGCCCCAGCGCTTCGACCAGCCGCGGATCTGCCCCGGGAATGACCTTGACGTGGATGTACCCGCCAAACCGGTACTCTTTGCGCAGCAACGTCAGGACGCGCAGCATCCGTTCGCAGGTCCCGTCGGGGCTGCCGGCCACCGCCGACGACAAAAACAGCCCCTCGATATAGTTGCGGCGGTAAAACTGCATGGTCAGATCGGCCAGCTCGCGCGGCGTAAAGGAAGCGCGCGGCACATCATTGCTCCGCCGGTTGACACAGTAGGCACAGTCATAGACGCACGCGTTGCTCATCAGCACCTTGAGCAGTGAAATACACCGTCCGTCGGCCGCAAAACTGTGGCAGATCCCGCAGGCGACGGCGTCCCCGATGCCCCCCGTCTGCCCGCTCCGCCCGACGCCGCTCGACGTGCAGGCGGCGTCATATTTGGCCGCATCGGTCAAAATGGTCAGCTTCTGCATCAGGTCCAATTTTCCCGCCGCCTTTCAAGAACATTTGTTCTGTTTTTATTCTAACAGAACTGCGCGCCCTTGTAAAGAGGGAAAATTCGCCGGCGTGCTCAAGCCGGTGCGTTCAAGGCGTCTTCCACCACATCGGGCAAATGCAGCGGATCCAGCCCCGACCGGGTACACCGCCGCGCCAGCCGCGCGACAAAATCCGGATCGAGCGACACGTCGGCGACGCGGGCCGCGCAATCCCCGTCCTGCAGGGCACAGATGCCAAAAGTGCGGTAGCTCCCCGCGTCTTCACTGTACTCCCAGCTTTCAAACATGCAGTACCGTATCGGCATCGCTCTTGTCCCCTTTATCCAGGAATTGGTTCAGGTCCAGCCCGAGCACCCGCGCGACGCGGACGCAGATTTCAAAGCCCGCGCTGACATCCCCCTTTTCAATCTGCTGGTACCAGCGCGTTGAAATATCAGCCAGTTCGGCAACCTTTTCCTGGGACCAGTGCTTTGATTCCCGCGCTTCGCTGACTGCGCGGGCGAAATTCGCCAGTATATGCATGTTCTCTCCTCCCTTTGCATACAGGATATCCCTTTTTCTTCCATTCGGGAACGATTTATGATTCATTATTCGCGTAAATTCGAATTTATTCGCTCAATTTGCTTAAAATACTCAATTTTTATGAAAAACTTAAATCAATATGATTTTTTTATTCAGTCATTGATCCTGTGCCCGCCCTGTTGAATTTCTGCGCCGTTTTCAGGCGCATTCGGCGGATTTTCACATGCAGACGCAAAATTCCCTTGCGTTTTGCTGCGGAATATGGTATAAAAAGATGTATATTGCAAAATGCGATGACGGAGAGAGTAGCGAGCCCGTTCCTGCGTCAGAGAATGGCGGCCACCGGCTGCAAGCCGCCTGCCGGACAGCTGCGCGAAGTTCACTCCCGAGCACCGGCGTGGAACCCTGTGGGCAGTAGACGCCGGCGGCTGGCCCCGTTACGGCTTAAAGCGCCCGCCGGATGCGGCGGGAAGCAGGGTGGTACCGCGGAAGGTTGCTTTCGTCCCTATGGGGACGGAAGCTTTTTTGTTTTTTATTTTCATCATACAAGGAGCTGTTGACATTGAAGCAGAAACTCAGGCAGATTCTCGACACCGCGCTTGGCGATATCCAGGGCGCCGTCTCAAAAGAGGCGCTGGAAAACGTCCGCGTCCGCTTTCTGGGCAAAAAGGGCGAGCTGACCGCCATTTTGCGCGGCATGGGGGCGCTCAGCCCCGAAGAACGCCCGGCAATGGGCCAGCTTGCCAACGAGGTGCGCGCCAAAATTGAAAACGCCCTGGACGAGGCGGCTTCGAACATGGAACGCCGCGCCTTTGAAGCGCGCATTGCGCGCGAAACCATCGACGTCACCATGCCCGGCGTCAGGATGGCCACGGGCCGCAAACACCCGCTCAACATCGTGCTCGACGAACTGTGCGACATTTTTGTCGGCATGGGGTTTTCCATCGCCGAAGGACCTGAAGTCGAACTGGACTATTACAATTTTGAAGCGCTCAACATTCCCAAAAACCATCCGGCCCGCGACACGCAGGACACGTTTTACGTCAACGACAACATCGTGCTGCGCACCCAGACTTCGGGGATGCAGGTACGCACGATGGAAAAGCAAAAGCCCCCCATCCGCATGATTGCGCCGGGCCGCGTCTTCCGTTCAGACGCCGTCGACGCCAACCACTCGCCGGTCTTCCACCAGATCGAGGGCCTGGTCGTCGACAAGGGCATCACGATGGGCGACCTCAAAGGCACGCTCGAAATTTTCGCCAAACGCCTGTACGGCGAAGACACCCGCGTCCGCTTCCGCCCGCACCACTTCCCCTTTACCGAACCGAGCGCCGAAATGGACATGATGTGTTTCAAATGCCAGGGCGAAGGCTGCCGGCTGTGCAAGGGCGAAGGCTGGATCGAAATCCTTGGCTGCGGCATGGTGCATCCGCGCGTGCTGCGCACCTGCGGCATTGACCCGGACGTGTACTCGGGCTTTGCCTTTGGCATCGGGCTCGAACGCATTGTCATGCGCCGCTACAAACTCGACGACATGCGCCTGCTGTTTGAAAACGACGCGCGCTTCTTGTCGCAATTCTAAGGAGGGACACATTTTATGAAACTGCCTTACAAATGGCTTCAGGAATACACCGACGTCCGCCAGGACCCCAAAAGCTACGCCGCCCGCATGACCATGACGGGTTCTAAAGTCGAAGGCTGGGAATCGCCGTCTGATGAAATCAAAAACGTCGTCGTCGGCCGCGTCCTGTCGGTACGCAAGCACCCCCATGCCGACAAGCTGGTGGTCTGCGACGTCGACGTGGGGGACAAGACCCTGCAAATCTGCACCGGCGCGCCCAACATCCGCGAAAACGCGCTCGTCCCCGTCGCACTCGACGGCGCCGTTCTGCCCGGCGGGCACCGCATCGAAACGACGGCCATGCGCGGCGAGCTGTCGCAGGGTATGATGTGTTCATTCGCCGAGCTGGGCCTGACCCAGAACGACGTCCCCTACGGCGATCCGGACGGGCTTCTGTTCCTGCCCGAAGGCACGCCGGGCCAGGACGTCTGCCCTCTCTTCGGGCTGGACGACGTTATTTTTGACTTTGAAATTACCCCCAACCGCCCCGACTGCCTGAGCGTCATCGGCCTGGCGCGCGAAAGCGCAGCGTCGTTCGGCACGCCGCTGCGCCTGCACACCCCCGCCGTACACAAAGCGTCGGGCAATATTGCCGATCTGCTTTCAGTGGAAATCGACGCCCCCGATCTGTGCCCGCGTTACAGCGCCGCCATGGTCAGAAACATCAAAATCGAGCCGTCGCCCCAGTGGATGCGTGAGCGCCTGCGCAACGCCGGTGTGCGCCCCATCAACAACATCGTCGACATCACCAACTACGTCATGCTGGAATACGGCCAGCCCATGCACGCTTTTGATTACGCCTGCATCGAACAGAACAGAATCATTGTGCGCCGCAGCCGCCCCGATGAAGTCGTCACCACGCTGGACGGGCAGCAGCGCCGCGTCGCGTCCGAAACCCTGCTCATCACCGACCCCGTCAAGGCAGTCGGCATTGCCGGCGTCATGGGCGGCGAAAACAGCGAAATCACCGAAAACACCCAAATGGTCGTCTTTGAAAGCGCCACCTTCTCGGGCCCCAGCGTCCGCGTCGCGTCGCGCCGCATCGGGATGCGCACCGAGGCTTCGGGGCGTTTTGAAAAGGGCCTGGACTGCGAAAATACCATGCCTGCCCTGCTGCGCGCCTGCGAGCTGGTCGAAATGCTGGGGGCCGGCGAAGTCATCGGCGGCGTGATCGACGCCTATCCCAACCCCAAGCAGCCGCGCGTCCTTCCCTTTGAGCCGGACAAAATGCGAGCCCTGATCGGCGCGGATATTCCGGACGCCGACATGGTAAGCAGCCTTGAATCGCTCGGGTTTACGGTCGAAAACGGCCGCGTCACCGTCCCCTCGTGGCGTGACGACGCCGAAGGCATGGCTGATCTGGCCGAAGAAGCGGCCCGCATGTACGGCTATGACCGCATCGAACCCACCCTGCTGAGCGGCGCTACGACCATCGGCGGGCTCAACGACTGGCAAAAGTTTGAACATGCGCTGCGCGCCGCCTGCATTTCGGCTGGATATATGGAATGTGTCACCCTGTCGTTTTTGGGTCCCAAAGCCTTTGACCGGCTGCTGCTGCCGCAGGATTCCCCCCTGCGCACCGCCGTCGTCATCCAAAACCCCCTGGGCGAAGATCAGAGCCTGATGCGCACCACGCCGCTGCACTCGATGCTCGAGGTGACGGCCCGCAACTACAACCTGCGCACCCCCGCCATGAAGGCTTTTGAGCTGTCGACGACCTATACTCCCGCCGTCAGGGACGGGCGCGCCGATATGAGCGTCCTGCCCGAAGAAAACCGGATTTTGACCCTGATGAGCTATGGCGGCGGCGATTTTTACGCCCTCAAAGGCGCGGCCGAGGCCATCCTGGACATGGTGGCTGTACACGGGCTCGAGGTTCTGCCCTGCAAAGACAACCCGACCTATCACCCCGGCCGCTGCGGCGTCATGACGGTCCGGGGCCGGAACATCGGCGTCATCGGGCAGATCCACCCGCAGTGCGCGCAGAACTACGGCATCGGGACCGAGGTCTATATGGCCGAAATCGACATGAAAAAGCTGTTCGCCCTGCGCGACACCGAAAAAGCGTACCGTCCGCTGCCCAAATACCCGGCCGTCACCCGTGACCTCGCCGTCGTTGTGCACGAAGACGTCACCGTGCTCGAGCTGGAAAAGGCCATTTCCGCCGCGGCCGGCGAACACCTGGAATCCATCGCCCTGTTCGATGTCTACCGCGGCTCACAGGTGCCGGCAGGCCGGAAGAGCGTAGCCTTCTCGCTCGCCTTCCGCTGCTTTGACCGCACCCTGACCGACGCCGAAGTCGACAAAGCCATGTCCGACGCTTTGCACGCGCTCGAAAAAGAATACCAGGCAGTGCTGCGCGCATAATATTAGCGCTTTACTTTGGGCGCAAACCGGTGTATAATAATTGTAATATTGTTATGGGGAGGTTTTCTTGATGCTCGACGGCACCCGCAAATTCACCATTGCGGACGAGGCTGATCAGGAGATGAAGCGCATCCTGACCACGGTGTATGATGCTCTGCGTGAAAAGGGGTATAATCCCATCAACCAGATCGTCGGGTATATTCTGTCAGAGGACCCGACCTATATCACCAACCATCTAAACGCCCGCAGCCTGATTCGCAAAATCGACCGCGACGAGCTTTTGCAGGAGCTTGTGCGCCAATATCTGGCCGACTGAGCAGGATTCAGGCTCTCGCTTTACAAGATCATTCAACTTTCTTTCCTGACTGCACAGGGCGGCATGGCTAAAGGCCATGCCGCCCTGCTTTCATGTCAGCGTTCACTGCGATGCTCTTCCCCCCAAACACACAATTGATCCAGTACCGTCATCAGCGACTTTCCTTTGTCTGACAGGCTGTACTCTACTTTGGGCGGGATCTGCGGGTAAACCGTCCGGATAATCAGCCGGTCGGCTTCAAGCTCTTTCAGATTTTGGCTCAGCGTCTTGTCTGAAATTTTGCGCAAATAGCGCTGAAGCTCGTTGAACCGAACTGCTCCGAACTCCATCAGGCAGTACAGGATAATCATCTTGTATTTGCCTGAAATCAGCGACAGCGTATAGCTGAAGCCCGTTTCTTCAAAATTCGCATCTTTGATATACTTTGAAATCATTTTACACTTTTTTCTGTAATACTGGGGCCGCATCAGCAAAGATATTTTTCCAAATTTTCTTCTGTAAAATCATATCGGGCAGCGTCGCATTTTTCGTCTTGACGCTCCATTTTCTCTTTAAAAGTACCCTGCGATGACTCCCGGCCGTCTATGATAAAGGATACCGCCAGCTGACCGTCTGGGCCGGGCATGGACTCGGAAAATGCTATTCTGTCGACCCAATATTCCTGCTCGTCAAAACGGATTTTGCCCGTTCCCTGGTCCGCGGCCCCGCTCGAAAAATGGAAAGTCCCGTCTTCTTTCAGGCTGTTAAACGCGCGATACGGCAGCAGGTAGCCATATATCTTTTCATTTTGACAGTGTAAAATCTCGCACCCATACTCATTCCCATTAACAGCCAGCCACAGAACAACCTCTTTAACACTGTCCCCGTCCAAGTCGATGACAGTAAAAGCCGCTCTTGCCACCGCGGCCTCATCGTCGGGGCTGACCGCCTGCCTCATATTGACGATATTGATTGCTTCTCCTATCCCTGTTTCAAAAAAATCCGTTTCCCCTGCCACGGCCCCGCTCAACAGGCCGAGAATGCCGGCTCCCGACGCCGCCCGGACGACTTTCATCTGTCCGTCATCATCCAATCCGGGTTCCGGCCGTTTTCCCGCGGCATGCGAGCAGGAGCAGAAAAGCAGCAGGCAAAAAACCAGCAGGGTAATTTTTCTGAATGTCTTCATAACCCACCTCCGCGCATGTTCAGTACTCGCGTGCAGGGACGCCCTGTGTCAAACTCTTTCCTGCCGCGCACGGTACATTTTTGCCCTGCGGTAAAAAAAGCCCGGTGGACAATGCCCACCGGGCCTGGAAAAATCAATGACTATTCGTCGTCATCTGCCGAGAACTTGGCTTCGGCAATAATCTTTTCCTGCACATTGGCCGGGACCTGCTCATACC